>NZ_KL370793.1:355565-679521 GCF_000701565.1 Selenomonas sp. FC4001 | reverse complement strand
TTTTTGTTATTAGAAAACCCCTGGTTAGACCAGGGGTTCCGTAAAGCTTTAGCGATGAGTCTTTAAAGGAAAAGAAAAACCTCCCTAGAAAATAATTGTTGCGGTCCGTCAACTGCAAAATTATGAATAGGGAGGTTTTGTCGTAATGCAAAAGAACGACATCCATAGTTTATCACACACGAAATGGGAGTGTAAATATCACATTGTTTTTGCGCCGAAGTATAGGCGGAAAGTGTTTTTCGGGCAAATGAGGTATGAGATTGGAAAGATAATACGTGAATTGTGCAGATGGAAGGGGGTGAATTTACTGGAAGCTGAGGCATGTCCAGACCACATCCATATTTTGGTAGAGATACCACCGAAATTTAGTATATCGAACTTTATGGGATTTTTGAAGGGGAAGAGTAGCCTGATGATATATGAGAAATGGGGGAATATGAAATATAAGTATAGAAACAGACAATTTTGGTGTCGAGGATATTATGTGAGTACCGTAGGAAAGAACGAAAAGAAGATAGCGGAATATATAAAGCAGCAACTAAGTGAAGACCATATGGCCGAGCAGCTAACGCTAGAGGCGATAGACCCGTTTACGGGTAATCGGAAATAAGTAGCGTGTGGCGGACCGTACAAGCGCTTTTAAGCGCAGCTGGTAAAAAGAGGCCTTATAGGCCGTTAATGTAAAACCCCCGGCTAAGCCGGGGGATATTTATTTTGCGCTTAATTATACCGGCTGTGATTTTTTTTCATTGCGAAAAAGACCGTTATTTGCTACAATATATACCGTTACGACATAAATTAACCACAACATATAGAGGAGGCGTGAGGGTGAACCGCAAGATAGCGGTGCCTGTAGTCTATGAATTTGAAAACAGTTACGAAGCGTTCCGGACATACCGTACCTTACAACCGGGAGAAAATCTATAATGCCATCGCTGGTGCCAATAATGACGGCGGCCACAAGATGAACCCCAAGGATATTGATGAAGTTACCAGTCAGGTGGAGTGGGACATTCAGGATCGCGAGAATGTCAGCGTAGAGGAAATTCAGGATATCGTTGAGCAGGAGCTCATGAAGTACAACTTCTATGATATTGCCAAGAAGTATATCACCTATCGCCAGAAACATACGGAACGCCGTATTGCCCAGAAACACCTCATGTCCTCCTATCGGGATATCTTCTTTGCCGATGCAGTGGATGTGGATTCCAAGCGTGATAATGCTAACATCAACACCGATGCTTCCATGGGTATCATGCTGAAGCTGGGGGCCGAAGGTGCCAAGCATTTCGTGGATAACTATGTGCTTACCGACGAGTTCCGCGAGGCCGACAAGGAGAACTGGATTCATATTCACGACAAGGACTTCTCGCTGATTACCTTTAACTGCTGCCAGATTGATTTGCTGAAGCTCTTTAAGGGCGGTTTCTCCACGGGCCATGGCTTCCTGCGTGAACCAAACTCCATCCGTTCCTATGCTTCGCTGGCAGCCATTGCCATCCAGTCCAACCAGAACGATATGTTCGGCGGTCAGGCTATCAATGCCTTTGACTATGCCATGGCTGATGGCGTGCGCAAGTCTTTCCGCAAGGCAGTCATCAGCGAAGCACACAAGGCGTTGATGTATCAGTTCGATACCCATGACTTTGGCACGGAAAAGGAATTTAAGGCAAACTTTAAGCCGGCTATGGATTTTAGCGCCTGCAGCTACACGGAAAATAGCGAAGACGCCCGTGCCACTGAATCTGTACAGGCGATTAAGAAAGCTCTGGAAGCTGTGCTGGCAGATACTTATAAACTGCCCACGGATGAGTCCGGCCGTCTGGCCCGCAATGTCTATCGCTTGGCCTGCGCTGATGTGGTGGAGGAAACCCATCAGGCCATGGAGGCAATGATTCATAACTTCAACACGTTGCATAGCCGTGCCGGTGCGCAGGTTCCCTTCAGCTCTTTG
This sequence comes from Selenomonas sp. FC4001, assembly GCF_000701565.1. Lineage (NCBI taxonomy): Bacteria > Bacillati > Bacillota > Negativicutes > Selenomonadales > Selenomonadaceae > Selenomonas > Selenomonas sp. FC4001. The sequence continues at coordinate 677,567 of NZ_KL370793.1, read as the reverse complement.
AATTACGGTATGGATACCAGCCCGGAAGGCCGCCTGGCTACCCGGGAAGTCCTCAATGCCATCTGGTCTGGTCTGGGGAACGGCGAGACGCCGATTTTCCCGATTTCGGTGTTCCAGCTGAAAGCCGGGGTCAACTACAATCCCAAAGACCCCAATTACGATTTGTTCCAGCAGGCCTGCAAGGTCAGCGCCAAGCGTCTGTTCCCGAACTTCGTGAACATCGATGCGCCGTATAATCTCCAGTATTACAAGCCCGGTGATTACAACTCCACGGTGGCTACCATGGGCTGCCGCACCCGTGTCATGAGCAATGTCAACGGCCCGGAAGAATCCGGCAGCCGCGGCAACTTTGCCTTCACCACCATCAACCTGCCGAAGCTGGCTTTGGAAGCCAAGGGGGATATGGATAAGTTCTGGCAGCTTTACGATAAATATATCGAAATCAGCCATGACTATATCCTCGCCCGCTTGAATGTCATTGCAGAAAAGCATGTCTACAACTACCCGTTTCTCATGGGGCAGGGTGTTTGGATGGACAGCGACAAGCTGCGTGCTGATGACAGCATCAAGGATGTGCTGAAGCATGCTTCCTATTCCGTAGGCTTCTGCGGTCTGGCTGAGTGCCTCAAGGCTCTTATCGGCAAACATCACGGTGAAAGTGCTGAAGCGCAGGAGCTGGGCCTTAAGATTGTCGGCCATCTGCGTGAGCGCATGGATAAATACACGGAAGAAGAACACATGAACTGGTCCTGCTTCGCGACCCCGGCAGAATCGACTGCCGGTCAGTTCCAGCGTTCCAACCGCAAGGTCTATGGTGTGATTGAGGGTGTTACGGACAGAGATTATATGACCAACAGCTCTCATGTGCCGGTTTACTATCCGATTAAGGCTATTGACAAGATTCGCATTGAAGCGCCTTACCATGCTTTGGAAAACGCTGGCCATATCGCCTATATCGAAATGGACGGCGACCCGACCAAGAATGTTAAGGCCTTTGAACGTCTGGTTCGTGCCATGCACGATGCGGATATGGGTTACTTCTCCATCAACCATCCGGTTGACCGCGACCCGGTTTGCGGCTATACGGGACTTATCGAAAATGAGTGCCCGCATTGCCACCGCAAGGAAGTAGAGACGGGACGGTTTACCATTAAGCGCATGAAGTAAGATTCGGCTTAGAATTCGGTTTTTGTTTACATCTATATGCTAAGACGCCCGGTGGCTGATAAAACTTTTCCGTAGCTTTGACAGGCTTGCCTAACGCGACGGAAAAGTTTTATCAGCCACCGGGCTGTTTTCGTGCATTGCTTACATCGATATTCTAAAGACGCTCGCGGGCTTATTGCGTACTTTTCAAATTTTTTTCTATCCTACTACACACTTTTTGCTTTCGGGGATATAAAGGACAGAAAGCAAGATAACAACACGTTAAGATGTGAGGAGGAAAATAAAATGGAAAAGAAGTTCATGAATAAGCTGGTTGATATGGAACTGGATCAGGTAGTTGGCAGCTTCGATTATGGTTATGGCCGAGGTAAGGATATCTGGGTAGATGGCAAGAAGTACTATGTCGTGTATAATCGCACCCTCAATCAGAACGAGTTTTATGATTACGCGAAAGGTGATGTGACAAGACAAATGATTCAGTGGAATCTTGATTGTGGGGAAACGCACATGCGTTATTACAATCAAAGAGTTGGTGATCTTACGGCCAGTATTCGGGATGAAGCAAGGTCACGTGGCATGACCAGAAATAAGGTTGCCATTCGACCGATGACTCACCTCCCCGGAGTCGGTTCGAACGGTTAAGTCTATACAAAATAACCAGAGGGCATATCAGCAGATGTGCTCTCTTTTTTGCGCTCAACATGGCTGTAACGTCGTCTTAACCTGAACTGCAGAGCGAAAACTTTTTCTTTAAGAATAGAAGGGAAAAAGTTCTTCGTGGTGAAAAATATTTATGAATAAAATCTGTAAAGTGTTGCATAATTTCTAAATTTTTGTTATGGTTGTATAACGTATAGGCTTGGTGATGATTATGGCTGAAGTGCAGGACGAACATTTTTATTTGGCGGCGATGCTTCGCTGTCCGGGGATTGGCTGCCGGTATTTGCGGCAGCTGTTGGAGTCTATGGGAAATGCAGCTGCTGTCTGGCGGGCGGATAAGGATGACTTAATCGCTGCGCGGGTGCTGACATCCAGATTGGCTCAAAGGCTGGCTGATTTTTGTCGTCAGCATGAGGCTGTGCCCGAGGCGATAAAGAAGACCTGCGAGAAGAAGCTCATTCACACGGTATCTATAATGGAAGAAAACTATCCGGAAGTGCTGCGGGAAATCTATGCGCCGCCAGTATTGCTCTATTATACTGGCATACTGGAACCGGATGCCCGGCGGGTAGCTATGGTGGGAGCGCGGAGGTTCTCCGGCTACGGTCAGGCAGCGGCTTTGGAATTTGGTGAGAAGCTGGCAGCGGCAGGCCTTACGGTGGTCAGCGGTGCTGCCCGTGGCATTGACACGTTTTCCCATCTGGGGGCGCTGAAAGCCGGCCGCACAGTGGCTGTGCTGGGCTGTGGCGTGGATATTGCCTATCCATCTGAGAATCGCAAGCTGCTCTATGATATTGCCGATAGTGGCGGTGCTGTTATCTCGGAGTATGAGCCGGGAACCAGGCCACTGCCGGCGTATTTTCCGGCAAGGAACCGCATTATCAGCGGCCTTGCCGAAGGTACGCTGGTGCTGGAAGCCGCCGCTCGTTCCGGTTCGCTGATTACGGCAGAGATGGCGCTGTCCTCTGGCCGGGATGTCTATGCCGTGCCCGGCAGTATTTATTCGCCAGGCTGTGCCGGCTGCAATCATCTGATTCAGCAGGGAGCTAAGCTCGTCACTGAGCCGAAGGATGTGCTGGAAGAATTTAATCTGGCCCCGGCGGAAAATAAACCATCAGCAAAGGTAAAACTCACGGCAGAGGAGCAGGCTATTTATCAGGTGCTTTCCTTTGACCATGCGCTTTCCTTGGATGAAATCATGATGAGCCTGCCGGATGGTGAAATAGCAAATTTATCCTACCTGCTTCTGGAAATGGAGCTCAAGGGGATTGTGATAGAAAATGAAATGCATGCCTATAGGCGTGCTGAGAGGGAGTGAAAGTTTGGCTGCAGAAAAAACAAAGGCCAAAGCGAAAACCAAGGCGAAAAGCAAAGTAAAAAAGACCTTGGTTATCGTGGAGTCGCCAGCCAAGGCGAAGACCATTGAAAAATATTTGGGGAAAAAGTATATGGTGCGGGCTTCGATGGGACATCTGCGGGATTTGCCCAAGAGCCAGTTTGGCATTGATGTGGAAAATGACTTTGCCCCCAAGTACATAAATATTCGGGGCAAAGGGGATTTAATCAAGGCCCTGAAAAAAGACGCGAAGAATGCGGATAAAGTCTATCTTGCAAGCGACCCTGACCGCGAAGGTGAGGCGATTGCCTGGCATCTGTCCTTTATCCTGGGATTGAATCCGGAGGAGGATTGCCGCATTGTATTTAATGAAATTACTAAACCGGCCATTCAGGAGGCCGTAAAACATCCACGCGGCATCAATATCGACCAGGTGGATGCCCAGCAGGCCCGCCGTATGCTCGACCGTATTGTGGGGTACAAACTTTCGCCGCTGCTCTGGCGCAAGGTGCGCAAGGGCCTGTCGGCAGGCCGTGTGCAGTCCGTTACGGTCAAGCTTATCTGCGACCGGGAAAAGGAAATTCAGGCCTTTGAGTCCGTGGAATACTGGACGGTGGGCATGAAACTGCGCAAGGATAAGTCCGCTATGTTTGATGCGGAACTTACTCATGTGGACGGCGAAAAGCTCGACCTTCATGACGAGAAGAACACCACGGCGCTTGTGGAAGACTTCCAGAAGCAGCAGCTTATCGTGGATAAGGTCAAGAAGAGTGAGCGCAAGCGCAAGCCTGCTGCCCCCTTTACCACGAGTTCCCTGCAGCAGGATGCAGCCCGTAAACTGGGCTTTACTTCCCGCAAGACCATGATGCTTGCCCAGCAGCTCTATGAAGGTATCGAATTGGGCCGTCACGGGGCTACGGGTCTTATCACTTATATGAGAACCGACTCCACCCGTCTGTCCGATGTGGCACTCAATGATGCTCGTGCCTTTATTGGTGAGCAGTTCGGGGAAGACTACCTGCCTGCCAAGGCCAATGTCTATGTGACGGGCAAGAAGGCACAGGATGCCCATGAAGCCATCCGTCCGACGGATGTGAATATCACACCGGAGAGCGTGGAAAAATATCTGAACAAGGACCAGCTGAAGCTCTACACGCTGATTTGGCAGCGCTTCACGGCCAGCCAGATGGTACCGGCCGTTTACGATACCATGAGCATTCAGATTAAGGCAGGCAGCCGTTATCAGGCTAAAGCTGCCGGCTCCAAGCTGAAATTTGCCGGCTTTACGGCAGTCTATGCCGGTGCAGAGACCACCAAGAAGGAAAAGGACGTCCTGCTGCCGGATTTGGCCGAGGGTGATGAATTAAATATCGCCAAGATGCTCCCTCAGCAGCATTTCACGGAGCCGCCTCCACGCTATAATGATGCCTCCTTGGTCAAGACGTTGGAGGAAAAGGAAATCGGCCGTCCGAGTACCTATGCGCCGATTATCGAGACGATTCAGGCCCGCGGTTATGTACAGCGCATTGACAAGCATTTCCAGCCGACAGAACTCGGTTTTGTCGTGGTGGATATGCTGAAGGAATACTTCAAGGATATCGTTGATGTGAAGTTCACGGCGGATTTGGAAAATGAGCTCGACGAAATCGCCGAAGGCAAGGTGGAGAAGAACCACCTGCTCAAGGAATTCTATGACCCCTTTGCCGTGACACTCGAAAAGGCGGACGAAGCCATTGGCCATGTGGAACTTCCCGAGGAGGTTTCCGACGTGCCCTGCGATATCTGCGGCCGCATGATGGTGGTCAAGCAGGGCCGCTATGGCAAATTCCTGGCCTGCCCGGGGTTCCCGGACTGCCGCAACACGAAGCCGCTGCTCGTGGATACCGGTGTCAAGTGCCCGAAATGCGGCGGCTCCATCGTGGAGCGTAAATCCCATCGTGGCCGCAAGTTCTATGGCTGTAAGAATTATCCCGAGTGCGATTACACCACCTGGGACCAGCCCCTGCAGGAGAAATGCCCCACGTGCGGTGCGTTCATGCTCAAGCATCATTATAAGAACGGCCGCGGGCTGACCTATTGCAGCAATGAGGCCTGCAAGACGCGCATCGACCATCCCATCAACAAGGAACTGGAAAAGATGCGCCAGCGCGCCGAAGCCAAGAAAGCCAAGGAAGCTGAAGCTGCCGCTCAGGCTGAAAAAGAAAGTAAGACGAAAAAAGGTAAAAAGAAATAATGAAAGATATCATCATCATTGGAGCGGGCCTTTCCGGGGCCGAAGCCGCCTGGCAGGCAGCCAATATGGGAGCCAAGGTAACGCTTTATGAAATGCGCCCGGTTAAGTCTACTCCTGCCCATAAGACCGCGGAGTTTGCCGAATTGGTCTGCAGCAACTCCCTGCGGGGGGCTGGCATGGAAAATGCCGTGGGCGTGCTCAAAGAGGAAATGCGCCGTCTTAATTCCATCATCATGGAAGCTGCTGATGCTACGAAAGTACCGGCAGGCGGTGCTTTGGCTGTAGACCGTCACGGTTTCAGCCAGTATATCACCGACAAGGTGAGCAGCCATCCCAATATCACGGTGGTTCACGAAGAAATCGAAAATATCCCCCTGCGGGATGACGCCATTACTATTGTGGCCAGCGGCCCGTTGACGGAAGGCAAACTGGCAGAAGAAATTGCCAAACTCACCGGCAATGATTCACTGTACTTCTATGATGCGGCAGCGCCGATTGTGAGCCTCGAATCCGTGGATATGACTAAGGCCTATCGGGCTTCTCGTTATGGCAAGGGCGAGGCAGCATATATCAACTGCCCCATGACCAAGGAAGAATATCAGGCGTTCTGGACGGAACTGGTCAACGCAGAAAAAGCCCCGACCAAGGATTTTGAGAAGGAAAAATTCTTTGAAGGCTGCATGCCCGTAGAGGTTATGGCCAGCCGCGGGGAGGACACCCTGCTCTTTGGCCCGCTTAAGCCTGTGGGATTGGAACATCCAGAAACCGGTGTGCGCCCCTATGCTGTAGTGCAGCTGCGCCAGGATAATGCTTCGGCTACACTCTACAATATCGTGGGCTTTCAGACCCATCTCAAATGGCCGGAACAACGCCGTGTCTTTGGCATGATTCCGGGACTGGAGAACGCAGAATTCCTGCGCTATGGTGTTATGCACCGCAATACCTTCCTGAATTCGCCGACGCACATGCGGCCTACCTTCCAGTTTAAGGGCATAGACAATCTGTTCTTTGCCGGGCAGATGACAGGTGTAGAGGGGTATGTGGAATCGGCAGCTTCGGGACTGGTGGCCGGCGTCAATGCCGCGCGTATGGCCATGGACAAGGAACCTTTGGTATTCCCGGAGGAAACCTGCCATGGCGCTTTGGCACATTACATCACTACCAGCGAAGCCAAGCACTTCCAGCCCATGAATGTGAACTTTGGCATCCTGCCCACCATTGTTATGCGCAATGAGAACGGCAAGATTATCAAAGATAAAAAAGCCAAGAAAATGAAACTTGCGGAGCGGGCTTTAGCCGCCATTGATGCGTTCAAGCCTGCTATTGGAGGTTGATTAGATATCATGGAAACACAATTTCATGCAACGACAATCTGTGCCGTGCGCAAGAATGGCAAAACTGCCATTGCCGGTGACGGTCAGGTGACTTTCGGTGAACATACCATTATGAAGGCCAACGCCCGCAAGGTGCGCCGCCTTTACCATAATCAGGTACTGGCAGGCTTTGCCGGTTCCGTGGCCGATGCCTTTACGTTGTTCGAAAAGTTTGAGGCGAAGCTGGAAAGCTATAATGGCAATTTGCAGCGGGCGGCAGTCGAGCTGGCCAAGGAATGGCGTACGGATAAAATCCTGCGCAAATTGGAAGCCCTGCTGCTGGTAGCGGATAAGGACACCATGCTGATGCTCTCCGGTAACGGCGAAGTCATTGAGCCGGACGGGGATGTAGCCGCCATTGGTTCCGGCGGTTTCTATGCGCTGTCTGCCGGCCGTGCCATGGCCAAGCATACGGAGATGAGCGCGGGCGAGATTGCCAAAGAGGCGCTGTCCATTGCGGCGGATATCTGCGTATTTACCAATCATAACATCAAGGTGGAGGAACTGGACTAAATGGAAGAATTTTTTGGTACGAATGAACAGACTCCGCGTCAGATTGTGGAGGAACTCAATAAATATATCGTAGGCCAGGACGAAGCGAAAAAGTCTGTGGCCATTGCTCTGCGCAACCGTTGGCGCAGCCGCAAACTGCCTGCAGATATGCAGGAAGATGTAGTGCCCAAGAACATTCTGATGATTGGTTCCACCGGCGTGGGCAAGACGGAAATTGCCCGCCGTCTGGCAAAGCTTGTTAAAGCACCGTTCATCAAGGTGGAAGCCACGAAGTTTACCGAAGTGGGCTATGTGGGCCGTGATGTGGAATCCATCATCCGTGACCTGGCGGAAACCTCTGTGCGCATGGTGCGCCAGCAGCGTATCGAATCTGTTCAGGACAAGGCCAAGGAAATGGCGGAAGAACGCATTCTCGATGTGTTCGTTCCGGAACCCAAGAAGAATACGAATCCTTTGGGACGTCTCTTTGGCGGCAGCGATGATGCCGAAGAGAAGGAGGAACAGCCGGCAGAGCCGAAGTATCAGGCTGGCCGTGAATGGGTGCGCAAACGTCTGCAGAAGGGCGAACTGGAACAGGAAACCATTGAGATTGATGTGGAAGATTCCGGCAAGCCCATGGTAGGCATGTTCGCTGGTTCTAGTCTCGAAAGCATGGGCGACAACATTCAGGATATGATTGGCAACCTGATGCCCAAGCGTCATCGCAAGCGCAAGGTAACGGTCGAGCAGGCCCGCAAGATTTTTACGCAGGAAGAAGCCGACAAGCTTATTGATATGGAAGCTGTGGCGGATGAAGCTGTGAAGGTAGCTGAGTACAGCGGCATTGTATTTCTCGACGAAATAGATAAAGTTGCCGTCAAGGGCAACAGCTCCGGGGCAGATGTGAGCCGCGAAGGTGTACAGCGTGATATTCTGCCGATTGTCGAAGGCTCTACCGTTATGACGAAGTACGGCCCCTTAAAGACCGACCATGTGCTCTTTATTGCCGCCGGTGCCTTCCATATGGCTAAGCCTTCGGATTTGATTCCGGAATTGCAGGGCCGTTTTCCTATCCGTGTGGAACTCAAGTCCCTGCGCAAGGAAGACTTCCAGAAAATCCTCACTGAACCGCAGAATGCTCTGATTAAGCAGTATCAGGCCATGCTCGCAACTGAAGGGGTGGAACTGGAATTCAAGGAGGATGCCATCGGCCGTCTGGCACAATTAGCCTGTGATGTCAACGAGCAGGCCGAGGATATCGGTGCCCGCCGCCTGCATACCCTGCTGGAAAAACTGCTCGAAGAAGTCAGCTTCACGGCTCCGGAACTTACGGAGAAGAAGGTCGTCATCGATGCGGCCTATGTGGACAAGCAGCTGGCTGACATTGTGGTGAACCGTGATTTGTCACAATTTATTCTGTAATTGACAGTGATAAAAGGAATCTGCATGCAGATTCCTTTTGCGCTGACAGAAATAATATGAAAATTTAATTAAAAATATTATTCAGCATCTATGATTATTTCGAAAAATGTGATAAAATACCATTAGATGTGTATGTGATGGCCTGTTAGGTACTGTGTCAGGCTGTCGAAATATTTTGTAAAGGAGAAAGGCTACATGGCATCTTTATTAGAGAAAACAAGAAAAATCAACCGGCTCCTGCAGCGTTCCGAGAATGTGGAATACGATGGAATTTCCCGCGTTCTCAGCAACGTGCTGAATGCGAACGTCTATATTACCAACAAGAAGGGCAAGATTTTCGGTTATGCCTTTGTGGATGATTTCGAATGCGACCTGATGGTGGACAAGGTTATCAATCAGGGTGAGTTCCCCAAGACCTATGTGAACTGGCTCATGCGCATGGATGAAACCAACGCCAATCTCCATTCCAAGACGGGCATGTGCGCTTATGAAGAAAATACGAAGTGCCTGTTCAACGGCAAGAACACGACCATCGTTCCGATTTATGGTGTAGGTGAACGCATCGGTACGCTGGTGGTGGCTAAGTATGACGAAGAGTTCAGCGATGAAGACCTGCTGCTCTGCGAATACGGTGCTACGGTTGTGGGCATGGAAATGCTCCGCGACCATGCCGAAAAAATCGAAATCGAAGCCCGCAAGAAAGCTACGGTACAGATTGCCCTCAACACGCTCTCTTTCTCCGAGAGCCGTGCAGCCAAAGCAATTCTCGAAGCTCTGCCGGATACGGAAGGCCTCCTGGTAGCTTCCAAGATTGCTGACAAGGTGAAGATCACCCGCTCTGTTATCGTAAACGCTCTGCGCAAGTTCGAGTCCGCTGGCGTTATCTCTTCCAAGTCCCTCGGCATGAAGGGTACTTACATCAAGGTTCTCAACGAGTACCTGCTCGAAGAAGTACAGAAACTGAAAATCTGATTCGGATTCCTTTGGGACCGGCGCTTAGGTGCCGGTCTTATTTTTTTTTGCAAAATTTTTGAGAAGTCATTATAGATTTGCCAAGAAAAAAATGATAAAGTGGGAAGGAGTTAGAGGGCTTATGTAGAAAATAAATAAAAGGCAACTATAAGGATATTTAGAAAGTGGCAGGAAGAAAGGGTGTGATTCCGGCATGCTGGAACAGATAATGAATTCACCAAACTTCGATTACCTTTCCCGGGGGCTGGAAGCCGCTAATTTGCGTCAGGAAGTTATCAGCAATAATATCGCCAATGTCAATACGCCTCATTTCAAGCGAAGTGCGGTGAACTTTGAAGATTTGTTGGCCAAGGAGCTCCATCTGGATGATGATGTGAACCGGCTGGCGATTGTCCGCACCCATGACCGGCACCTGCCCATTCCTCTGCACGGCAAGGTTCATGCCGTCATTGAAGAGGATGATACCACAACCATGCGTGTGGATGACAACAATGTAGATATTGATATTGAGATGGCGGGACTTTCCAAGAATCATTTGTACTACAACGCCATGACCACCCAGCTGGGCGGCTTTATGACCAAGATGAAGAATGTTATCACCAGCGGACAGAGCTAAGCTGATGGTAGAAAGTGCAAAGGGATAAGAAGATGAGCATGTTTTTAGGGATTGATGCGGCCGCGTCAGGACTTACGGCAGAGCGCTTGCGTATGGATGTTATCTCCAACAACATCGCCAATGCCAATACAACCCGGACGCAGGAGGGCGGAGCTTACCACCGGCGTTATGTGGTCTTTGAACCACGGACGAAGAATGACGGCCCCTTTCAGAGTTTTTTGAAAAAAGCGGCAAACAAGCTGGAAGCCGGAGATGGTGTACGGGCAACCCGCATCGAAAGCGACAACACCCAGGGCCCGCTGGTCTATGACCCGGGACATCCGGATGCCAATGCTGACGGTTATGTGGAACGGCCCAATATCAATGTAGTGGCAGAGATGGTGGATATGATTACCGCCTCCAGGGCTTATGAAGCCAATACCACGACGATTAATGCTGCCAAGTCCATGGTGACCAAGGCCTTGGAAATGGGCAAGTGAAATTAGGGATGCTTTTGATTTGAGAGGATAGAGATATGGAAATTGCACCACTTGCGATGACTCCGGTGTCGATGCATGCCACGAGTCATTTGGGCGAAACGCAGGAACCAAAAGAAGTGCAAAGCTTCGGCCAATATCTGACCGCGGCTTTGAAAAAAACGAACGCTTTACAGCTGGAATCGGACCGGCAGAATGCCCTGCTGGCAGCCGGGCGAATTGAAGATGTTTCCCAGGTGGTTATCGCCGCCCAGAAGGCTGATATTGCCCTCCAGCTGACCCTTCAAATGAGAAACAGAGCAATGAGTGCTTATCAGGAAATTATGCGCATGCAAGTATAACAGCTAATACAGTGTAATTCTACGTGAAGGGATTGAGATCATGGGAGATTGGAAAGAGCGGTATAAGGAGCTTCTGGAGAGATTCAGCAAGCGCCAGCGTTATATTATGCTGGGTTCCGCTTTGGCTATTCTCATTGCCATCATTGGTGTAAGTGCGTGGTATGGCAATAAACCGGATATGGTTCCCCTGTTTACCAATATGGAAACCAAGGATGCCGGCGAAGTAGCTGCAAAGCTAAAAGAATCCAAAATAGAATACGAAGTACAGGAAACGCGGCAAGGCACTACCATCATGGTTCCCTCACGGGATGTGCATAATGCACGGCTTGATTTGTCCACTCAGGGGCTGCCCCGGGGCAACAAAGGTTTTGAAATCTTTGATGACAGCAAGCTGGGCGTTACGGAATTCCAGAACAAGGTCAATTATCTGCAGGCTTTGCAGGGCGAGCTGACCCGAACCATTGAACAGATTGCTGCCGTGGAAAAAGCACGGGTTCATATCGTTTTGCCGGAAGACAGCCTTTATAAGAAGAATGAGAAGCCCGCTACGGCCTCCATTATGCTTCATTTGCGGCCTAATGTGGAATTATCCAAAAAGGAAATCAAAGGCATTGTCAATCTGGCAGCCAACAGTGTGCAGGGGCTCAAACCCGAAAATATCACAGTGGTGGACGACACGGGCAAAATCCTCAATGACCCTGATGAAAATGAGGAACAGACAGTCGGTGTCAAAACGATGACGCAGCTGGAGATGACCAAAAAGGTTCAGGATAATATCCAGAAGAACATCCAGTCTATGCTGGATGATTCCATGGGTGAGGGCAAGGCGTTTGCCCGGGTCAGTGTGGAACTTGACTTTGACGACAGAACCACCGATAAACAGACCTTTACCCCCGTGGTGGACGATTCTGGTATTATTCGCAGCCAGCAGGATTTGAGTGAATCCTATAATGGTACATCCACTCAGCCCGGTGGTGCAGCAGGGGTACAGTCCAATGTACCCGGCTATGTGGCCCAGAATGCCAACGCCAATGCCGAGTATGAGAAAAAAGAATCTACGAAAAACTATGAAATAAACGAAGAAAAATCCAAGACTGTGGCAGCTCCCGGCTCCATCCGCCGTTTGACGGTGGCGGTGCTGGTGGATGACACGGTGACCCCGCAGCAGCAGGACAGCATTATGCGGACGGTCAGCAGTGCGGCAGGCATCAACACGGACCGTGGTGATACGGTTTCGGTTGAACCACTGCCATTTAGCACGGAACTTCGCGATAAGCGGGCAGCTGAGGAACAGGCGGCAAAAGACCGTGAGGACCGTATCTTCTACGGTACCATTGCAGCAATTCTGCTGGTTCTGGCTGCTATCGGCGGCTACCTCTACTATCGCCGCAAGAAGAAGCTCGAAGCTATTGCGGCCGAGCAGGAGCGAATCCGTCAGGAGGAGGAAGCAAGGAAGAAATTGGAAGAAGAAGAACGCGCAGCACTCCTCGCCGCTGGTGCCTTGGATGTTGAAGAACTTACTGAAGAAGAACAGCAGCACCTCACCGAAAAACAGACCCTGCAGCAGCTTATCGACCAGCGGCCTGCTGAGGTGGCTATGCTTGTTAAAACCTGGCTTGCGGAGGAATGACCTATGGCACTTGAAGATATGTATGGCGATAGTGAGGACGAACAGCTCACTAATACAGAGAAGGCGGCCATTTTGTTCATTGCTCTGGGGCCGGAGTATTCGGCGAAATTGTTTCAGCATTTGGCCGATGATGAAATTGAGCGTATAACCCTGGAAATTGCGAATCATAAAAAGGTAAGTTCTGAGGTTAAGTCCAAAGTTGTCAGTGAGTTTTATCAGATGGCCATGGCCAGCGACTACATTTCCACAGGCGGTTTGGAATATGCACAGAACGTACTGGAGAAGGCACTGGGGTCGGAAAAGGCGATGGAAATTCTCAATCGTCTCACCACGAGCCTGCAGGTTCGTCCGTTCGACTTCCTGCGCAAGACAGACCCTTCTCAGCTCATGAACTTCATCAACAACGAGCATCCCCAGACCATTGCGCTCATCATGGCTTATCTGGATCCGGACCAGGCGGCAACGGTACTTGGTTCCCTGTCACCGGAAGCCCAGGCCGATGTAGCTCGGCGTATTGCCCAGATGGACAGGACGTCGCCGGATATTATTCGCGAGGTGGAACGGGTGCTCGAACGCAAACTTTCCTCTCTGGTTACGCAGGACTTCACCACGGCAGGCGGTGTCAAGGCCATCGTGGAAGTGCTCAACCGGGTGGACCGTACCACAGAAAAATCCATTATCGAAACCTTGGAAGTGGACAATCCGGAACTGGCGGAAGAAATCAAACGCCTCATGTTCGTATTCGAAGATATCGTTCAGCTGGACGACCGCTCGCTGCAGATGGTTCTGCGCGAGGTGGATACCAAGGATTTGTCCCTGGCCCTCAAGGCTACGCCTCAGGAAGTGGCGGACAAGGTTTACCGAAATATGTCGAAACGTGCCGCCGATATGCTCCGCGAAGAAATCGAGTTTATGGGCCCGGTAAAGATTCGCGACGTAGAAGAGGCACAGCAGAAGGTCGTCAACGTCATCCGCGTACTGGAAGACAAGGGCGATATCGTAGTATCGCGTGGACAGGGAGACGAGATGATTGTCTAGAGTTATCAAAGCCGCGATATGGGAGGAGAATCCTCATCTTATCCATACCCCCGAGCCGCCTAAGCCCGAGGCATCTGCGGCGGAGAACTTTGGCATAGATGAAGAAGCCCAGGCCCGTATGCTGGCAGAAATTGCTGCCAAGGAGCAGCGTGCGATTCAGCTCCTGAAGGATGCCAAGGTGGATGCTGAAATCATGCGGCAGGAGGCCAAAGCCGAATGTGAGCGCATGAAAGCAGAAGCCCAGCAGGAGATTCAGGATGCTAAGGAAGAAGCCATAAAGCAGGGCCATCAGGAGGGCTATGAAGAAGGCCTAAAAGATGGGGAAGCCAAAATCCGTGAGGAAATGGCGGCAACCATTGCCGAAGGCAGTGCTCAGGCGGAAAAGACCCTGCGTGATGCCAAGGCGGCCACGCGCGACTATGTGCAGCAGGCCGAGCAGGATGTGGTGCGCATCGTTATGGCCGTGGTGGAGAAGATATTACCGCAGCATTTCATCGATGTACCACAAGTGGTACTGCCTGTGGTGCGGGAGGCTATCACCAAGGTAAAGGACCAGAAGGAATTAAAAATCCATATTGCGCCGCAGGACTATGATTTGGTGCTGATGGCCCGCAATGAGTTCCGGGGTCTCTTAACCTATGGGGATGCCACCATTGATTTGGTTTCTGACCAAAGCATGAAGCCGGGGGATTGTTTGATTGAAACGCCTAATGGCACAGTGGATGCAAGGCTTGCCACCCAGATAGAACTGGTACGGCAGGCAGTAAAAAATGTTATGCTTTAAGCGTTTCCCTTGAGGTATGGCGCTATGGAAGATATGCAGGGAAAGCCTTTCAAACTGAATATCGACAAATTTACCGAAGCGGTATATGAGTGTTCCAGCGTCAAGCTGACGGGGAAGGTTACGCAGGTTATCGGTCTGGTCATTGAATCACAGGGGCCGACGGTGAGCGTGGGAGAGTTATGCTATGTAAGTTCCCATAATCCCGATGTGCCGCCCATCCCTGCCGAAGTGGTGGGGTTCCGTGAGGGCTATGTCATGCTGATGCCTGTCGGTGAGATGCAGGGCATTGGCCCGGGCTGTGAAGTGACTGCCGCCCAGAGAATGCTGAATGTCCGAGTGGGCGAAGAACTTCTGGGCCGTGTCTTAGACGGATTGGGCAATCCCATTGATGGCAAGGGCCCAATCCTTTGCAAGACGGAGTATGGTCTTAACGCTGACCCGCCGCATCCTCTGTCGCGGCCTCGTATTCACGACAGTCTTTATGTAGGGGTGCGGGCGATTGATGGCCTTATCACCATGGGTGAGGGACAGCGTATCGGTATTATGGCTGGTTCCGGGGTGGGTAAATCCACCCTTCTTTCCATGATAGCCCGAAATACCGAAGCAGATATCAGCGTTATCGCTCTGGTGGGGGAACGTGGCCGTGAGGTGCGTGACTTTATCGAGCGCGATTTGGGCGAAGAGGGCATGAAGCGCTCCGTGGTGGTGGTGGCTACATCTGACCAGCCTGCGCTGGTACGCATCAAGGGCGCGATGACGGCCACGGCCATTGCGGAATACTTCCGCGACCAAGGGCGCAAGGTCATCTTGATGATGGATTCGGTTACCCGCTTTGCCATGGCGCAGCGTGAAGTCGGGTTGACCATTGGGGAGCCACCGGCTACCCGTGGTTATACGCCTTCGGTTTTTGCCATGCTGCCAAGGCTGCTGGAGCGGGCGGGAACAAATTCCACCGGTTCCATTACAGGCATCTATACGGTGCTCGTCGATGGTGACGATATGAACGAGCCCATTGCCGATGCGGTGCGCTCCATTCTGGACGGGCATATCGTGCTCTCCCGCAATATTGCGGCGCAGAATCACTTCCCCGCCATTGACATCATGCCCAGCGTCAGCCGTGTTATGAATGAAGTAGTGTCACCGGAACATTTGAAAGCAGCCCAGCAGATGCGGCAGCTTATGGCGGTGTATCGGGACGCAGAGGATCTTATTCATATCGGTGCTTATGTGAAGGGCTCCAGTGCCAAGATTGACGAGTCCATCCAAAAGATTGATGCCATAAATGAATTCCTCTGTCAGGGAATTTATGAAGTGGATTCCTATGAGGAAACCGAAAAGAAATTAATCGGGATTTCCGGGTGATAGGCCATGAAGAAGTTTAAGTTTCAGCTGGAAACCCTCTTAAGGGTCACCCGGCGCAAGAAGGATGATGCCGAGCGTGACTTTGCTGATGCCTCCCGTAAGGTGGAGGAAGCCCGGGAGGGGCTTAATACTTTGCTGGCAGAAATGCAGAAAGGCCAACAGGATTATGATGCTCTTTCAAGGGAAGGCATTCGGGTTACCGTAGGCAGACTGATGACCTTCAACAGTTTTTTTGCCTGGAAGCGGGAACAGATTGAAATGCAGCAGAACATCATTCTGCAGATGAAAGCCGAGAAGCAGAAGAAACTCAAAATCCTGATGGATGTAATGAGTTATCTCAAGAGTATAGAACAGCTGAAGGAACGCCGCTGGCAGGAATATCAGGCAGAGGCCCTGCAGGAAGAACAGAAGATGCTGGACGAAATCGGACTCCAGCTCACGATGCGGCGTAAGAGGGAAGGGGTAAGCTCATGATGGATTTAACCGGTGTACGCCATGTACAGGCAAGAATTGCCCAGTTGCAGGAGCAGTTTGGAATGCCGGGAAACATGCCCGGAACAGGCTTCTCCCAAAAACTGGAAAAGGAGATTCAAAAATCTCTGGGCCTTGCCAATACCGAAAAGGTGCAGGATACAGCAAAAGCGGCTGCAGAGGATAAAAGCCAGCAGCTTCCAGAGGTACAGCAGACAGAAGCGGCCAAAAAGGTTTCCAGTAAACTTCTGGACGATATGCCGCTGGCTGACCAAAACCTCAGCACATTGATTGAAGCGGCGGCCCGCAAATATAAGGTAGACCCCAAGCTGGTAGCCGCTGTGGCTGAAGTGGAATCCAATGGCAATCAGGATGCTGTTTCCTCCGTGGGCGCCATTGGCGTTATGCAGCTGATGCCGGACACAGCGGCATCTCTGGGGGTTGACCCCTATAATAAGCAGCAAAATATCGAAGGTGGAGCCAAATACCTGCGGCAGATGCTGGATACCTTTGGAGGGGACCTCAAGAAGGCAGTGGCAGCGTACAACGCCGGCCCTGGTGCAGTGAAGGATTATGGCGGTGTTCCACCGTACAAAGAGACGCAGAATTATGTAAGCAAGGTACTTGATATTTACAGATAACAAAGGCGGGTTGGACAATGGCAGCGAAGAAAAAAAAGAAAAAAGGCAGTAAAATAGTGAAAGTGCTATTAGTGCTCTTCCTGCTATTAGTACTGATTTTGGGAGGCTTTGCCCTGGGGGTTTACCTGCAGTTGATTGACACTCAGGAGGCAAATGAGAAACTCAAGCTCTACGACCTGCCGGTTATTGGCGAATACTTTGTGCGTCCGGCACCGAGTAAGGATGACATGGAAAATCTTCCCGTGGAGGATGCGAAACCAGGCAAGGATAAGGACAAAGAAGCAAAGAAAGACGACAAGGATAAAAAAGAATCCAAGAAAATTGTCATAACCAAGGAAGAAATCGAAAAGCAAATGAAGCAGCGCGAAGCCGAGGAAAAGAAACGCGTTTCCAAGCTGGCCCGTCTGTACAATCAGATGAAGCCCAAGGATGCTGCCAAGGCCATGGACCAGCTCGATGATGATATGTGCATTGCCATTTTACAGCGCATGGATGAAGCGGTTGTGGCTAAGATTATGACGGAATTTGATGAAGGCAAGACTGCCCGCATTACCCGTATCATGTATGCCGGCACCAAGAAAGAAGTCAACACGGAAGAAGATGTCCGTAAGATGATGGAAGAAAAGGCCCAGCAGGAAAATCAGGAAGCGTCGGCACAACAGGAACAATAATTATTTGCTATGAAAATTCTCCTTTTCATCAAAGAAGGAGAATTTTTTATTTAAGTAAAAGTCACTTTTCGCCGATAAATACCATGAGAAGGAGGTGATTCAGTGAACACAGCAAATGTAATGGCAATTTCTCCCAAAGCCGGTGCCGCGCCTAAAGTTCAGCCCACAAGGACGGTGAGCAGAAATTCCACAGGCAGTGCCAAGGATTCCTTCGGTGAGGTACTGGGCAAGGCTGGAGAAGATGCAGCAGGGAAAACGGCAAAATCGGCAGTACAGGGAAGTGAACAAGGAAATGTTGAGGCTAAGGAAGCTGATATAAAAGACGATATGCCAGACGGAACGGAGGCTGCTTTGAATAAGCAGCAGGGCAAGGAGCAAAAGGCAGGGAAAGCAGCCAAGGATGGAAAGGATGCGCAGGGAGCAAAAGCTACGGAAGGCAGCGAAGCATCAGCAGGAGAACAGGAATTAGGCAAACTGGCCGCACAGGCAGTGGTGCTGAACTTTTCTCCGGAAGGGCAGGCCGCATTGGTCATGGAAGAAGTGCCACAGCAGGCAGAAGCGGCAGCCACAGTGAATTTGCAGAGTTTATTGCCTCAGTCAGCGGAAGATACTCAGAAAAATAAGAATTTCCTGGCAATGCTTTCGGGACAGCAGGTGAAGACAACGGGCAAAGAAACGGCTTTGGAGAATATTCAGCCGGAACTTAACCAAAATCCGCAGGCAGGTTCACTGGAAATCAATCAGTCAGCAAAACCGGCGACCTTGTTGGAAGTCCAGTTAAGCAATCACCAGAGTGCTAATCAAGTAGCAAATGCAAAAAATGTAGCAAATGCAGCGGATGAGTTGACCGCAAACCAAACGGAAATGCCGTCCTTAACGGTACTGAATAATGGCAAGGAAAGAGCAGATGCCAAGGGAATGGCGCCTTTTGAGCAGAGCGAAGAGACGATGCCGTCCATGCCTGCTGGGAAGGTGAATGATTCAGTGACGTTGCAGCAGGCGGCAGGTCAGGGTAAAATTCCTGAAGTCATGGTGCATCCCCTAAAGACAGAAGAAGGGCAGCCCGTGAATAATCCGCTGGCAGGTGTCAACATAACGGTTGAAGATGAAGTGCCGGTGGTAACGCAGTCCATGAACGCCCAGCAGAATCAGCTCGATGGCGAGGGCAGGCAGACAACGCAGCTTCCGGAAGAAGCTGTAGGCGATAAGGCGCCGGTTCAGCAGTCCGCCAATAACGAACCCATCAGCATGTTTCAGCAGAGCCTCAATGAGAGCCTGACAGGAGCCAAGGGGACAGCGGATGTGAATCAGCCCCAGAACGTGCAGGAAGACTTTGGAGTTCCCCGTCAGATTGTGGAACAGGCAAGGCTCTTGCGGCGGGGACAGGATACCCAGATGGTCATAAAACTCCACCCCGACCATTTAGGCGAACTTACCCTTAAGGTTTCCGTTTCGGCGGGCGGTGCAATCAACGCCTCCTTCCACAGCGACAACGCGCAGGTAAGGGCTATCATTGAAAACACGCTGGTACAGCTGAAACAGGAACTCAACAATCAGGGACTCAAAGTGGATAACGTCGATGTCTATGCCGGACTCACGGACGGGCAGCTTCCTCAGGGAGAGGGACAGCAGGCATGGCAGCAGAATCAGGGACACAGTGGCAACAGCATTAGGAATATAGGAAATGTGGAAGATTATGGGGAAGAGACCGAAAATATAGCTGTTAGTCAGCAAAACACAGCTGACGTTGCCGATGGTGTCGATTACCGAGTCTAAAGCATAGAAGGTGAAAAAGGTGGCAAATTCATTAAACACAATCACAGTGGATGGTGTAACCCAGACGCTGGAAAACTATCAGGCCAGTCAGACTCAGGCCAACAAGGATAATAGTGCCTTAGGCAAGGATGCATTCCTGCAGTTATTGGTTACCCAGATGAAGTATCAGGACCCGCTGGACCCGCAGGATAATGGCGAATATCTGGCCCAGTTGGCACAGTTCTCTGCATTGGAACAGATGACCAATGTAGCCGATGGCCTCAGTGATGTATCGAAACTGGTCAGCAACATTGACACTTCGGTACTGGTAGGCCAGCTCAGCAATATGATTGGCAAGGATATCCAGTGGACCATTGATACCACCAGCACGGACGCAAATGGCAAGGTTAGTACGACAACCTCCAAGATGGAAGGCAAGGTTACAGGGGTAAGCATTTCCGATGGTTCCCCGACGATTGTAGCCAGTGCCGGCGGCCAGTCCTATAAGGTCGCTATTGGCAACATCATCCGTATTGGAGAAGGTGTACTGGGAAGCTAAATTATTTTGGCTATGAATAAGGGAGGAGAGAATCATGCACCCCATCCTTCCGCTTCAAGGACGAATAACCAGTTTGCAAGGTACTGCACAGACGCATAATGCGAGCCAAATCAGCTTTCAAGATTTTCTGCAAAGTGCGCAGGAGAAGGAATCTGTCAAAGGCGCAGAGATTGCCTTCTCCGTGCATGCGCAGAACCGCTTGCAAGAAAGGAATATCAATTTGAGCCATGAAGATTTGGCTCGCCTGCAGTCAGCCGTTGACAAGCTGGCCCAAAAGGGAGCGAGGGAATCCCTCATCTACATGCAGGAGGTGGCGCTGGTGGTCAGCGTAGCCAACCGCACGGTAATCACCGCTCTGGAAAAACTCCAGGGCACAGACAACATAATAACGAATATTGACAGTGCAGCAATCATCTAAGAGTTGGACCGATAAGGAGACTTGGAGATACTGACCGATTGAGGTATCTCGCGATTGCTGCATCATAAGAAAAAATCTTTTCATGTAAGGAAAGGAAGATTCATTATGATGCGTTCGCTTTTTTCTGGTGTTTCGGGGTTGAAGGGACATCAAACGAGAATGGATGTTATCGGCAATAATATTGCTAACGTAAATGCCACGGGCTTTAAGTCTAGCCGCGTAACCTTTGCCGATACACTTAGCCAGACTACTTCTGGTGCATCTGCTCCTGGGGAGACTATCGGTGGTACTAATCCGAAGCAGATTGGCCTTGGTACTGGCGTAGCCAGCATTGATTTGCTCTTCACGGATGGCAGTATTCAGTCCACGGGTAAAAATACCGACCTGTGCCTGTCCGGTAACGGCTTGTTTATTGTAAAAAGTGGCAACGAAACCTATTATACCCGTGATGGTGCTTTCGAGTTTGATGCAGAAGGTAACTATGTCCTGCCGGGAAGTGGCCTCTTTGTGCAGGGATGGTCAGCTTCTAATGGAGAGCTTAATACTACTGGTGCTGTGGGGAATATTACAGTAAAGGCTGGTAAGTCCATGGCGGCTGCAGCTACGACTAGTGCTACCTATGAAAATAACTTAAATTCTGCTTTGCCAACTATAACTCAAATATCTGGTGGTACTATTGCGAAAGATTCGGTAACTGGAACAAAGCCGTTAACTTTAACTATAGGTGGCAAGGAATATACTGTTGAAGGTATAGATAAAGACTTGGATATGTCTAAATCTTGGAAGGTGAAAGAGGCTGTTGGGGGAACTGATACAAGTATTACTCTTACCGATGGTGGCACGCCAACACCTACGGAGGTGGTGTGCACGTTATCTGGACCGGCAGGTACGGCAATTGATGCTGATACAGCTGTTTCCAGTATTGCAGGAGGGCAGATTACCGCAAGTTCTACCAATGCAGTAACACTTATATTAAGCGATGACACAAAAGTACAGCAAACCTCTGGGGCGTTTGAAACAGGTAACAGTATGCCTGTAACCACCACCATTAATGTCTATGATTCTTTGGGAAATGCTCATGCGGTAACGGTGTATTTTGTAGAGACTGACCCATCAACGAATCAATGGAAAGTTACAGTGGGGAAAGATTTTACAGATACATCCTCAACACAAACCCAAATCATAACTGATGCTGATGGTACTGAGACTACTGTTGAAATGGAGGATGTAACGCTGACATTTGATGAAAATGGTAAATTCAAAAAAGGTTCTGGTAGCAGTGAACTGACATTAAAGAATGGTTCTATGTCGCCTATGTCAGTAAGTATCGATTTTTCTGCATTAACTCAATATGCTGGTAGCAATACTGTTAAGGGGAATGCTGACGGCAATGCAGCTGGTACTTTGAAGAGCATTTCTATTGATAGCTCTGGGATTATCACTGGCACATACACTAACGGTTTGAAGCAGTCAGAAGCCCAAGTGGCCATTGCCCAATTCACCAACGCCTCTGGCTTAACCAAGACTGGCAGCAGCCTCTATCAGGAATCCAACAACAGTGGTACGGCCAATGTCAAGACTGCTATTGATTTGGGCGTAACAATTACCCCGTCCGCATTAGAAATGTCCAATGTGGATGTCGCCAACGAATTCTCCGATATGATTATCACCCAGCGTGGTTTCCAGTCTAACTCCAAAATTATCACCGTTGGTGATGAGATGTTAGAGACGGTTATCAATATGAAACGTTAATATCATAGGGGCTGAGAATATTCTCTGCCAACTAAAGTCCGCTGATGGAAAGTATCAGCGGGCTTTTCAAATGCAGTTTAGTCAGCCCTTTGTAATAGATGTTCTTGCTACGAGAGCATTGAGTTCGTGGCAATAGCATAATCTGTATCTTGGGGGCGAATGGGGGAGTGATTTTTCTGTAGGGAGCGACTGCCTGAACGCAGTGAAGGCCGGCCCCTGTAGGACCCGGCTAAGCAAATACACTGAAAGCAGCGCCGTTGGCCTGCCCGGCGCGAGTAGCTGGACAGCTCAATTTTACGAGGGGGTCGTTTAGCGGAAAAAAGAAAAATTACTCCCTCATTCGCCCCTGACAACGAATGAACGGGATAATTGTAACACGAACTCTCCCTACAAACTGCAATTTATACGTGTGTACAAACTTGGAAATTTCTTTATCAGCCGCTCCACCTGCTTAACAGGTAAATTTTTTTGAATTTTTCCAAGAAACTTTCAACCTGAAAAAGGGAAAAAGCGGCCTCGTGACGAAATTTAAGAGAATAAGAAAGCATGCCAAGGATGTAAGGGGGAAAGGAAAAAATGATTAAGCTGACAAAGTTTAATTCGCAGACAAATAAAAAAGGAGAATTCGTGCTCAATGCCGAAATAATAGAAACGATAGAAGAAACGCCAGATACAGTCATAACTTTGACTAACGGCAAAAAGTTCATTGTGGAGGAACCCATGGACGAAATCGTCCGCCGGGTGATGAAGTACCGCCGGGCACTTCATCAATGATTTTGATGTGGACAAGTCCTCATCAGCTGGTATAATGGGAAAGTAACTTTTTATGGAGGGATAAACCTATGGCTGACGAAGAAAAAGACACAGAGGAAGTGGCGGAGGAAGAACCGAAGAAGAAATCTCCGATAATCCTTGTCGTGGTGCTGGTTCTGATTGGACTGGTACTTGCCGGCGGCATCTCATTCTTTATTACCACTAAGATGATGGCGGATACCGCAACAGAGCAGGTAAATGAACACCATGACCCCGGTAAGTTTATCAAGCTGGGGGATGCCAAAGATGGCATTATGGTCAATGTCGGCGGACAAAAAGCCGGCAAGTTCCTGAAAGCGGGAATCGTCCTGGAGATGAATCCTGGCAAGAAGGCGAATATGACGGAGGAAGGCGCTTTGCTGCCGGAGGCCGAGACGAAGATTCTCGATACCACCATGCAAATCCTTCGCAGCGCTAAGCTGGATGAATTCGATGCAACCCGTCAGGATGAGCTGAAAAAGAAGATTAAGGATGAACTGAACAACAAGCTGGGGCCTGGTTCGGTGTATGATGTGTATATAACTAGCTTCCTGCTTCAGTAAAAGTGTTCGTATTCTAGCAGGGAGGAGGGCGTAAGATTGGCAGATGAAGTACTATCTCAATCTGAGATAGATAAACTGCTTTCCGCACTGTCAGACGGAACCGTATCGGCAGAAGAAGTCAAAGCAGACGAAGAACAAAAGAAAGTTAAGACATACGACTTCAAGCGACCAGACAAATTTTCCAAGGACCAGATACGAACGCTCTTTATGCTTCATGAGAGTTTTTCCAGGCTCTTGAACACGTATTTGTCTACCCACCTGCGCACGCTGGTGAATGTGGAAGTGGCATCCGTCGAACAGCTGACTTATCAGGAATTTGTCCAGTCACTGGCAAATCCATCGGTTATCAGCATTGTGGCTGTGCCACCGCTAAAAGGCAATATCATCATGGAAATCAATACGGAGATTGCCTTTGCCTTTATCGACCGCGTGTTTGGTGGCGAAGGACGGGTGGGAATAAAACCCCGCGTCCTTACAGAAATTGAGGAAGTGGTGGTACAGCGCTTTATCAATACAGCGCTGGGCCATTTAAAGGAAGCTTGGATAAATGTGGTGGAATTTTTCCCCGCATTGGAGACAACGGAATCAAACCCGCAATTCACCCAAATTGTACCGCCTAGTGATATGGTGGTTATCGTCACCATTCAGATGAAGGTGGGGGAAGTTGAGGGTATGATGAATATCTGTATTCCTTATCTGGTGCTTGAGCCGGTTATGTCAAAACTCACAACTACCTTCTGGGTAGCTGCATCAGTATCCAGGGATGATGACCCCGAGCAGGTCAAACTCCTGCAAAAGAAGATTGAGCGTACCAAGGTACCCTTTGTGGTACAGCTCGGTGAGCTCCATCTTACGATTCATGAGTTCCTGACACTGGGGTTTGGGGATGTCCTGCAAATGGACACCCGTGTGGATGATAATTTATTATGTTTGGTAGGCAAAAAGCCAAAGTTTTACTGCCGCCCGGGGAAATCGGGCAAGAAAATGGCGGTTCAGGTTACCAAAATTATAAGCGAAGGAGATGAAAATACTGATGAGTGACGATATGATCTCGCAAGAGGAGATTGACGCCCTGCTTAATGGCGGTGGGATACCAGCAGCAGACGACAGTCCAGCACCGGCGGGAGAGTCCGAAGCACCGGCAGAAGCGCCAGCTGAAGCCGCAACAGGCTCCGACAGTAGTTCATCTCAGTTTGATGATGTACTTACGGATGTGGAAAAGGATGCCTTGGGAGAGATTGGCAATATCTCCATGGGCAGTGCTGCAACAACGCTTTCCGTGTTGTTAGGGCATAAGGTTAACATTACGACACCGGCGGTTTCTGTTTCTTCCATGAGTATTATTCAGGAACAGTACCCCATGCCCTACCTTATCGTGGAAGTTGGGTATACCATCGGTATTGATGGCAACAATGTCCTCGCCATTCAGGCACAGGATGCTTCTATTATCGCCGATTTGATGATGGGCGGTGATGGTACTAACCCGGATACAGAAATCAATGAAATCGCCATGAGCGCCGTGGGCGAGTCCATGAACCAGATGATGGGTACCGTGGCTACGTCCTTGTCCACGATGTTCAATAAGAAAATCGATATTTCCCCGCCTAAGGTAAACCTCATTGATTTTGGCAATGAGGAGAAGGTTACCGAGGTAATCGGGACGGATGATCCTATCGTGTGCACTTCCTTCCGTATGGAAGTAGATGGTCTTATCGATAGTGAAATCATGCAGATTTTGCCCGTGGAAGTGGCTAAGGAAATGGTGGAATCGCTGACAAATGGTTCGGCAGAAGAACCAGAGCCGGAACCGGCTCCAGCGCCAGCTCCGCCACCACCGCCGCCACCACAGCCAGCGGCAGCACCACCGCCCCCACCGGCGGCTGCACCTGCTCAGCAGATGGCACCACCAGTTATGGCACCGCCTCCGGGCGGAGGGTATGGCTACGGAATGCCCATGCAGGGCATGGCGGCCAACATTCCGGTACAGCCAGCTCAGTTTACACCGCTTAATATGCAGCCGGTACAGGTAAATGATGCCAACATTGGCCTTATCCTGGATGTACCACTGTCGGTAACGGTGGAATTGGGGCGTACCAATAAATCCATCAAGGATATATTGGAACTTACCAATGGTTCCATTGTGGAACTTGATAAGTTGGCTGGTGAGCCAGTGGACATCAATGTCAATGGCAAATTCCTGGCTAAAGGTGAAGTGGTGGTCATTGATGAAAACTTCGGTGTGCGAATCACCGAAATTGCCAGCCCCGCAGAGCGGGCGGCAAAGCTTCAGTAACACCGCGTTAGGGTAGAGAGGCTCTTGTCTAAAACAAGACTTTCTTATATAATTAAATTATTGAACCAAGTCGGATGTTTTTAAGATGAGGAGAGATGGAACATGGCAGTAAGAGTATTGGTCGTTGACGATGCGGCATTTATGAGAATGATGGTTAAAGATATTCTGTCCAAGAACGGCTATGAAGTCGTAGGTGAGGCAGAAAACGGCATGAAGGCGCTGGAGAAATACCAGGAACTGAAACCGGATCTGGTTACCATGGATATCACGATGCCGGAAATGGATGGTATCAGTGCCGTTAAGGAAATCAAGAAGGTTGATCCCAACGCCAAGATCGTTATGTGCAGCGCAATGGGCCAGCAGGCCATGGTTATTGAAGCCATTCAGGCTGGTGCCCGGGACTTTATTGTAAAACCCTTCCAGGCTGATCGTGTATTGGAGGCTGTCCGTAAAGCAGTGGGCTGATGGAAAGAAAACGTATTTTTCTGGCGTGTTTCGTGGGTATACTCATACTTTTAGTAATGGCAGATCCAGCCTTGGCAGCCGAAGAGGCTGCCAAGGGCGGGTATCTGGCCGGGTATGAGAATAGCGACCCGCGGCCAACGTCGATTTCCTGGTGGTCAACGATTGCTTATCTGGTCAGCCTCTTTGCTATTTTTGTATTTGTAGTAGGGCTGGCTTATTTTGCTGCCCGGTTTATCGGCGGCAAATTTGCCCAGCAGAAGTTGGGCTATGGTGGCAGAATCCTGTCCCATCTGCCTTTGGGACCGAATCGTTCGGTGTGTGTGATTGAAATGAGTGGCCGGGTGTTTATGCTTGGTGTTACGGAACATTCCATCACGCTGTTGTCGGAAATAACCGACCCTGATGAGATTGACCGACTGCACCGCGAGGATTTGGCCTTCGGCAAGATGCCGGATATGTTTTCCCAGCAGTTTGGTACGCTGGCGGGACTGGTTCAGAAGGTGCCGCCGTTATTCCGCAAGTGATTGACCATCCAAAGTAACAGTTAATAAAGGAGTTGTGGGCAGTTGAACCGCCGAAATGTCTTTATCATGCTAGGAGGAATAGCCCTCTTGCTGTTTATGGCACAGGACGCTGCTTTAGCTGCACCGCTTATACCCTCGGTAAATGTCGATGTGGGCTCGTCAAATAAGCCCCAGGATGTAGCGGTGACGCTGCAGGTGATGGCGCTCCTGACCATCTTGTCTTTGGCACCGGGCATCCTCATAATGACCACATCCTTTGTGCGTATTGTGGTAGTTATCGGCTTTTTGCGTAATGCATTGTCTACCCAGAATGTGCCGCCGAATCAGGTGGTTATCGCTTTATCGCTGTTTTTGACCTTTTATATTATGTCTCCTTATTGGAGTCAGGCCAATGAAAACGGCATTCAGCCTTATATGGCTGGGCAGATAACCCAGGAGGAGGCCATTACCAATGTGGTGGCACCGATTCGAGAGTTTATGTTCAAGCAGACCCGTGAATCCGATTTGGCGTTGTTCGTGAATTTGGCTGATGATGAACGCCCGGAAACACAGGATGATGTCTCGACCTTTACCTTGATTCCCGCTTTTGTTATCAGTGAGTTAAAGACGGCCTTCCAGATCGGTTTTATGATTTATGTGCCCTTTATCGTCATTGATATGATTGTGGCCAGTACCTTGATGTCCATGGGCATGATGATGCTGCCACCGGTAATGATATCCTTGCCGTTCAAGATTTTGCTCTTCGTTATGGTTGACGGCTGGCATCTGCTGATAAAGTCGCTGATTGTCAGTTTCAAATAGCGTTGCCTTGGGGCAAGGCGGAAGGAGCGGGTGCGTATGTCTGGTGATTTAGTTGTACAGCTGGGGCAGGAAGCCCTGTTCATCGTAATGATTGTTGCAGCTCCCATGTTGGGGCTGGGGCTCATTGTAGGTCTGATGGTCAGTGTCTTTCAGGCAACGACTTCCATTCAGGAACAGACCTTGGCATTTATTCCTAAGATTATCGCTGTGTTTGTGGCAATTCTTATTTTTGGCCCTTGGATGCTGCGGATTATGACGGAGTATCTGACCAACATTTTGGTTAATTTGCCTGGCTACATTGGCTAAAGGAGCAGTCTATGGACTTTTATGAACTTCTGCAAGGTCATGCGGCTGTGTTTTTGCTCCTGCTTACTCGGGTTAGTGGTATATTTGTGATTTCGCCTTTCTTTGGCAGTATGAATATACCAGTATATTTTCGGGCGGCGGCTTCCTTTGCCTTTGCGCTGGTACTTTTTCCCGTAGTGGATAATTTTCAGGGCGTGGCTGCTCCAGCTACCATTCTTGGGTATGCAGGAGCAATGCTTAGCGAACTCTTTGTAGGCTGGCTTATCGGGTTTGTGGCGTATATTTCCTTTGCTGCCATCACCATGGCCGGCAAGGTTATGGATATGCAGGCTGGCTTTGCCGTTGTAAACGTAATGGATCCGACTTCCGGTCAGCAAATGCCGCTTATCGGAAGTTTTCTTTATAATTTGGCCATTATTGTCTTTGTGGTGACCAACGGCCATCACATGATTATTTCGGCTCTGTTTGAGAGCTTTAAGCTGGTGCCTATCCTAGGAGCCAATCCGGATCTGTCATTGCCGCTGATTATTGCGCGCTTTACGACAGGAATTTTTTTTACCGGCATGAAAATTGCTATGCCCGTAACCTTTGCCATTTTGCTGACCAATGTTGGTCTGGGAATATTGGCGCGAACAATGCCCCAAATGAATATCTTCGTGGTGGGCATTCCGATGCAGCTGACTGTGGGAATGTTGATTCTGACCATGGTGCTGCCTTTCTACGTCTTGTTTCTGGATGTGTTGTTCAATGAAATGTATGGAAACATTACCATTGCGTTGGAGGCCTTGCAATAGAAATTCCTTTGTCTTTGACTTGCAGCTTTTTGCTGGCGACGATAAGACGGAAGAACCAACGCAGAAAAAACGCGATGATGCCCGTAAAAAAGGGCAGGTAGGCCGCAGTACAGATATGAGTGCAGCCTTTGTGCTGCTCATGGGTTTCTTTATCATCAAGATGCTCTGGGAGTTTATCTATCATAAGATAGCAGCTTACACGACCTATGTATTTTCCCATCTCAATCAGACGGTGGATACAGAGAGTGTGGTGCGCATCTTTATCGGTATCATTGAACTGCTGGCACAGACGGCGTTGCCCATTATGTTGGCGATAATGATGATTGGCTTGGCAATAAACCTGTTTCAGGTCGGATTGAATTTCAATACAGAGGCCATTGAATTCAAGCTGGACAAGCTTAATCCCATCAATGGTTTTGGGCGTATCTTTTCCAAACGCTCCTTGATGGAACTCTTCAAGTCTTTGATGAAGATTGCAATTATTGGTTTTTTTCTTTATGATTTTTTGTCGGACCACTTGATGGAGATGCCTCAGTTTATTTATTTTGATTTGCCTACCAGTTTAGCGCAGATTTCTGATATAATTTTTAGTATGGCCTTTGAGGTCATTGGCGTCATCATGATTGTCGGTTTTATCGATTATGCCTATCAGAAATGGCAGACTACGCAGGACCTCAAAATGTCCAAGCAGGAAGTCAAGGATGAAATGAAGCAGTCTGAAGGTGACCCGCAGATTAAGGGCAAAATCAAACAGAAACAGCGCCAGATGGCTATGTCCCGTATGATGCAGGAAGTGCCGAAGGCAGATGTTATCGTGACCAACCCGACCCACTTCGCCGTGGCTTTGAAATATGAAAAAGGCATGGTGGCGCCGTTGGTGGTGGCCAAGGGGCAGGATTTGGTGGCGCAGCGCATTAAGGATTTAGCCAGGGATAACCGGGTACCTATAGTGGAGAATAAACCACTGGCCCGTGCTCTCTACGCTGCAGTAGATGTAGGAGACATTGTTCCTGCGGAACTGTATCAGGCTGTGGCCGAGGTTCTGGCTTATGTATACCGTCTGAAAAACAACCGCCGCCGTCGGGCATAAATAAAGTTGAAGGAGAAGCACTATGGCTGCACAACAGGCAGCTGCCCCCAATACCGTATTCGGCAAGGGCAGTTTCATTCAAAAATACAGCGATGTTATGATAGCGGTTGCTATCGTCACCATCGTTGTCATGATGATTATACCGCTGCCGACGCTGCTGCTGGATATGCTGATCTGTCTGAATATCACCATAGCGTTGCTGCTGGTTATGTCGGTAATCTACAACAAGGAAGCTTTGGATTTATCCATTTTCCCGTCCCTGCTTTTGATTACCACTTTGTTCCGGCTGGCGTTGAATATTTCTTCTACCCGCTTGATTCTTTTGGATGGCTACGCTGGGGAAGTTATTACTGCATTCGGTAACTTCGTTGTCGGTGGTAATCCCGTTGTCGGGTTTATCATGTTCGTCATTCTGGTAGCCGTTAACTTTATCGTTATCACCAAAGGTTCGGAACGTGTAGCTGAAGTATCGGCCCGTTTCACCTTGGATGCTATGCCTGGTAAGCAGATGTCCATTGATGCCGACCTTAATCAGGGCGCCATCACGGATGCGGAAGCCAAAATCCGCCGTGAGAAAATCCAGCATGAAGCAGATTTCTTCGGCGCTATGGACGGTGCTTCCAAGTTCGTCAAAGGGGATGCCATTGCCGCTATCATCATTATGCTGATAAATATTGCCGGTGGTTTTGTCATCGGCATGATGCAGCGCAACATGGAGGCTATTCAGGCACTGCAGACTTATACACTGCTGACCGTCGGTGAAGGTCTGGTCAGCCAGATTCCGGCCCTTTTGATTTCCACGGCTACGGGCCTTATCGTTACCCGTGCCGGTGCGGAAGGCAATCTGGGCAGCGACATTGTGGGACAGCTTTTCCACAATGACCGCATCTTCTATATCCTGGGCGGCGTGCTGATTTTCTTCTCGCTGGTACCAGGGCTTCCGGGGATTCCGTTCTTTGCGTTGTCCATGTTCTGTTTCCTTATTGGCAGACTTCTGCAGCAGCAGACCGAAGTCAAGACGGAAGTGCAGCAGGAGGAAAAGAAGGTACAGGAAAAACGCAAGGCCACCACGCCGGAGAATATTGTTTCTCTCCTGCAGGTGGACCCCATGGAACTGGAAATTGGCTATTCGCTGATTCCCTTGGTGGATACGGGGCAGGGCGGTGACCTGCTGGACCGTATCGTCATGATTCGCCGTCAGTGTGCGCTGGAATTGGGCCTTGTGGTGCCCACCATCCGCATTCGCGATAATATCCAGATAAAACCAAATGCCTATATCATTAAGCTGAAAGGCATTGAGATTGCTAAGGGCGAGCTAATGCTTGACCATTATCTGGCTATGAACTCCGGCACGGTCTTTGAAGAAGTGCCGGGCATTGAAACCACAGAGCCGGCCTTTGGCCTGCCTGCTTTATGGATTCCGGAAAACGAGCGTGAGCAGGCAGAATTAAATGGTTATACAGTAGTAGATGCGGTGTCGGTTCTCGCCACCCATCTCACCGAGGTCATCAAACAGCATGCAGATGAAATCCTCGGCCGTCAGGAAACCCAGAACCTTATCGACAACCTCAAGAAATCCAATCAGGCATTGGTGGACGAGGTTGTTCCCGACCTGCTCAACGTGGGCGAGATTCAGAAGGTACTGGCCAATCTCCTGCGGGAGCGCATTTCCATTCGCGATATGAGCACCATTTTGGAGGTGCTGGCCGATTACGGGCGGGCAACGAAGGATACGGAGATACTTACCGAGTATGTTCGTCATGCCATGGCCCGTCATATCACCCAGCAGAATGTACAGAATGGGACGCTCCCCTGCATCACGCTGGACCCGGCTTTGGAAAACCGCATTGCGGGCGGTGTACAGCGTACGGAGCACGGCTCCTACGTCAGCATCGACCCGGATTCCATGCAAAAACTGGTTACGGCACTCAATGAAGAGCTGCCGAAACTTACCAATATGGGCTATCAGCCAATCGTGCTGACCAGCCCAGCTGTACGCCTGTATTTCCGCAAATTGGTGGAACGTTCCGTACCGGGGCTTATTATCCTGTCCCATGCGGAAATTGAGCAGAGCGTAGAGATTCAAATTCTTGGGGTGGTGAAGATTTAAGTTGCAGATAAAAGTAGTTAAGGCTCCTTCTATGAAGGAAGCCATGGAGCAAGTTAAAGAAGAATTGGGCCGTGATGCAGTCATTTTGCATACGAAGAAATACCGTGAGGGCGGTTTTATGGGCTATAAGGGCAAAGAAGTGGTGGAGGTTACGGCCGCCATCGAAGAAAATGCCCCGGAAAGTCCTGCAAAGAGCCGGCCAAGACGCAGTTTGCATACTGAGTCAGAGCGCCAGCCTGCCACGGGAGGCAATTTTGATGTCCTGTCCAAGGCAGCGCCGATGCCGCACACGGTTTTGTCCCAGTACAAGACGAATGGCACAGAAACCGGCGTACGCATGGCAGAAGCGCCTATTGCAGCACCGGATTTTCAGCCGCTGATACCCGATAAACCGATGGCGCAGCCCAAGGCTCCCAGGGTACTGACCACAGAAACAATCGAAGAAGCAACCCAAGCAAATGTAGCAGCAAAGGAAGATGAAGAAGTGAATCCCAATGGCGTAAATGATGTGCAGTCCGTCGTGCAGCCTGTGATGATTGCCTCAAATCCTGAGGATGCAGAAAAGATTCAGAAGCTCGAAGCGGAACTGGCGCAGATGAAGACCCTTTTGACCCAGGTGATGAGCAAGGATCAGCCGCAGGATGAAGTGTCCCTGCAGGAGGCTTTGCGCCGTCAGGAAGTCGATGAAGATATTCTGAAGGATATGGCTGCCAAGACGGCCGCCGGGGATATGCTGATGGACTCTTTGGACAAAAGGGCTCCGGAAGTGGTAGCCGGTTATCTGGAAGGCAAGATGAATTTTGCCGAAGGCATCAAGCTCAATAAGCACGGTGTGCGCATCGTGGCCCTTATCGGTGCTACTGGTGTGGGCAAGACCACGACCTTGGCTAAGATTGCTGCCCGCTTCGTCCTGGAGAAGAATATCCGGGCCGCTCTGATTACTGCCGATACTTACCGCATTTCTGCAGTGGAGCAGCTCAAGACGTATTCCGATATTATTGGCCTGCCTCTGGAAATCGTGTATTCTCCAGATGAATTGAAGGTGGCTATTCACAAGCACCGGGATAAGGATTTGATTTTGATTGATACAGCAGGCCGCAGCCAGCACAATGAATATCAGATGAAGGAATTGCAGGATTTCCTGGCGGTGGATTCACGAATTGAGAAGCATTTGGTTATGAGTGCTACCACGAAGAACCGTGATGTGGAAGACATCTTGCAGAAGTTTTCCGTTTGTGAACCGGGGCGGGTTATCTTTACCAAGACCGACGAAACCAGCAGTCTGGGCATGATTGTCAACCTGCTGGCCGACAAGGATATATCGCTGTCCTTTATGACTAACGGGCAGAGCGTTCCGGATGATATTGTACCTGCTACTGCTGATAAACTGGCCGCATTACTGTTGAGGGAATGATATGGGTGATCAGGCAGCAAGACTGCGTCAATTAGTGGATAAAAGTGAATACGAAGTAAAGATGTCAGTTGTGCCCGATGCACCAACCCTGTCAACGCTTGGCCCACGGGTAATTGCCGTAACCAGTGGCAAAGGCGGCGTGGGCAAGACCAACATTACGGTGAATCTGGCGATTGCTTTAAGGCAGGCTGGACAAAGGGTACTGGTGATTGATGCTGACCTGGGCATGGCCAATGTGGATGTGGTACTGGGCAGCATGTCAAAGAAACATTTACTGAATCTCTTGGAGAAGGATACAAAGCTGCAGGATGTGATGATAGACGGCCCTTATGGTGTCCGCTACATCTCCGGCGGCTCCGGCATTGAAAAAGCAGCGGATTTCACCTATGAGGAACGCCAACGGCTGATGCAGAAGCTTACAGCCTGCGGGCAGATGGCAGACATCATCCTCATTGATACCGGTGCAGGGCTGGGCCGGAATGTAATGGATTTCATTCTGGCAGCCGATGAAGTATTGTTGGTGACCACACCTGAACCTACGGCCCTGACGGATGCGTATGCAGTCCTGAAGGCTTACAGTATGTATGCTGCCAGTAAGAACATCAAGCTATTGGTGAACCGCGTATACGATGAAGCAGAAAGCCGTGAGGTGGTAGCCAAGCTGCAGCAGACATCCACTCGTTTTTTGAATATGCCCATAGATTGTCTGGGGTATGTTTTTGAAGATAGTGCAGTGATGAGGTCAGTGCGCCAGCAACAGCCGTTTTTGGCTGCTCAGCCGGGAGCCGTGGCTTCCCGCTGCATTCAAGGATTGGCAAACAGCCTGCTTTTTGGCAGTAAAATGAAAGTTAAGCGCGGCTGGAAGGGATTTTTGCGACAAATATTTAATTTTGCGCATTAAACATGGAGGAACTTGATTATGACGGGCGAATTAGTAAAGGCAAAAGAATACTTAAAGATTGGCCAGCGGGTCGAGTTTTATGTAGAGGCTGATGAAACCCGTTATGCCAGCCGCATTGAGGACATGACCGAGGATACGCTGGAAGTGGCTATGCCCATGACTCGGCAGGGGGTACCAATCATCCCCAAGGACCATGAAAAATTGTATGGTGTAGCCGTTGGCGACCACTGCCGTTTCCGTTTTTTCACGGTGTATCAGGGAAAAGGCTACAAGGATGGCCGAATCCCTGTCTGGTATGTGGACAGGCCCAGCGAAATGGAGCGTTTCCAGAATCGCGAATTCGTGCGGGTAAAAGTGAATCTCAAAGCCACGGTGAGCTTGGTGGATGAGGATGGGACTATCCATGATAGCGAAAACGTACCCGTGGTGGATTTGAGCGGCAGTGGAATCTGTCTGGCCTTTCCGCATGAGGTCGAACCCGAAACCAAGGCGGTGCTGGAACTTAATGGGATTCCCGGCGTAGGGATTATCGATGTCATGTGCCGTATTGTGCGTTGTTCGCCTGTAGAGCGGTCGGATGAATCCATCGTCTATCATGTGGGGGCGGCCTTTCTGCATTTGCCCCGGAGCACAGTCAATAAGCTGGTCCGCTATCTGTTTAGCGTACAGCGGGCCAACATTGCCAAAGGGTTCAAAGAATAAGGGTATAAGACAATTCGTATAGAAAAGTGTAAGGGATTTTTAAGCCGGATGTAAAAGAGGTGAGCGGGATGATTCGAGTCTTGATCGCTGATGACTCTGCTTTCATGCGCAAGATATTAACGGATTTTTTCAATAAGCAGCCGGATTTTGAAGTGGCAGGCGCGGCGATAAACGGCAAGGAGGCCATTAACAAGGTTTTAGAGCTCAGTCCGGATTTGGTGACCATGGATGTGAATATGCCGGTTATGGACGGACTCAACGCCTTGGCAGTTATCATGGAAAGGCAGCCTACCCCGGTGGTGATGCTGAGCAGCCTGACCCAGCAGGGAACGGAAGCTACTGTGAGGGCACTGAGTCTGGGAGCGGTGGATTTTATCAGCAAAGCTGGCGGCAGTATATCCAAGCTGGATACCATTGAAGATGAGCTCCTGGAAAAATGCCGCAATGCGGCTAAGGCCAGGGTGCGAAAAATGCCGTATGCACCGCAAAAGAAGCTGTCGCAGATGAACACACCGAGTCCATCGTCCGGGCCGCCGGTGATGAAGCGGGTGGAGTTGCCTGTACGGCAAGGCTTGAAACTTCCCGGCGCGGCATCCATAGCTTCGTCACAAAATTCAGGCAGCGGCTTCGGCATCAGACGTGCGAATCCCTTCCTGCAGGCCAGAGGCAAGCCTCAGCCACCGGCGTCCAGCAAGGTAACACCTGTGACGATGACCAGCGCAGGCAATGGCGCGAAGAAACTGGTGGCGATTGGGACATCAACTGGCGGGCCGCAGGCATTGCAGCAGGTGATAACCCGCCTGCCGGGAAACCTGCCCTGCGGTGTAGTCGTGGTACAGCATATGCCGGCAGGATTCACCAAGGCTTTGGCTGACCGATTGGATACCATATCGCAGGTGTCCGTGAAGGAAGCGGAAGACGGAGATGTAATCCAGCCGGGGCATGTATATATAGCTCCGGGCAGTCATCACCTGCGCGTGAAGGAGGAGGGCAGCAGCCGCAAGATTATCTTGGGGCAGGACCCCCCAGTGGGAAATCATCGCCCTGCAGTAAATGTCATGTACGATTCCGTCGCTGGCATTGGCAAAAATCTGGTGGCGGTAATCATGACCGGCATGGGCTGTGATGGCTGTGAGGGAATGAAGAAAATCAAGGCAGCAGGCGGCTACAGCATTGCTCAGGATGAGCCCACATGCGTAGTTTACGGTATGCCAAAAGCCGTAGTGGATGCAGGGCTGGCTGATGAAATCAAACCCGTGGAAAACATAGCCCAGGCTATTGTCGAGGCTGTAAAGAGATAAAAGGATATAGGGGGAATACAAATGGATACCAATCAGTATATGGATATGTTTTTGGATGAATCTCATGAGCATTTGCAGTCCTTGAACGAAGGCCTTTTAAGCTTGGAGGAAAATCCAGAAGAGATTTCGGTAGTAAATGATATTTTCCGTAACGCCCATACACTTAAGGGCATGTCGGCAACCATGGGATATAATAAGATTGCCGAACTTACCCACGAAATGGAAGACGTGCTGGACCTTATCCGCAAGGAACAGCTGAAACTGGATGAAGATATTATCGATACTCTGTTCAAATGTCTGGACTCTCTGGAGCAGATGATTGACAGTGTAGCAAATGGTGATTCGGAAGATGTGGTGGATGTCAGCGATTTGGTGGCAAAACTCAGCTCCATTTCCAAGGGCGAACCGGCTCCAGCCGCTGCACCGGCAGCACCTGCCGCTTCGGCACCTGCTGCAGAGGCTGCACCGGCACCAGCAGATGCTGGCATCGGCATTGAACTTACCGATACGGATAAAGATATGCTTCGTCAGGCCAAGTCCGGCGGCATGGTTGGCGTTCACATTCAGGTAACCCTGTCGGAAACCTGCCTGCTGAAGTCGGCCCGTTCCTACATGGTTATGAATGCTTTGGATGAGCTGGGTGATGTGATTAAATCCATCCCGCCTGCCGAGGATTTGGAACAGGAAAAATTTGAGCACAGCTTTGACATTCTGATGGTTACGGGAGCTGACAAGAAGGCTGTAGAAGATTCCCTGAGCACCATTTCAGAAATCGATAAGATTGTCGTGGAAGTGGTTGACCCCGATAAACCGGCTGCCGCAGCACCAGCCGCAGCGCCTGCACCGGCAGCGGCACCACCTGCTCCTGCACCGGCTGCCGCAGCACCGAAACCAGCTGCACCGAAGCCGGCCGCCAAGCCTGCAGCAAAACCAGCCGCAGCGGCGCAGAAGAAGGGCCATCAGAGCCAGTCGGTACGTGTAGATATCGACAAGCTGGATACGCTTATGAACCTTATGGGCGAGCTGGTTATCAATAAGGTCCGTCTGGAGCAGATTGGCCAGGCTCACCGCTTAAGCGAACTCACAGAAACGCTGGAGCAGATGGACCGAGTAACTACGGACCTGCAAAACATTGTAATGAAGGTCCGCATGGTGCCGGTAAGTGCGGTATTTAACCGTTTCCCCCGCATGGTGCGTGACGTATCCAAGGAACTGAATAAAGAGATAAACCTGACCATCGAAGGTGAGGAAACAGAACTTGACCGTACCGTTATCGATGAAATCGGCGATCCGATCATGCACCTGCTGCGTAACTCCCTCGACCATGGTGTTGAACATCCGGATGAACGTGAAGCTAAGGGCAAACCCCGTACTGGTGAAGTCGGACTTATCGCCCGCCATGAAGGCAATAACGTCGTCATCATGGTTACAGATGATGGTAAAGGTATCGACGCCAGCAAGATTCGCAAAAAGGCTGTTGAAAAGGGCATGATTTCGCAGGAAGATGCGGATAAGCTCGATGATGCCGATGCTGTTCGTCTGATTTTCCTGCCGGGCTTCTCTACGGCTGAGCAGATTACCGATATCTCCGGCCGCGGCGTAGGTATGGACGTTGTACGCAGCAAGATTGAATCCCTGTCCGGCCACGTTGACGTAGAAACCAAGATTGACGAAGGTTCGGTATTCAAGATTAAACTGCCGCTGACCCTGGCTATCATTCAGGCCATGCTGGTTAAGGTTCAGGAAGAAATTTATGCAATTCCGCTGGGCTCCATCGACAGCACCATCAACATTCAGCCCACGGACATCAAGACGGTACGCAACCGTGAAGTTATCGTTCTGCGCGGTGAGATTATTCCGATTATCCGCATGGAAGAAACCCTGCAGATACCTCATGTGAAGGATTCGGATGAGATTTTCGTCGTAGTTGTTCATGCTGGCGAAGCCAAAGCAGGTATCGTAGTGGACAACCTTATCGGACAGCAGGAAATCGTAATCAAGACCCTGGGCAACCTCTTCACCGGACTCAAGATGTTCTCCGGTGCTACGGTCCTCGGCGATGGCCGTGTGGCTTTGATTCTCGATGTGGCTACGATGATGCAGCAGTAAGGAGGCAGTAACCATGGCAAACGAAGAAACCAAACAGAATGATGAAGTGCAGGTCGTAGCCTTTAAGCTACGTGATGAAGAATATGGTGTCAGCATTCTGAATGTGCAGGAAATCCGCAACATGACGGATATCACTCGCGTTCCCTTTGCAGCGGACTTTATCAAAGGCGTTATCAACCTGCGTGGTTCGGTACTGCCGGTTATCGACCTGAAAAAGCGTCTGGGGCTGGCAGAAACTCCCTATACGGAAAATACCCGCATTGTAACGGTGACGATTGATGAACTGCATGTAGGTATGCTGGTGGATGCGGTGACGGAAGTGCTTACCATTGGCAGCAAGACAGTGGATACAAAGAAGGCTACCAATGACCGCAGCGGTTCCCGTTTCCTCAACGGTATCGGCAATGTGGATGGCAGACTTATCATCATGCTGAATCTGGAAGAGATTATTGGTGCAACTGGCGATGGGAAGTAAAGTAAAAATGAGGTGTCGACTATGACCGAAGAATTAAACCTTTCCGCCAATCAGCTGGATGCATTACGCGAGATTGGTAACGTTGGTGCCGGGAACTCGGCTACGGCCCTGTCCCAGGTCATCAACCGGAGAATTGATATGAATGTGCCCAAGGTGGCACTGGTGCCTTTGGAAATGGTGCCGGATTTGGTGGGCGGCCCCGATGCTGTAGTAGTGGGTATTTTCCTTCGTGTTTATGGCAAGGCTCCCAGTAACATCTTGTTCCTGCTTCCTCAGAAGTCGGCGTTTTATCTGGTGGATACGCTGATGGGCAAACCCCATGGGCAGACCAACAGTCTGGACTTCATGGATGAATCGGCCTTGATGGAAATCGGCAACATCCTGTCTGGTGCGTATCTCAATGCCTTCTTTACCTTTACGAAGATTACCATGCTGCCCTCTATCCCGGCTTTGGCTATGGATATGGCAGGCGCGCTTTTGAATGTGGTTCTGGCCCAGCTGGGCCAGATGGGTGACCAGGCTTTGGTTATTGAAACGGAATTCCTCTCAGAGGATGATGGCATCAATGGCCAGTTCTTCCTGGTTCCCGACCCGGGTTCGTTGGAGACGATTATAAAAGCTGTAGGAGTTGAGTGATATGGCAGATCTTATCCGAGTCGGTATGGCCGACTATAAAGTTGGTTCTGCTCCGTCAACAATCATCAGCTATGGTCTTGGGTCTTGCATCGGGATCTCCCTGTATGACCCGCAGACGAAAGTCGGCGGGCTCCTGCATATCATGCTTCCCGATAGTACGCAGGCTCGTCCTACGGACAATCCGGCAAAATTTGCGGATACAGGATTACCGCTGATGCTCAAGGATGTATTGGCTCTGGGCGCGGTGAAAACCCGCCTGGTGGCTAAAATCGCCGGCGGAGCGCAGATGTTCGCCTTCCAGAATGCTACCGATATCATGCGTGTCGGCAGCCGCAATGCGGAGGCAGCCAAGAAGATTCTAAAGGACCAGGGAATTAAAATCATTGCCGAAGATACTGGCGGAACTTATGGCCGCACGGTGTCCATCGACTTGAATACTGGTGTGTATAAGGTAAAGACTATCGATAAAGGCGAAAAAGAGATTTAATTATTAGACTAGATTTGCAGGTGAAAAGATTTTGGCTAAATTATATGTGGCAGTGGTTTTCGCTTTTATCGCCGCCGTGGTGATCGTGATTACGGGACTATCAAGCGATGCGCGGCTTATAACGGTGTTTTTTCGCAGCATAGTTGGTTTTGTTAGCGCCGGCTTGATTGTCTACATGGTGCTGAGAATTCTGGCTGCCAATGATATCATGGACTTTGACGATTTCATTGAGGCAAAGGACGAAGAGGCATTGGCAGAGGTAGAAGGAGCGGAACCTTCGGCGGCTGATGATGAGGCCGCCGAAGGGGAGCAGCCGGAGGCAGATGAAGCGGAACCAGCAGAAACAGGTGAACCCGCGCAGTTCGAGCCTTTGAGCAGTGAGGAACTGACGCGTATGGATTCGCCGCAATGAGTTCGTATTTTGCTAAATTTACCTAACTTGGAACTTAGATGTTGATGGGAGGAGGGCGTTCGGTGGAGTCTTTTGAATTTACAAATGATACGCCGGCTGTTGATGTCGCTTCCCTGTGGCAAGATTATCTGAAAAGTAAGAGTGTAGAGCTGCGCAACCAGCTGGCTGAATTCTATTTGCCTTTGGTCAGGCTGGTTGCCGGGCGGCTCGCCATCAGCCTGCCATCCCACGTGGATAGGGATGATTTGCTGTCGAGTGGTTTCTTTGGCCTGTTGGATGCCATTGACCGCTATGATATCGAGCGCAAGAACAAGTTTGAAACTTATGCAGGCATCCGCATTCGCGGGGCTATGCTGGATTATCTCAGAGCCAAGGACTGGCTGCCTGTGGCTATACGTCAGCGTATCCGGCGCTATGAGCAGGCGGTCTATGATTTGGAAAATCGTTTGGGCAGACCTGCTACGGATGAAGAATTGGCGGAGGAACTCTCGCTTTCGCTGAAGGAATTGCAGGCTCTGGAGGGGCAGATAAGTGTGGCTACGGTCATCCCTCTGGACGATTATTTGCGGGCAGATTCGCCGCTCACAGGTGAGCCGGGACCTTCTGACCGCATGGAGCGGGAGGAGCTCAGGCAGACTTTGGCAGCAGCCATTGAGCGCCTGCCAGAAAAAGAAAAAAAGGTAGTGGCGCTGTACTACTACGAAGAATTGACTTTGAAAGAAATCAGCTTAATCCTTAACCTATCGGAAGCCAGGATTTCCCAGCTGCATACGAAAGCGATTTTCCGTATGCGAGGATATTTGGCTCGGATGAAGGCAAGCTTAGTATAGAATAGCCTAAGGGGGACACATCATGGATGACCAGACTTTACGCCCAGCAGTCGGCGGTCCAGACGCAGGTTATCTGCTTGAATTCCTTCAGGATGGCGTTTTCGTGACGGTATATCCCAGTGATGGCACGGAGATGCTTTTTGAGCTTTCGGATGTGAGGCAGACTTTACAGGATAATGGTGTTATCGACTACGATGTTATCGAACTGTCCAAGATTATCCGTGAAGCTGCGGGTGAGCGCCGCAAGCTGGCAGACGAATTCGTGGAAGTGATGCCGGAGGAAGAAGAGGAGTTTAGCTCCCAGGAAAATGCACCGGAGACAGAAGCGGATACAGAAAACGAGGAATTGGCTGGTATCATAATTGACATCAGCCGGGATCAGATGATTGCTACAGTGCGTTACGATACCAGCAAAGGTACGAAACTGCCGCAAGTAGAGGATATTAAGGCTGCTTTGGAAGAAAAAGGGGTGGTCTACGGGATTAACGAAGAGACCATCAAAAACGGGGTGACCAGCCTGACCCCCTTTGTGGCAGCTGAGGGCAAACAGGTACAGCATGGGGAGAATGCCCGCATTGAGCGCAAGTTTGACCTGTCGCAGAAAAACAGGCCGAAGATTGATGAATTCAATCGAGCCGATTATAAGGACATGGGACTTTTTGTACTAGTCAAAAAGGGTGACCTGCTGGCGGTGCGAATTCCTCAGACGGAAGGCACGCCCGGAAAGAACATCTTTGGACTCGATGTGCCGGCCCGTACAGGGCGTCCGATTCCTATGCCACAGGGGAAGAATACCGAAGTCCGCAATGAAAATGAGCTCTATGCCATGATTGACGGGCAGATTGTGGATTCCACCCGCAAGATAGACATTGACCCCCATCTGGATATTCGTTCGAGCGTAGGTACCGGAACCGGCAATATTGACTTTACAGGGAGTGTTTCCATCAAGGGAAATGTGGAAGCTGGTTTTGTGGTCAAGGCTACGGGCGATATTGAGATTGGCGGCATGGTAAATGGCGCCGAAGTCTATGGACGCAATGTGATGATCAAGGGCGGTATCAACGGGCAGAACCGGGGCGTTGTCAAAGCCGTTGAGGATGTGCAGGCCCAGTTCGCAGAGAACGCCAATATCGAAGCCGGCCGGGACGTCAGCATCGTAGATGCTATCCTTCATTCCAACGTGCGGGCGGGCAACCGGGTGTACGTTGAGGAACGCCGAGGGATTATCACAGGCGGCAGTGTCGCTGCCGGGGAAGAAATTCGCTGCAAGATGGTAGGCAATGCTGCCGCTGTAGTGACGCGCATGGCCGTAGGTGTTGACCCCACGGTACAGCAGCGTTATATTGAAATTTGCCGGGAGTGCAAGGAAGACCGGGGCAGGCTTAAACAGATTACGCAAATGCTCAATACTCTGAGTAAGATTGATGTGAGCCGTCTGCCGCAGCAGCGCATAGACCAGATTAATGTCCTGACCCGCTCACAATTCCCACTAGCAGGGAAAATCAAGCGGGCCGAAAAGGAAATACAGAGTTTGGAAGAAGCTATGGGCCGCATGAAGGATGGCAAGATTCGCGTGGCGGATACGGTTTATCCCGGTGTCCGCATCACCATCAATTCGGTGATTATGAACGTGCAGAGCAGCATCCGGCGCTGTCTGCTCACGGTGAAAGACGAGCGTATTGATATCGGCACATACTAAGAAAAACAAGGAGGGCATCTTTTAGATGCCCTCAAGTTTGTATCAGCAAGCAGGAAAGAAGGGAATAGCATGGATGTCAGTCCCATGAGTATGCAGATGATAGTGCCACGGGCCACAGATGCCGGGCAGGTACAGCATAATCTCAATCAAGCCAATGCCCTGCAGGCGGATTATCAGGCGGTAGAGCAGAAGCGGGAGGACCAGCTGAAACAAAAGCAGGTGCGGGAAAAAGAAAATCTCGAAGATGGACGCATAAAGGATGACCCGGAACGCCAGCGCAATCGCGGCGGCAAGGGGGGAAAAGGACGCAGTGCCGGAGGAACGGCACCAGAAGAAATGGAAGAGCAGCCAGCGGTGAAGATGGCAACAGACCCATCACGGGGACAGCTATTAGACATTAGCCTGTAAATAGCGTATAATAAAATAGAAAATTTTTGAGGATGGTGTTATTTTTAGCCTATGGTTCCAGAAATATTAGGATTTCTCATTATCGCAGGGGCACTGTTGGTCCTGGTGGTGCGTTTTATCTCCCAGCGGCAGAAAGGCGTGGACACAGAAGAACTGCGTGAGTCAACAGAACAGCTCAAGGCGGAACTGACCCGCTCTGCCGATGCCGTTATCGCCCGTATGGGCAATCATATCCAGCATTTGGAGAACCTTCTGCGGCAGGCCGATGAGCGCAATGTACGGCTCGAAGCAGGCCTAAACGAATACAAGCGGCTGGCAGGCGAGATGGAAGAACGCTCTGCGGCACTGAATCGCGAGCTCACCGAAGCCCGCAAGACGATTGCTGAACTTGCGGCTTATCAGTCTGTTCCTTTGGTACCACATCAGCCGGTTGTGCCTGTGATGAACATGACCCAGAATATGCCTCAGCAGATGCAGGCGCAGGCTCCTTTACAGCGTGTGGACTCGCAGGATTTTGCTACGGTGCTGCAGAATTCTCTGGACCGGGAAGAAAGTGCGGAACCGGCAATCAATGCGCAGCAGGCCGCAGGTCTGGCTGAAGCGATGAACCGCCGTCCGGAGGATATGCCGGAACCCATTGTGCCGGAGGAAGAGCCGGAAGAAAAACAGCCGGAACCAGAAGAGCCACAGCGTAAGCCGGAAAAGGCGATTTCTCCCAATGCAGCTAAGGCTAAAGCCTTGCTGCGGAGCGGTTATTCCGTAGAGGAGACTGCCCGGGAAACGGGCATGGGCCGTGGGGCTATTGAACTTCTACAGGAAATGAATAAACGGGATTTGGAATAAAAATAAGGTTTGAAAGCCAAACGTGCTTTCAAACCTTATTTTTTGCTTATGCAGTTTATTTGCTGCCTACCGGATAAACGTGAATGCCCTGCTCGTGTAAGTTGCTCAAGGTATTGCTTGCGGCCAGGTCATCGGTAAAGAGGGCAGAGACATTCGCGTAAGGGAGCAGCATTACCGTACCGTGAACCTTGAATTTGGCGGACTCGGTGAGGATGATGGTCTGTTCTGCCCGTTCAGCCATAACGCGGGCGGCTTCGGCGCGCATCAAATCATTGGACATAAAGCCAAGATTATCCACACCGTCAATGCCCACGAAGAACTTGCTCACATAGAAATCCCGGACGCAGCTGCGAATCATAGGGCCAACCATAACCTGTGATTCCTTCTGATATTCGCCACCCAAAAGAATCACCCGCACATTGGGATATTTGCGGATGTAGTCGGCGATAAAGGCGGAGTTGGTGATGATGGTAACATCCCGGCGGTTAGCCGCGATTTCTTCTGCCAGCAGGGCGCAGCAGCTGCCGGATTCAATCATGATGGTTTCCCCGTTATGGACGCTCTCTGCTGCCCGGCGGGCAATGCGCAGTTTCACTTCGTAGTTAAAGGAAAGGTGGTTGCCGATATCATCACTGGTGGTAAGCCGGGCATAACCGTGTTCCCGGCGCAATAAGCCCTTTTTTTCCAGCAGATTCAAATCCTTGCGGATGGTGACCT
Organism: Selenomonas sp. FC4001; assembly: GCF_000701565.1. Taxonomy (NCBI): domain Bacteria; kingdom Bacillati; phylum Bacillota; class Negativicutes; order Selenomonadales; family Selenomonadaceae; genus Selenomonas; species Selenomonas sp. FC4001. The sequence goes on along the minus strand of NZ_KL370793.1, from coordinate 632,726 downwards.
CGGAAACGTCCAACGCCTTGGCCAAATCCGTCACCGCAATGCGGTTGTGCTGATTGACAAGGCTCAGTAACTTGCTATGGCGAACATGCATAAAATCATCCCCTGTATGTTTTCTACATAAAGTATATCATAATCTACAGGTATTTCAAATGAAAGAGAAAAAGAAGGGATAAACAAAAAAACCGCCCCGAAGGACGGTTCTTTTCTATCTCATTCTGAGAATTACTTAGCGAGTGCATTCACTTTGCGAGCCAGACGGGACTTTTTGCGAGCTGCGCAGTTCTTGTGGAACACGTGGTTAGCAGCAGCCATGTCGATAGTCTTGCAAGCAGCCGTGAGGAGGGATTTCGCTTCATCAACGTTTCCAGCCTCAACAGCGTCGAGAACACGACGGGAAGCAGTGCGTACACGGGACTTCTCAGCAGCGTTCTTCGCACGGCGCTTAGCGTCAGATTTTACACTAAGAATAGATGCTTTAATATTCGGCAAGTAGTTCACCCCCCTCAATTGATTCGTTACCTAGCTATTTTAGCACGCCCTTTTTCAAAATGCAATAGTTTTTTGGAAAAGGAAAGTATATTTATTGCAGGAGAGGGGGCAGATGGGGTATAATGTCATTTATATGGATAGAACTTTCGAAAGGAAAATGACAATGCAGAACAAGCATATTCGCAATTTCTCGATTATCGCACATATCGACCATGGCAAATCGACCATTGCGGACCGATTGATTGAATATACGGGAACGCTGACGCAGCGTGAGATGGAAGCCCAGGTCCTCGACAGCATGGACTTGGAGCGTGAGCGCGGCATTACGATTAAGGCGCAGACTGTGCGCCTCGACTACAAGGGCAAGGATGGGGAGATGTATCAGCTCAATCTCATCGACACCCCGGGCCATGTGGATTTTACCTATGAGGTTTCCCGCAGTCTGGCCGCCTGCGAAGGGGCTCTGCTCGTGGTAGATGCCGCACAGGGGGTTGAGGCACAGACGCTTGCGAACGTCTATATGGCGCTCGAAAATGATTTGGAAATCGTGCCGGTTATCAATAAGATTGACTTGCCCAGTGCCGACCCAGACCGAGTGAAAGAGGAAATTGAAAATACTATTGGTTTGGATGCCACGGATGCGGTGTTGGCTTCGGCCAAGACTGGTATCGGCATTGAAGAAATCCTCGATGCCATCGTGGAGCGCATTCCGGCACCGGAAGGGGATGAGGATGCGCCGCTGCAGGCGCTTATCTTTGACTCTTTCTTCGATTCCTACAAGGGCGTTATCGCCCATGTGCGCGTAAAGCAGGGCAAAATCAAGAAGGGCATGCGTCTCAAGATGATGGCTACGGGCAAGACTTTTGAAGTCACGGATGTGGGCTGCTTTAAGCCGCAGCCAGTGGATGTCGGCGAGCTCAATATGGGCGAAGTTGGCTTTGTGGCCGGTTCCTTAAAGGACGTTCGCGATGTGCGGGTCGGCGATACCATCACCTTTGCCGACAGGCCTGCGGCAGAGCCTCTGCCGGGTTATCGCGGTGTAACGCCGATGGTCTACTGCGGCCTGTATCCGGTGGAAAGCGCTGATTACGACAACCTCAAGGACGCTCTCGAAAAGATGCAGATTAATGATGCGGCCCTGGTCTTTGAGCCGGAAACTTCTGTGGCTTTGGGCTTTGGTTTCCGCTGCGGCTTCTTGGGCCTGCTGCATATGGATGTTATTCAGGAGCGCTTGGAGCGTGAGTATCACTTAAAACTTATCACGACGGCGCCTTCGGTTATCTACCATGTGTTTAAGACAGATGGTACTGTGCTCAATGTCAGCAATCCGGCAGAACTGCCGCCGCAGACGGAGATTGAGCATATCGAGGAACCGTTTGTTAAAGCGACCGTGATTGTGCCCAATGATTTTGTCGGCGCGGTTATGGAAATTTCGCAGGACAAGCGGGGCGTGTTCAAGAATATGGACTACCTCGATACCAACCGCGTCATGATTACTTATCATATTCCGCTTAACGAAATCATCTTTGACTACTTTGACCGCCTGAAATCGGCGACCAAGGGGTATGCGTCCTTGGATTACGAGCTGGCAGATTATCAGGAGTCGAAGCTCGTGAAGGTGGATATCCTCTTAAACGGCGACCCGGTGGATGCCCTTTCAACGATTGTGCATAAGGATAGAGCCCAGAGCCGTGGCCGTCAGCTGGCGTCCAAGCTCAAGGAAATCATTCCGCAGCAGATGTTTGAGATTCCCATTCAGGCGGCGATTGGCTCCAAGGTCATCGCGCGTGAAAACGTGCGGGCACGGCGCAAGGACGTTCTCGCTAAGTGCTATGGCGGTGATATTTCCCGTAAGCGCAAACTGCTCGAAAAACAGAAGGAAGGCAAGAAGCGCATGAAAGCCGTTGGTTCGGTGGAAGTGCCGCAGGAAGCCTTCATGGCGATTTTGAAGATTGACTAAAATAAGGAAGTAAGATTATGCAATGGGGAGTTTATATTCATATTCCCTTTTGCCGGCAAAAGTGCTTCTACTGTGATTTTCCCTCCTTTGCCGGGAAGGAAAATCGCATGGAGGCTTATGTGGAGGCCCTGTGTCAGCAAGTGAAGATACAGGGCCTTTCTTATCGGCAAAAATGGGGAATACCTGCCACCATCTATATCGGAGGCGGTACGCCTACGGCTCTGCCGCAAGCGCTTATGGAAAAAGTTCTGGCGGCAGTGACGGAAATTTTTGGGGCTGAGATTGGCGAATTTACCGTGGAATGCAATCCCGGCACGGTGGATGAAGATTATTTTAAGATTCTGCGGGCTGGCGGTGTCAACCGTTTGAGTTTTGGCGTGCAGAGTTTTGAGGACGAACTGCTCAAAAAAATCGGCAGGATTCATAGTGGTGCCGAGGCCTGTGAGGCTGTGAAGCTAGCACAGCAGGCAGGCTTTGTAAATATCAGCGTGGATTTGATGTACGGCCTGCCGGGACAGAATCTAACGGATTTGCAGGCGAGTGTGGCGCAGGCAGATGCGCTAGGGATTCAGCATATTTCCATCTACGGCTTGCAGGTGGAGGAGGGGACGGCCTTTGCCCGCATGGAGGAAATGGGCAAACTGAATCTGCCGGCAGAGGACGAGGCAGAGGCTATGTATGACTATATGACCAATCGTCTGCCACAGCTGGGCTATCAGCGCTACGAGGTGTCCAACTTTGCCAAGGCTGGCTTCGAGAGCCGTCATAATCGGAGTTATTGGCATGATGTGCCCTATCTGGGATTGGGGGCAGCGGCCCACTCCTATTTGGAGGGGAAACGCTATGCTGCCGTGACGGATATTGAGGCGTATACTGCCGGGATAAAAAAAGGACAGGAAATCTGGGAATTGGAGGAAGAACCGAGTTTAGAGCATGCCATGGAAGAATTTGCCTTTCTGGCGCTGCGTACAGCAGAGGGAATTTCCTGTAAGGCGTTTCGGGATAAATTCCAGCGGGAACTCGATGAAGTCTATGGTCAGGTCATGGCAGATTTGCGCGGCCAGGGGTTATTGCTGGTTGACCAGGCAGGCTGCCGCTTGACGGAAAAAGGCTTCAAATATGGGAATTTGGCCTTTGCTGAATTTATTTTGTCATAAAGATGTAGTATAATGAAGAAGCTGAGAATTTAGGAAGAATAGTGGGGGCGCGATTACGGTGAAACGTGATAAGTTTGCCAAGGTTATCGGTGTCTTGGCGGTTTTGGTTATATTAGGCGGCGTGGCGGGAGCAGCCTGGCACGCGAAGGTGCGGGCTACGGAACAGCCGCAGGAAGTGGAAGCTGAGCCGGGCGTGGAATCGGCGGCCTATACGCTGGCGAAGGGTGATTACAGTAATCTTACTTATGACAATATCGGTGTGGACCGGCCGGTTTATGACCGTTATACCTTGAAACAGCGGCTGGCCAAGGGACTGCCCACCATGCTGCCGGCACTGCCGCACTATACGGCAGAGAAGGTGGCCTACTTGACCTTTGATGATGGCCCGGATGATGTGAATACCCCGGCCATTTTAGATGTACTCAAGGCTAAGGGGGTTCATGCGACGTTCTATGTGCTGGGCGGCATGGTGGAAAAGAACCCTGCGGTGTTAAAGCGGATTTTTACCGAGGGACATGCCATTGGCAATCACAGTTACGACCACGATTATGAGCGCCTCTATGCCAATAAGGAAAGTTTTGTGGAGGAGATGGAGCAGACCGACGAGGCCGTCTTTAAGGTCATTGGCATGCGGCCTTTTATCATCCGTGCGCCGGGCGGCACGGTCGGCATGTTTGCGGATGATTATTATAAGCATCTGAATCTCCTGGGCTATGTGGAACACGACTGGAATGTGCTCACGGAAGATGCCACGCCGGAACATCCTTCGGCAGAGCAGCAGATTGATTATATCGACCGGCGGGCGGCTGGTCATCTCAAGGACAATATGGCGCTGGTGCTCATGCACTGCAACGGAGGCAAGGAAGAAACGGTGCGAGCGCTGCCGGGAATTATCGACAATCTCAAGGCCAAGGGCTACCGTTTTGGCGTGGTGACGCCCATTACGCCGCAGCCCTGGTAAATTCTATCATTCAAGGACTTGCTCATGAAAATGAAGATTAGCCGTTCTACGAAAATCAAGCGAATCGTTACATTTTTTTGCCTGGTAGTGATTTTGGAGGCCGGGGGCATGGCAACGGCCTTCCTCTGGCAGCACCATGACGGCCGGGAGGCTGCTGCTCTGGCGGCCGAAATGACGGGAAAAGAAAATATGCCCTTGGTTAGGGCAGACAGGGCAGTGGACGAAGACAAGCTCTTTGCCTATACAGCTCAGGTTATAGGTGCTAACAATAAGCAGCTTGCCGTGTATTTCCTGCGTCCGGGCCGGGAAGTGGAACCCTTTATCTACAATCAGCGCCGGATGTTTCCGGCCAGCATGATTAAACTCTTTGTGATGGCCAAGACCATGCAGGATGTTCATGATGGCAGATTGTCGCTGGAGGAACAGCTTACCATCCGCAAGCAGGATGTGGTGGGCGGCGCCGGGGTTACCACCTGGTACAATGCCGGTGAAAAGCGCACCATTGCCCAGTTGATTCAGCTGATGGTGGTGGAAAGTGATAACACCGCCACCAATATGCTGATTGATAAACTGGGCATGGCAAATATCAATCAGTACCTGCAGCAGTATGGCTATAAGGATACCCTGCTGGTGCACAAACTCATGGTCAATAAAAAGGCCAGCAACAAGAATCTTTCCTCGGTACGGGATATCGGTCATTTGTTGACGAATCTCTACTACCATCAGCTCGTTGGCGAAAAAGAAGATGCCTTTATGCTCGATATCCTGGAACAGCAGCGGGATAAGGAATGTTTCCCCGCGGTGGTATCCGGCTATGATATCGCCCATAAGACCGGCGAGGTCAATGGCGTCTATGCCGATGGCGGCATTTTCTATGGGCCGCAGGAAGATTTTATTCTGGTGGCGCTAAGCAACAGCAACGAAGGGCGCGTCGAGGTCATCCATAAGATGCAGAAACTGGCCAAGTTTTATGCAGGAACCATGCAATGACAAGGGGAGAAATCGTGGAAAATTTTTCTTGCAATGGTTTGCTAATAATGGTATAATCTTCTAGTCGTGAGACAAATAAGTTTTGAGTTGAAATAACATTTCAACCTCTGCTCCTGTGTGAGCAGGAGCCAAAGACCAGAGAGGGAGGTGATTTCGTGAGAAAGTACGAAGTCATTTTTATCGTGAAACCGATGGAAGAAGAAGCTACGAACGCTGTTATCAGCAAGTTCACTAAGCTCATCACCGAAAACGGCGGTACTATCGATAAAGAAGATCGTTGGGGCAAGAAGCGTCTTGCTTATGAGATCAAAGACTGCGCTGAGGGTTTCTATGAACTGCTCTACGTTACCTGCGAACCGTCCTGCGTTGCAGAATGCGACCGCGTAATGAAGATCAACGACAGCATCCTCAAGCACATGATCGTGAAAAACGACGAAGAGTAATTTAGAAGTACGCTAATTTGGCGTCAGGGAGGATGTACCATGAACAAGGCAATACTGATTGGCCGCCTGACCCGTGACCCGGAAGTGCGTTATACACAGTCCGGCACAGCAGTCTGCACCTTTACGCTGGCAGTGGATCGCCGCTTTGCACGTAAGGATGCTAACGATGGTCAGCCGACGGCGGATTTTATTCCCATTGTTGTTTGGAGCAAGCTGGCTGAAGTTTGCGGCAACAACTTGGTGAAGGGCCGCCGGATTTCTGTGGAAGGCCGCATTCAGGTTAGAAGCTATGATGCACAAGATGGCTCGAAGCGTTATGTGACGGAAATCGTAGCAAACGAAGTAGAATTCTTGGACTCCAAGGGTTCTGCTCCTCAGGCTGGCGGTTTCGGTGCACCGGCACCGGCAGCACCGCAATCTGCGCCTGTTGATGGTTTCGGCCCGTCCATCCCTGACGAAGAAATTCCGTTTTAAGTTAGGAGGGAATTACTTTGATGAGACGTGACAGAAGCAGAAGACCTCGTAGAAAGGTCTGCTCGTTCTGCGTAGACAAGGTCGAACATATCGACTATAAAGACGTGGCAAAACTCCGTCGCTTCATTACGGAGCGCGGCAAGATCCTGCCCCGCCGTATCTCCGGCAACTGCGCTAAGCATCAGCGCCAGGTGACTGTTGCCATTAAACGTGCTCGCAATATCGCATTGCTGCCGTTTACTGCTGAATAAGCAAAATGCAAGCCTTCTCTTCGGGGAAGGCTTTTTCATTTATAGGAGAGGTTTATGCAAAAACGATTCGAAGATATTTTGCAAGCCCTTACCGACCCTAAGCGACTGAAACTGCGGCTCTTTATCGAAGGCAATGTGATTGGCGTATTAACCGGGCTGACCATCGCCCTGTTCCGCTATCTGCTGGAAATCTCCGAGGCGAACCTGCCCCGGCTCTATCAGTTCCTGCAGGAAAATCCTACCTATATTCCCGGCTGGTTCATTGTGCTTATGACCATTGGTTGTATTCTCCATTGGCTGCTGCGGATGGACGGCATGATTTCCGGCTCCGGCATTCCGCAAATCAAGGGCGTGCTCATGGGGAAAATGGACATGCACTGGGCGCGGGTGCTGCTGCTCAAATTTACCGGAGCGGTGCTGGGCATTGGTGCGGGCCTGTCGCTGGGCAGGGAAGGCCCCAGCGTCCAACTCGGGGCCTGCTTGGGCCAGGGCGTAGGACGGCTTACCCACCGCAGCTATGAGGAAAATCACTACCTGCTTACGGCCGGGGCCGGAGCAGGTCTGGCAGCGGCCTTTAATGCACCGCTGGCAGGGGCGATTTTTTGTCTGGAGGAGCTGACGAAGAATTTTTCGCCGTATGTGCTGATGGGCTCGATTGCGGCAACGGTGACCGCAACAACCGTAACACAGTTCTTTTTTGGCATGGAGCCGGTGTTCCATATGGGTGAGATTCCCGTGGTGATGGCGGGCAATGTCTATGTGATGCTGATTTTGCTGGGCGTCTTTGTGGGCGTATTGGGGCTGGGATTTAACCGCATGCTCACCATTTCGCTGGACAGCTATGCCAAGTCGCCGCTGAAAGCCTGGCAAAAGCCATTGCTCCCGCTGTTGGCCGCTGGCGTAATCGGTTTTTTCCTGCCGCAGATTTTAGGGGGCGGCAGTCCCTTGGTGGATGCGCTCGTAAAACATGAATATGCGATTGGCTTTTTGCTGCTCCTTCTGACGGGAAAATTTTTCTTCACCATGCTTTGTTTTGGCTCCGGCGTGCCGGGCGGCATATTCCTGCCCATGCTCGTGCTCGGAGCTTTGGGCGGGGCCATCTTTGCGAAACTGGCCATTGCGGCTCAGCTGATGGATGCCCAGTGGGCTGTGACCTGCATTGTCTTTGGCATGGCGGCTTATTTTTCTGCCGTGGTCAAATCACCCGTTACAGGAGCCATTCTGATTATGGAAATGACCGGTTCCTATCAGCATCTGCTGTCATTGATGCTGGTGTCCATGACGGCCTTTCTGGTCGCCGAGTGGGCAGGCAGCGAACCGGTTTACGATATGCTGCTGAACCGCAGTTTAAGGCTGATGGACAGGGCTCGGAGCTATATTAAGGAAAGCCGGCATAATTTGTCGTAATTTGGGCTTGATAATTTGTCGCAAATCTAGTAAACTAATTGTACAACAATAATAACAAACAATACCTTACCTCTTCCCCAAGCGTATTGTAAGGAAAAAATTAATGGGAGTGAATTGCAGATGTTTTTGGAAGAACGTCAGGAAATTATCCTGAACATGCTTGCCCGTGATGGCAAGGTACGTGTCCGCGACCTCAGTGAAAAGTTTAAGGTAACCGAAGATTGTATCCGTAAGGATTTGGGTGCGCTGGAGAAAAAAGGCAAGCTCAAACGTACTTACGGTGGCGCTGTCCGCATTCGCGAGAACAGCCATATGCTCGAAGTCAGCAAGCACCGCAACACCGATGTGGAAGCGAAGCAGCGCATTGCACAGGCCGCTGTAAAGCTCATCCATGAGCGTGATATGGTGTTCCTCGATATCTCCACGAGTAATCTGGCTATTGCAGAACTCTTGGTCAAGATGGACCAGGATATCACGGTTGTGACCAACATGATTGACATTCTCGTGGTACTGGCTCGCAATCCGAAAATCCGCGTGGTCTTTGCCGGCGGTAAAATCAACAAGAGCCGCGATGGTTTCTGGGGTGGCATGACGCTGGACTTCATCTCCCGTCTGAAACCGGATATCGCTTTTGTCGGTGCCGTAGGCGTTGACGTCAAGGAAAACAGTGTTTCCACTTACGATATTGATGATGGCATCAACAAGGCCGCCATTATCCGCCACAGCAAGAAAGCCTATGTAGTAGCCGAAGCCCGCAAGCTCAGCACGGACGGCAACTACAACTATACGACCCTCGATACGCTCTCGGGTCTGATTACCGATACCCTGCCGGCACAGGATATTCAGGAGGCCGCTGATTCTTACGGCGTGGAAATCATTCTGCCATGAGTATAAATTTCCCTACACGTTTGAGTTGGGAAAATTTTCATAGGGTTATTGTAGAAGGACTGAAGGTATATGCTTTTTACCTGGCAGTCCTTTCCCTTTTCCGGCTCTTTTTTATTCTGTGGCTTAATGACTATTGGGGGCCGCAGACAAATAGTGCAGATATTGCCTTGGCTCTCTGGCGGGGCAGTCGTCTGAGTATGCAGACGGCAGGGGCGTTGACGCTCATTAGCTTTGTACCTGCCTTTACGGCACATTATCTCCTGCCCAAAATCGAGAAATATCTATGGCTGGGGATAAACGGCCTCTTGCTTATGGCGTTATCCATCCTTTATATGGCCAGCTTTCCCTATTACCGCATCTACCGTATGAATTTCAATCAGATGCTCTTTACGGGGATGAATGAGGACTGGGGCGCACTCTTCTGGACCATGGTTGACCAGTATGCACTGCCGGCCCGCTTTGCGGGGGCAATGCTTTTGGCCTTTGTTCTTTGGTATCTTCTGCGCAGGCTCCTTATCTGGCAAATGCCCTTACTGCCGATTGCCCATTGGCCGTTATGGGGAAAGCTGGTCATTCGTGCCGCCTTCCTTGCGCTCGTGTATGTAGCGGTGCTGCTGGGCATCTTCGGCGGTAGTCTGGGCTGGCAGACGGCTGTGGATTGGGAAAATGCGGGCGTAACCAAGGATGAGTTCTTAAATGAAGCAATCCTTGACAATCCACAGGCCATCTACCGTGCCTATAATCTCAACAGCCGTATGCTGGCCTGCAATGGGCTGGATTTTACCATGGAGGATATTCAGCAGCTGGCCGCCAATTTAAGCGGCAAGCCAGCGGATACGAATAATCTCGATGTTTACTTGCAAAGAAATGTGGTACAGGGAACGGAACAGCCGCCGCGCCATGTCTTTGTGATTCTCTCCGAAAGTCTGGCCAACTGGCCGCTGTTGGATAAGTATAAAGATATTCCGATTGCTGAAGATTTGCGCGGGCTGGTGGCGGCAGAGAATACGGATTACTGTCCGACATTCCTGCCAAATGGCGCCAGCACCGTATCGGCCGTGACCGGCTCGGTGGCAGGTGTAGCCGATGCAAACCTCTATCTGACCACTATGCCGGAGTCTTTTGCGGCACCATATCCCACAGCCAGTGCACCGCAGATGGCAAAACTCGGCTATGAAACAAACTTTTTCTATGCCGGGCCGGCTACCTGGGAGCGCATTGGTGCCTTTACACAGGCGCAGGGCTTTCAGCATTTCTACAGTCGCGGCGATTTCGGTGATGTGCCGGGCAGCGTTTGGGGCTGTGAGGATGAATGCCTTTATGACAACATCATGGAGCGTCTGACGGATGCGCCGAGCTTCAATATTATCCTCAATGCGTCGAATCATTCACCCTATGATGTGGATGTGGAGGCCAAGGGCTTTGACAAGGAAAAGGTGCGGGCGGCACTGCCTACGGCTTATCAGCAGGATGAAGAACTCCTGCGGGAACTCGGTCATTACTGGTATGCCCAGCGGGAACTGGTGAAATTCGTGCGGGAGGTCAAGGCAAAATATCCCGACAGCCTGTTTGTTATTGTCGGCGACCACGGCGACCGCTACAATATCGAAAAACAGCCGGATATGTATGCCCGCTATGGCATTCCTTTTATCGTGACGGGGAAAAATATCCATAAGGGCACGTTGCTGGCCGACAGTGCGGGCAGTCAAATTGATATATTCCCCACGCTGATGGAACTCACTGCGCCTAAAGGCACAAACTATATGGCATTGGGGCAGAGTCTGACAACGACAAGCACAAAAGGCGTAAACTACGGCTTCTGGATTACGCGGACAGCCATTGGCAAGGCCGATACTGTGCCATTGGTGCCGGAAGCCATTACGGGCGACGAAACACCCGTTATCGACGACCAGGCCATGCAGGATTATATCAACGCCATCCGAGCTATATCGTGGTGGCGGCCAAAATACGGGCCGATACTCGACCAAAAGATTTTGGATGAAAAGGGAAGATAAGGGGAACAGGATGAGTTATAATCTTGACAGGGAAATAATAATAGAGATTATTGCGATTGCAAAAGCACATAAAATAGAGAAATTGCTATTGTTTGGTTCCCGGGCGCGCGGCACTAATCATACACATAGCGATATAGATTTAGCTGTGGCGGGGGGCGATGTTATGGGCTTTTCTTTATCTGTGGAAGAACAGACGAATACCCTGTTGTCTTTTGATGTAGTCGATATGGATGAATCCATCTCAGCATCCCTGCAAAGTGAAATTGATCGTGATGGCATAGACTTATATGGTTTGGGAGTAGTCGAAATGAAAAAATATGAATCCTTTGCCAGTTGTTTAAGTGTGCTGGAACAGGCAGACAGGGAACTGGCGGCTAAAAACGAGATTTATCGTATGGGAATAATCGGCCAGTTCAATCTGACCTTTGAGCTGGCTTGGAAGTCTCTGAAGGAAACGCTGGAATTATATGGCGTGGCTGAAGCGGCCACGGGTTCTCCGCGAGAGATTTTTAAGGCAGCATATAAACTGGGCTGGCTTAAAGATGAAAAGGTCTGGCTGGATATGTTGAAAAAACGCAATGTGGCCATTCATGTATATGATGAAGAACGTGCATTAACGGTGATAGAAATGGTCTTTTCGACTTATCTGGCAGCTTTGCAGGATTTGCGCGAGGAATTAGGACAGCGGTTAGCCGCTGCAGAATGAGGTTTTATTGATGCAGATGCAGGTGGCAGAAATTGCCATTGAAGTACAAAAGAAGAAAATCAAGAATATGCACCTCTATGTCAAACCACCCTGTGGCAGGGTGGTTATTTCTGCGCCCTTGCGTGTGCCGAATAAAGCCATTGAACTCTTTGCCCGTACCAATCTTCCGTGGGTACGCAGGCAGATTAAGAAATTTCAGCAGCAGCCTCGCGCAGCCAAGCGGCAGTATGTGTCAGGCGAAACGTTTTATCTATGGGGAGCTCCTTATCGCCTTGTGGTTATCGAGTCACAAAAGCCCGCCTATCAAATCATGGGCGATAAAATTCTGCTGTACCTGCCGAAAAAGTCCAATGTGGACTGGCGGGAGAAGTTTATGCGGGAGGTCTATCGGGCGGAGCTGATTAAGAAAGCCGAAGTGCTGCTGCCCAAATGGGAGGCAATTACGGGGCTGAAGTCAAATGAATGGCGTACCAAGTATATGAAGACCCGCTGGGGCACCTGCAATATCGTGGCTAAAAGAATATGGCTCAACGTGCAGCTCGCGCAAAAGCCAACGATATGTTTGGAGTATGTGATTCTTCACGAGCTGACCCATCTGCTAGAGAAACATCATAATGTCAGATTCTATGGCTATGTGGCAAAGTATATGCCGGATTGGCAGAAAATCCGGGCACGGCTGAATAACTTGCGGCTGGATGAGGAAGAATAGCGAGGCGCAGTGAAGGTTGAGGAGTATCCAGGATGAATACAATTTACAATGAACTGAATAATGTTTTACAAGAATTTAATCGCTTGGGAATAGCGGAGCAATTTGATTTTCAAAAGCTTTATCTGTATTCGATAATTACCCATTCTACAGCTATCGAGGGCTCAACCGTAACAGAGATAGAAAATACCCTTATGTTTGACGAGGGGATAGTTCCTGGCGGTCATAATGTCACGGAACAGATGATGAATCTGGATTTGAAAAGGGCTTATGACTATGTGAATGGCCTGCTGGATAAGAACATTCCCATAACCGTGGATTTCCTAAAACAGTTGTCTGCATTGGTTATGCGCAATACCGGCAGCAGTTACACAACGGCGTTAGGCAGTTTTGATTCTTCGGCAGGGGATTTGCGTCTGGTTAATGTCAGTGCAGGCAGAGGCGGTAAGTCTTATCTTAACTATCAGAAAGTGCCTCAACGCTTGGAGGCCTTTTGTAAATGGTTGAATGCTGAACGGCAAAAGCCATTTATAGATGCCGCTGCAATTTATGCTTTGTCCTTTGAAGCGCATTATCGCCTTGTGTCCATTCATCCGTGGGGGGACGGCAATGGGCGTACCAGCCGTCTGCTCATGAATATGATACAGATGGAGAAGGGGCTGCTTCCTAGCATTTTGAAGAAGGAAAACAAGGCTAAGTACATTGAGGCGTTGGCTATGAGTCAGGATAGTGAGGACAGCACGGTGTTTGTGGAATTTATGATGAATTCCATGGTGGCGTTCATCAGAAAAAGTATAGAGGAGTTCAAACCATAAGAAAAAGCAGGACGGCTGCCTTGAGGGCACCTGTCCTGCTTTTTAGATTGTGGGATTTTCGGTGCTTGATTTTTGTTCTCGGTCATGGAGTGCATCAAGCATAATATCGGCCAAAAGTTTATTTTCTTGACTTAAGCCTAAGTATTTCTGTATTTGGTCGTAATCGTGAGCGGCAAGGTCAGTTAATTGATTTTCAAAAGAAGTTGCATCTTTGCCAAGGAGATAGTCAGTAGTTACGCCAAACAGTGCGGTCAGTTCGTCAAGTTTTCGCACTGGGCGGCTGGTGCCACGCTCGTATTTGTTATATGCAGCTCGTGTCATGCCAATACGCTCGGCAACCTCTCGCTGTGATAGTCCTTTTGCTTCGCGGAGAGCACGTAGGCGGTAAGCGGTGATATTCATGGGGAAGTCCACTCTTTCGTTTCAGAAATTCATCATTTCCATTATAAGTGACAGAAAAATAATAACAAAGGCGTTTATTTAATAATACAGAACTTGACTGTAACACTTAATACACCTATAATAAGAGAAAAGAAGAAATGGATAGGAACGGTGTACCAAGGATAGGAGGGAGTCCGATGCTCCTCGTTGTCAAACTGGTTATTATAGGTGTACTACTGTTGTTATTGGCAATTTGTAAAGTGTTGAGCGTGTTCTCACTTCAAGAAGTTGTAGGTGCGATTGCATTGGGCGCTATTGCCTATGCTTTGTTGTCAGGTGAAGAAAAAGACCAGGAAAAGAAAAAGATTACAATAGTATCTGATAAAAAGACAGAATATAATGACGTTTGTGAGAAAGCTGACGCAGACTACAGATTCTTACAAATGTCTTTGCAAGCAATTCAGGATAAGGAACTGCATTATTTGTTGCAATCTATGCAACAAATAGCGGAGAGGTTATTGGGGTATTTGGAAAAACATCCAGAACGTATCCCCGTGGCTTCTCGTTTTGTGAACTATTATCAAGACAGGACGGCTTCACTCGTGAGACAATATCTGTCTATGCGGGAAGCAGGCCTGCGGGCGGAATTGCAGCAGAGCTTATTGCAGGACATGAAAAATACATTCCGTGGTTTTCTGGCCGCTTATGAAAGCCAGTTGGGCAAGGTTATGGAAAGTGAATTGCTTGACATGGAAGCAGAGATGAAAGTAGCGCAGCAGGTTATGGATGAAGAAGGTATACGTGCCAAAGATACGGTCTATTTGCCCATAGAAGATGAAAAAGAAGAAAAGAAATCTAAAAAAGAGCAGGAAGATAACAACACTCCACTTAAATACGCCGGAATTGCATTGGCCGCGCTGATTGGAGCAGTAGGAATTTATAAGTTGACGGATAAGAAGAAGGAGGAATAAGTATGGCAACGAAACGTATCGAGTATATGTGCAGTCATTGTGGGAAGAAGGAAATACGCTTTGTTTCATTGGGGAAACCTTTACTGGGAAAGTGTCCACGTAAGCAGGGGAATAAGCCGCATACTTGGACTGTGAATCGTAGATTGGATAATTGATAGAGGAAATAAAAAGTTTGAGTAAGCTAAAAACACACCTTGGTATGGCATAATATGTGTTTTCGTAATAGCGGTGGAGGTGTTTAGTATGAAAAGCTGCTTGTTTGTTTTATTGATAGTGTTTCTTTTTTCACTAAAGGGATGTATATTGATGTAGTGGATGAATCATTTATATAATAAGATATGAGGATGATAAAAATGGAAATGGAAAAAATGACCACGTATGAGAAAAAACAGTTGTTGGAAATAAGAGATTATCAGAATGAAAAGCCAAGTGTGGTATCAGAAGGGCTAAGTCTAATAGGCAAACCACTGGAAGTTATAACTGGATTGTTGATACCGGAACAGGTAATACAGGCTGTGCTTAATGGAGCAAATGCAACGGCAGAATTTTTGGCAGATGAAGATGATATTATCAGAGACGGAAATATATCAAAAATAGAAGAATTACGAAATAAAAGTCTTGAATTATCTGATGAAATGGCAAATGAAGTGCATAATTGGGCAATAGCATTAGCTGTTGCGGAAGGTGGTGCTACTGGAATGTGGGGGGCGGCAGGAATAGCAGCAGATATACCAGCTATATTGACTTTAGCACTAAGAACTATACATAAAATAGGTCTATGCTACGGATACAAGGCTGAAACTACAGAGGATAAAGAGTTTGTTTTATCTGTGATGTCATTAGCTGGTGCAAACAGTATGAAGGAAAAAAATCAAATTCTACTACAATTAAAAATGCTCGAAGCAACATTACGAAAAAGCGCACTATGGATGATTGAAAGAAAAGCAGCAAAAGATATGGCAAAAAAAACGGTTAGCAATGAAGTGATAATAAAAATGATTAGAGATGTTTGTAAACAGTTGGGAATAAATTTTTCTAAGAGAAAAGCTATGCAAGTTATACCTATCTTTGGAGCAGGAGTAGGTGCTGCTATGAATGGTAGCTTTATAAGAGATGTGGGCTATGCGGCCAGACGACAATTCCAAGAACGTTGGTTGATAGATAATGGGAAATTGATTGTTGAATAGTTATGTAAATAATTTATTATATTAAAAAGGAGAGGGTACTCATGGGATTTTTTGCACAATTAGGAAAGGTGGCAAAGACTATTGGAGAGGCGTCACTTGCGCAAAACTATAGAAAAGATCCTCTTTATAGTAAATTTTCAAAATATGAAGACTATGAATTAAGAAGTATTTGTAAATTGGGGGATTATGGAGAAATGAAACTGGCAGAGTTTATTCTAAAAGAACGTGGATGTAAATTATGATAGAATTATTTGCTTGAATAATAGAGAATAAATTGTCAGCTAGATGATTATAAAACTCTGTTTGTAATGTAGAAATGATTTCTAAAATATTAACATCATGTTTGCTTTTTAGTAAATAATGAAAAACTTCGATATTTGCCATCTATCGTAGGATTGAATAAGTTATTTTGGGAATAGATTAGTTTCCTTTTAAGACATTCGTTGCAGCATTTTAGAAAATCGATTTAATAGTTAATGGGTAGCTTTACCACTGTAGCTTTTGAGTGGATAAGAAAAAAATAGCCAAAGAACTCTCCTTATGCTAGAATAAAGTTAAGGAGAGTTCTTTGCGTGGAGAATATCTATGAACATTTATATATACCGTATACGCCAGCTGGTTCTGTCTGTGCTGGCTGATGAAAAAGCAAATATATACCTTTTTGGCTCCTGGGCACGAGGTACTGCACGGCATGGTTCAGATGTGGATGTGGCGGTAGAATTTTTGGGTGTGCCTAATGAGCGGAAAATCGCTGACCTGCGGGAGCAACTAGAAGAATCGACCATTCCTTATCGTGTGGATATTGTAGATATGAGCAGAGCCGCAGAATCATTGCGCGAGGAAATCAGAAAGGATGGTATTCGATGGAACTGATGGACAGCAAGCGTTTTCAAGGGGCGGCTCGAGCTTTGGCACGTCTGCATGAAGCGGTAAGCAAGGATAATCTAAGCGAAATCGAGCGTGACGGATTGATTCAGCGGTTTGAATTTTGTTTTGAAATCATGTGGAAATGCGGCAAGGATTATCTGTATGACCGTGAAGGTTTGGATGCGGCCTCGCCGAAGAAGGTGATTCGCAGCCTTCGTGATGTTGGTATTTTTAGCGATGAGGAAACAGAGCAGGCATTAAAAATGGTAGACGACCGCAATCTGACGGCTCATACTTATGATGAGGATATGGCAAAAGAGTTGGCAGAGCGTATATATGCTTACGAAGCTTTATTACAAGCTTGGTATAGAAAAATGGTAAACGGTTAAACAAAATTTTCAAATGAGAATAGACTTAAAGGAAGATAACGCAAATGTTAGATATTACGAATTGTAATCTCTGCCCGCGCCGCTGTGGTGTCAACCGCACCCAGCGGGCGGGCTTTTGCGGTGCGGGGGAGAACGTGCGCATTGCGTTGGTTTCCCTGCATCAGTGGGAAGAACCCTGTCTTGTAGGAGAGCGAGGCGCAGGGACAGTTTTTTTCTCCTACTGCAATCTGCGCTGTGTATATTGCCAGAACCATGAAATCAGTCATGGCGGCAAAGGGCAGGAAGTTTCTGTGGAGCGGCTTGCAGAGATTTTTCTCGAACAGCAGGCGCGGGGGGCGGCTACGCTCGACCTCGTAACGCCTACGCACTATGTGCCGCAGATTATTGCGGCGCTGGATAGGGCTAAGGGGCAGGGCTTTCACCTGCCTGTCGTATATAATTCCAGCGGTTATGAAACGGTTGAAACGATTGAGGCCCTGCGGGACTATGTGGATATTTTTCTGCCGGATTTGAAATACATGAGTGCAGAGAGCGGCGGGGAGTATTCTGCGGCGGCAGATTATTTTTCCCATGCCAGTGCGGCTATCAAAAAGATGGTGGAAATAACGGGGCCAGTGCAGTTTGCAGATAATGGGCAAATGACGAGGGGCGTGCTGGTGCGTCATATGGTTCTGCCGGGACACCGCCATGAGAGCATGGACCTTATGAAATGGCTCTGGGAAAACTTTGGCCGGACGATTCAGGTGAGTCTGATGAATCAGTACACCCCAATGTATAAAGCCGCTGAGCATAAGAAAATCAATCGCCGTCTGACGACCTTTGAGTATGAGTCCGTGGTGAATTATGTGCTGGATTTGGGCATGGAAAATGTCTATGTGCAGGAGCGCCGCAGTGCTTCGGAGGAATATGTGCCAGATTTCAATGGGGCCGGTGTTTTGCAATAGGAAAACAGTTTCAGAATAAGTACTAGGAAAAAATGCGGGAAAACGCTATAATAAGAAATGTATTTCTATTAGAAAAATGTTAAAGGGGAATAGAAAATGGCTTTTAATCAGGAACATTTTGCACAGCTTATTGATGAATTCACGGTGAACAGCGAGCAGCTCAGGGAAATTGCCGCTGACTTCCGTTATGATTTGCGTTTAGGGCTCAAGAATCCGGACGAATCTTCTCTGCGTATGCTCAAGTCCTATCTGGGCCTGCCTTCCGGCAAGGAGACCGGCGAATATCTGGCACTAGACTTTGGCGGCACGAACCTGCGTGTTTTGCGGATTAAGCTCATGGGTGAAGGCAAGTTCGAAGTGCTCAAAAAGGTGGCTAAGCCGCTGAAGGTGGAAGGTGTATACGATTTCATCGGCGCAGATTCCACGGCTGAGGAAATGTTTGACTTCATCGCTGAACTCGTAGATGAAGCCATTGACGGCGACCATGAGAAAAAGTACCTCTTGGGTCACACATTCTCTTTCCCCTCGGAACAGACGAATCTTTACAATGCCAAACTCATCATCTGGACGAAGGAATTTGCTACGCCGGGTGTTGAAGGCAAGGTGGTCAATGACCTGCTGAAAGAAGCTCTGCACCGTCAGGGCATTGATAATGTTGAACCGACGGCTGTCATCAACGATACGGTAGCCGTTCTCCTGGCTGCAGCCTACAAACAGCCGGATATCTACATCGGTTCCATCTATGCTACGGGCCACAACACCTGCTACCTCGAACCATATGCCGAAAGCGGCGATGCGCCGATGATTCTCAATCTGGAATCCGGCGGCTTCATGAAGCTCGTGCCGAGCCGTCTGGATATCGAATATGATGAAGCATCCGAAAAGCCGGGCGAACAGCGTCTCGAAAAAATGGTTTCCGGCCGTTATATGGGCGAGCTCTTTGGCATGGCTATGGCTGAACTGTTGGAAGAAAAGGGCAAGAACTACGGCTTTACCAGCATTGATATGAGCAATATCATCAATGAAGCCGATAAGGTTGCCGAAATCATCAAGGCTAAGACGGGCCATGATATTGCGGCTGAAGATGTGGAAAAGGTGCAGAAACTGGCCAGCACGCTCGTTATCCGTTCTGCCCGTCTCGTGACGGCATCCTTTGTAGGCATCATTTGGCAGCAGGCTGGCAGCGGCAAGGCACAGAAACAGCACATTGCCATCGACGGCTCGGTTTACGAAAAGATGCCGCTGGCGAAAGAAAACATTATGCGCGCGCTGTCCGAACTTCTCGGTGAGGAAGCCGCAGTTATTGATACGGTACTGGAAAACGGCGGCAGCGGTCTGGGCGCAGCGATTGCCGCAGCCATGTCCCAGAAGTAAGACCATAGGTGCGCCTATTCATTGAAGGAGCGTTTTTCCCATGCATCAGGAACAATCATTAAATATGAACCTGTCGCAGCATCTGGCGATGACTATGAAGCTGCAGCAGGCTATTCAGATTCTGCAGCTGTCGGCGCAGGATTTGAAGGCTGAGATAGAAAAGGAATACTTGGAAAATCCCGCTCTGGAGATGGAATATGGCGATGGCGCCGATACACGGCAGATGGAGAATCTGCGGGCGGAGAATATTTCGGCTTTAGCCGAGTATCTTGAAGGAGATGGCAATACCTCCAATGGCGGCTTTAGTGACGCCAGTTCCCGCGAACACGTTTTTGAATCGGCTACGCCGGTCAGTACGACCTTGGAGCGGGAACTGTTGGAGCAGGCTGAATTTGCCTTTCAGGCGGAAGAAGATTTGGCCGTTGCGACCTTCATCATCGGCTCAATTGACGATTGGGGCTATTTGACCCTGCCCTTAAAGGAAATTGCCGCCACCATGCAGGTGACGGAGGAAAAGGCTGAGGCGGTACTTGCGGTTATTCAGACCTTTGAACCGTTGGGCGTTGGTGCTCGTGATTTAGCGGAGTGCTTGCGGATTCAGGCTAAGGCCTTGGGCATTTATGAGGGGCTGGTGGCTGCCGTTATCGACAAGCATTTGCCGGAGGTAGCTGATGCCCGCATTAAGGAGATTGCTGCGGCAGAAAACTGCAAGCCTGCGGATGTGCAGGTGGCGGTGGATATCGTTCGCAAGCTCGACCCCAAGCCCGGCAGCGCCTATGGCGGGGAGGCGGCCAGCTACATCACGCCCGATGTGGTGGTGACCAAGACCGCGAACGGCTATCAGGTGAATCTCAACGACACCTATATTCCGCAGCTCAAAATATCCTCTATCTACAAAAATGCCGAGGAATACGACAAGGACACGCAAAAGTACATCAACAAGCGGCTGAGTGCTGCATCCTGGCTCATTAACAGCATTGAACAGCGCCGC
This sequence comes from Selenomonas sp. FC4001, assembly GCF_000701565.1. Taxonomy (NCBI): domain Bacteria; kingdom Bacillati; phylum Bacillota; class Negativicutes; order Selenomonadales; family Selenomonadaceae; genus Selenomonas; species Selenomonas sp. FC4001. Next base: position 612,360 of record NZ_KL370793.1, on the reverse strand, counting down.
AGCACCATCAAAAAGGTGGTGGAAGAAATTGTGCGGGTGCAGCAGGACTTTTTGGAACAGGGCATGAAAAAACTTCATCCGCTGACCATGCAGGAGGTGGCCGATGCCATCGGTGTCCATGAGTCCACAGTCAGCCGCGCTGTGGCCAATAAGTATGCCGAACTGCCAGGCGGCATTATCGCCCTGCGCAAGTTCTTTACAGCGAATCTGGCCAAGAGCGGTGACGGCGAGGATTTTATTGCCAGCCAGGCCAAGGCCGTCATCAAGGAGCTTATCGAAGGAGAAAATCCGCAGAAGCCCTTGAGCGACCAAAAGCTCTGTGAACTGTTGAAAACAAGAAAGATGGATATTTCCCGCCGCACGGTCATGAAATACCGTGAGGCTTTGGGCTATCCATCTTCGGTGAAGCGTAAGCGCTATTAAAAAGTCGATAGAAAAAGAGGGGCTGACATGTCAAATTTTGACATGTCAGCCCCTTTTGCCGTACTTCGATATATGTTAGGAAATTAGTTTTCGCCTTTTTCAGCTTTGGAAAGTTTTGCGCAAGCAGCAGCAATGCGGTCGATAAAATCATACTCCATGGAAGTTGCTTCGAAAGCTTCAGCAAATTCACGGCTGCCCAGCTTCTGGTCAAGAATCTTTTCGCAATCACGCATGGTTTGTTTCACCTCCTGAAATTTATGGTACGTCTTAGTACCTGCTAACAGAAATACATTATAGCAGGTACTAAAAAAAATGCAAGAGGTTTTTATAAAAAATCTTATAGATAATTCTAATGATGGATAAATCATATTTATATATACAGAAAAAGACAGCTTTTCATTGGATTTTCAAGAAAAGATGCTTATAATAGAAATGAAAATAATTTTTGGAGGTGCGGTTATGCGGGTTTTATTGGCAGAAGACGACCGTCGCTTGGGCAAATTAGTGCAGTATATGCTGGAGCAGAATAAGATAAAAGCCGATTGGGTGACCAATGGCAGTGAAGTTTATGAGTACGCTATGTACACCGATTACGATATATTGATTCTTGATTGGATGATGCCGGGAGAAAATGGCATTGACGTCTGCAAGCGCCTGCGCAGTGATGGCTATGCCAAGGCCATCCTCATGCTCACGGCAAGAGATTCCGTGGAAGACAGAGTGTCGGGGCTGGATGCTGGAGCAGACGATTATCTGGTGAAGCCTTTTGAATTTGCTGAACTCATGGCGCGCCTGCGGGCTTTGGGCCGCCGCAGCACGCAGCAGATTCAGCAGGACAAGGTGGAAGTAGGCGACTTTACACTGAACCGTACCACGAAAGTGTTAAAGAAGAAAGACGAAATCATTCAGCTTTCGCCGCGTGAGTTCCAGATTTTTGATTTGCTGGTGCAGAATCTGGGCATTGTGGTGCCCCGCGACATTCTGCTGGACAGAATTTGGGGCATGGAGGCAGATGTAAGCTCCAACAATATCGACTCCTATATCAAGATTTTGCGGAAAAAACTCGATTTGGGAGACGGAGAAACTGCCATTAAGACCGTCCGGGGCATTGGCTATAAGCTGGAGGTCGGCGGGCAGTGAAGGAAAATCTTTTTGGCAAGAGCCGCAAGCGGCTGACCATGCTCTATTCGCTGGTCATGATTATCTTTCTGGCCATTTTGATTTTCGCCATGCATCAGTCCATGGACTGGTCGATTCGCTCCGAGCAGGCCAGGGAACTTTGGGATACGGCGGATAATGTGGCCGAAGCCCAGAAATATCTCAATCAGCATCCGGAACTGGTGATTGATGATACGCTGGCCTATAAGAACACCAATGACCGCTTGTTTTTCTATGTCTTTGACGAGGACGGCAGGCTCCTGAACTTTTCGCGGGCTTCTTTCCGCATTGAGCCTTTTATTTTGGATGTCATGTCCCAATGGAAAGCCCCGGAAGGGGATGTGGTGGTCGTGACCAAGCCCAAGGAAAACGGCCATAAGTCGGAAATCATGATGACGACCCAGAAAATCACCGACAGCAGCGGCAAGGTGCAGATGGTCTATGTGGGCAAGGATGTGACGGCCCTCTACAATGGTATGGAAAAGGCCACATCCATCATGGCAGGGTTGGGGCTGCTCGCGCTTATTATTGCAACCATGATGGGCCATATCCTCTCCGGCAAGGCCATGGTGCCGCTGAAATCTGCCTATGAAAAGCAGCGCCAGTTTGCCGCTGATGCCTCCCATGAGCTGCGCACGCCGCTCGCTGTAGTTATGGCTTCTGCAGAAATCCTGCAGAATGACCCGGAAATCAAATCGCCCTTCCTCAAGCAGGTGGTCGAAGATGTCCATGACGAAGTCAAGAAAATGACCAAGCTGGTCAGCGACCTGTTGGTGGTGGCGCGCAGCGATAACAAGGCCTTGAAGCTGAAACCGTCCAAATTTGATTTGGGGGCGGTGGCAGCGCAGACTGCCCGCATGATGCAGCCCCTGGCCGAGCAGAAGCATATCAATATTGTTGCGGACAACCTGCCCAAGACAGTGATTCACGCCGATGAGCAAAAAATCCGTCAGCTGGTGCTGATTCTGGTGGACAATGCCGTTAAGTACACCCCCGACGGCGGCAAAGTTACCGTGGATTTCCGCCCGGCGGAAAAGGGCAAGGTGACGCTGGCGGTGCAGGATACAGGGATTGGCATTGCAAAGGAAGACCAGGAAAAAATCTTTGACCGCTTCTATCGGGTGGACAAGGCCCGCTCCCGGGAAATGGGAGGCAACGGTCTGGGACTTGCCATCGCTCAGGAAATTGTGGAACTTCACCATGGCAGCATTGCCATTGACAGTGAACTGGGCAAGGGAACGACCTTCCTGGTGACGCTCAAGGCTAAGACCAAGGGAAGAAATCTGCACATGTTTTAATAATTCTGTGAATTTATGCAGGAAATAGGCAAATGATGACGAACTTAAATAAGTAATGAGGAAAAGTTTCCGGGGGGATGCGTATGAAACACTCGGGCCTGGATGAACGATTGGATGCAATTCTGGTGCGAGCAGCTATGCGGTTGGAAGAACGAATGCGGCTGGCCTATTTTCGGGGAAGTCTGATTAAGTATTTGGAACGGATTGGTTTGGCAAAGTATATTGACGATGAAAAACTCTTAAAGGGAAGCCTGCTGGATTTGCAGGATGATGCGGCGGTGGCCATGGCCTATCGCCTGCGCAAGGCCCGTACCCGCGGCTATCTGAAAGAGGCTCTGGATGAGATGAACATGTCGGAGCTTCTGCAGAAGGAAACCCATATTAAAACGGTAAAACCATCCTCCAAGCGGCAGCCGGAAATCAAAAAGGTACAGCTGCAGATGGTCAAGGGAGAAAACAAATCTTCGGCTTTATCGGAAGAAGAAAAGAAAAAGCTATTGAAAAATTTCAAGGTGATAAAGTAAAAAATCGCTGGCAGTTGTCTGTCAGCGATTTTCTATTAGAGGCTGCCAGCTATCTGCGTGGTGATGTCCTGCAGATGTTCTTCTGTAGGCACATTCAGCAGGCGGATTTTGTCGAGGATTATCTCGCAGCCCATGTTTTTTAGTTCTTCTTCAATCTGACCGATGCTTTGCCCACCCCATCCGTAGGAGCCGAAGGCCAAGGCTTTTTTGTCCTTGGGAGCAAGTCCTTTGAGGTAGCAGAGGAAGCCTGCCATGGTGGGCAGCATTTGATTGTTGATGGTGGGAGAGCCCACGGCCAGATATTTTGCCGTGAGGATATCCGTGACGATATCGGAAAGATGATTTTCCTTGAGGTCGTAGAAGCTCACGGGGATATTCTTTTGGGCAAAGCCTTCGGCAATGGCGCGGGCCATCTTCTCGGTGGAGTGCCACATGCTGTCAAAGACGATAACGGCGCGTTCCTCGTTCTCGTTCGTTGACCATTTCTGATAGCAGGCCATGATTTCCGGGATATAGGAGCGCCAAATAATGCCGTGGCCCGTGGCGATAAGGTTGATGTCGAGTCCCGCGAGGGCCTTGAGGGCGGTTTGGGCCTGTCTGCCGTAGAGCATGAGGATGTTGGCGTAGTATTTCTGACATTCAAAGAACAGAATTGACTTGTCAACTTCATCATCATAGCGCTGGCTGGAGGCCAGATGCTCGCCAAAGGCATCATTGGAGAAGAGAATTTTTTCCTCGGGGCAGTAGGTCACCATGCTGTCGGGCCAGTGAAGCATGGGCGTGGGCACGAACTGGAGGGTACGCTGGCCAATGCTCAGACTGTCCCCGGCCTTAACGCCTTGATAGGGCAAATCCCCGTAATGAGCTTTGAGGCCCTTTTCGCCATTGGGCAGGCTCGTGATGACTTTTGCCTTGGGGCAGTGTTCCATCATAAAGGGAATAGCTCCCGAATGGTCGGGCTCCACATGGCTGGATATGATATAATCAATCTTAGCCGGGTCAATAACGGATTTTATGCGGGCGAGGAGTTCCGGGGCGAAGCCTTCCTTCACCGTGTCAATGAGGGTAATCTTCTCGTCTAAGATGAGATAGGCGTTGTAGGTTGTGCCGCGCCCTGTCTGATAGCCGTGGAAACTGCGCATGGACCAGTCGATGGCTCCTACCCAGTAGATGTTTGGCCGGATTTCTATTGCTTGCATAATCGTCATTCCTTTCTGCAGTGGTTACGAAACCTATTTCGTTACTTCGGCGCAGGTAATGTTTTTCCTGCCTGCTAAAGGATTTTGACCGGGAAAAGCAGAATTTAATCAAGATAAACCAGTGAATATAAATTGAATGAAATGAGGAAGAATAATGCGCCATACATTTACGGCAATGAGCAGAAAGCAAAAAATAACAGCAGCAGGTGTCTGCCTGCTGCTATTGGCGGTAGCTTTCTATTTTTATATGGGCAGCGGCAAGCAAAAGGCCGATGGTGTGCGCCGGGAACTGCCAGAGGTGCAGGTGCAGGAGATTCAGCGGGCGGATATGCAGCGGCATATTGTGCTGTCCGGCCAGACTGTGGCCGATGCCAGCATTAACCTTGCGCCTAAGTACAATGGCCGCATTGCCGAAGTCTATGTGAATCTGGGTGACTGGGTGGAAGAAGGCCAGGTGCTCATGGTGCAGGACTTGGGGGATTTGGATATCTCCATTGCCCAGAACCGGGCGGCAGCAGGCGCGGCTCGGGCTGATGCGCGGGAGGCTGCTGCTGCTTACAATGCCAATATCATCAGCAAGCGCAATGCCTATGAGCTGGCCAAGGCCAAATACGAGCGCCAGCAGTATCTGTTCTCCATTGGGGCTATCTCGCAGGATACCTTGGACAGCAGGGAAGCAGAATTCAGTGCGGCCCGGGCGGCCTATGAGGTGCTGGCTAATCAGGTGTCTGGCGGCGAACCGGCGGCCGTGGAGTCCAAAGAGCTGACGGCCGTCAAGCAGGAGCGGGCTACGGAGGCTTTGCAGAAACAGCGGGAGGACATGATTCTGCGGGCACCCCGCAGCGGCGTGATTGCCTACCGCAATGCGGAAGTGGGAGCCTTGGCTGCGGCCAATTCCAAAGCCTTTACGCTAGTGGACACGGGGCATATCAATGTGGACTGCACAATCGGAGAAAATGATGCGGCCATCTTAAGCTCCGGCATGGCGGTGAATATCACCATCGATGCTTTGGGCAGGGACTTTGCGGGCAAGGTAATCTTTGTGAGTCCTGCCATGGAGGAGGACAGCAAGAGCTACAAGGTGCGCATATCTTTGGACAGCCCGGATGATTCCGTCAAGGCGGGGCTCTTTGCGCATACGGCAGTGGATATTTTGCAGCGGCGTCAGACCATCTTCGTGCCCCAGTCGGCCGTGCTTTCTCGCAATGGTATGCAGTACGTCTTTGTCCTGCTGGCCGATGGCACTGTGGAACAGCGGGCTGTAAAAATCGGGCTCCTCAATGACGAGAGCGAGGAGATTATCGAGGGCCTAGCCGTAGGTGAAAAAGTGGTGCTGAACAATCAGGATAAGCTGCAGTCCGGCATGAAAGTCAAGGTGGCAGAATCATGAATATCACCCGATTATCCATTAGCCGCCCGGTAGGCATATCCATGATTGTGGCCTTTTTCGTGGTGCTGGGGCTTTACAGTTACTACCGCATCGGCGTGGAACTGCTGCCTGCCCTCAACACGCCCTATGTGACGGTGACGGTGAAATATCCCGGCGCCAGTGCAGAATCCGTGGAGCAGGAAATCATCAAGCCGGTGGAAGATGCGGTATCCTCCGTGTCCAATGTGAAATCCATCACATCCGTTGCTAGTTATGAGCGGGGACGGGTCATGATGGAAATGAACTTTGATGCGGACGCAGACCTGGCGGCCATCGAAGCCACGAAAAAAGTCGAGGCCATCAAAAATAAACTTCCCGATGAGGCCGATGCTCCCGTAGTCATCAAGCGGGATATCAATGCCAAGCCTATCATGGAACTGGCGGTGATGAGCCAGCAGGGACTGGGCACTACCTATTCCATGACGGAGCACGTCTTTCAGGATGTGCTGCAGCAGGCGGGCGGCGTTTCGGAAATTGAACTGCATGGCGGCCGGGACAAGGAAGTGGCCGTGGAGGTGGACAGGGAAAAGCTCACCGCCTATAAGCTGACCCTGCCCAAGATTGCCAGCGCCATCAAGAATGAAAACCAGCTGCTGCCATCAGGCCCGGTGTATACGGATAGCTCCAAGGCCGATGTGCGGGTGGTCGCCGAGTACAAAAAGGCCAGCGATATTGAAAAAATCCGCATTGCTAACGGCAGTGGGGAACTGATACCTTTGACGGCGGTCGCCACGGTGAAGGAGCAGGATGCCCGGCAGGTGCGCTATGGACGCCTTAACGGGGAACCCGCGGTCAACGTGCTGATTTACAAGAACAGCGACGCCAATGTGGTGGAGACGGCCAATAACATTTTGACAGCCGTGAAGAAACTGCGCCAGGATTACCCGGATTATCAGTTCGTAGTGGTGTCCAATGATGCGGAATATGTGGAAACCTCCCTCCATGACACCTTGGGTACATTGGTGGAAGGTTTGATTACCACAGGTCTGGTTCTCTTCCTGTTCCTGCGCGGCTGGCGCTCCACCGCGGCGGTGATGATTGCCATTCCCACATCCCTGATTTCCACCTTCTTTGTCATGTATCTGGCGGGTTTCACCTTCAATATGATGTCTTTGATGGGCATGACCCTCTGCGTGGGCATCTTGGTGGACGACAGCATTGTGGTACTGGAAAACATCATCCGCTATCTGAAAAACGGTGCCGAACCGGAAGTTGCGGCCGAGCGGGGCCGTATGGAAATCGGCATGGCGGCTATTGCCATCACCCTCTGTGATGCGGCGGTCTTTATGCCCATTGCCTTTATGGAGGGCATGACGGGGCAATACTTCCGCCAGTTCGGATTGACCATTGTCTTTGCCGGGGCCTTTTCCCTGTTCGTTTCCTTTACTTTGACACCCATGTTGGCGGCTAAGTTCTTCCGCAAAGGCTATCATGTGGACAACCGTTTCCTTTGGCAGTTTATGGATAAGACAGAGGAACGGGCGGTGGCCCTTTATCGGCGGGCGCTTCATTGGAGTCTGGCCCACCAGAAGAAACTTCTGCTGACCATTTTGGCCGTTTTTGTCGGCGTTATAGCCATGGTTCCGTTGGGGATTGTGGGCATGGAGTATATGCCCCAGACGGATGAGTCCAGCTTCACCATCAATATTGAGTGTCCGGTGCGGGCATCCTCCGAGGAACCCAATAAGGTGGCCCAACTTTTGGAGGCTAAGCTGGCGGAGATTCCTGAGGTGAAATACTATATGACGCAGGCGGGCGGTGCGGCTAGTGCCTATGAAGGACGCATTAAGGTGGAACTGGTGGGCCGCCATGACCGCAGCCGCTCCGTTTGGGAGATTACCCAGGAGGTGCGCGAGTTTGCGCAGCAGATTAAGAGCGCCGATATCCGCGTGACAGAAACCCAGTCCAACGTGGCAGGTATCTCCGGTGGCGGAGGCGGCCGTGGTGGCGGCGGGGCCTTGCAGGTAGAACTGCGGGGCAACAACATGCAGGAGTTGAGCGCTGCCGCAGACAAAGTGGAAAAAATCCTGCGCAACGACATCAAAGGCATTGGTGGAGTGAACAGTTCCTATACGGAAGGTATGCCGGAACTGCAGCTTACCGTCAACCGGGATAAGCTCAAGGCCTTCAACGCCAGCATTGCCGATATCGATACAGCTTTTTCTTCCGCTATTTCCGGCCGTTCAGCGGGCTCGCTCAAAAATGACCCCTTAAACGGTGGGCAGGATACGAATATCAAGGTGCGCTTCAAAGGTTCCGATGGTTATCAGGCTTCGGATGTGGCCCGCGTGCCTGTCTGGTCTAATGGGAAACTGGCCTATCTGGGCGATTTGGCTGATATTAAAGATGGGCGAGGCCCCGTGAGCATCCGGCGGGTAGACAAACAGCGTTCCATTCGTCTGGGTGCGAATCTGCAGGGCAGGCCGGTGGGTGATGTAATCCGTGATGTGCGCAAGGCGCTCAAGCAGGCAGACTTGGGCGAGGGCATCACCTATAAATTCAAAGGACAGGCCAGTCGTATGAACGATACCTTCAGCGAGTTGTTAAGCGCCCTGTTGCTCGCACTGGTGCTTATCTATATGCTGCTGGCGGTGCTCTATGAATCCGTGCTGACACCGTTTATCCGCATGTTCTCCCTGCCATTGGGGCTCATTGGTTCCGTGCTTCTGTTGTTCTTGACCCATAACACGCTGAATCTCTACTCTATGATTGGCATATTGGTGATGGACGGCATTGTAGCCAAGAACGGCACCTTGTTGATTGACTATACGCTGACCTTGATGGATAGAGGCAAGACCGCACTCGAAGCCATTGTAGAGGCCGGCTGTGTTCGCTTGAAGCCCATCTGCATGACCACCATTACCATGATGGTGGGCATGATGCCTATGGCCCTGGCCATGAGTGATGGCGCCGAGACCCGCGTCTCCATGGCCTGGGTGATTATCGGCGGGCTTCTGACCTCCACGGTATTCACCCTGCTCGTGATTCCGATTATCTTCCTGTACTTCTATCAGGGCAAGGAATCGGGAAGGAATACGGGAAATTAGATTATTTTGACACCGTATATAACACCATGATATAATGGTATTAATAATAAAAGAGGTGTTATTGTGTCTAAATTCGACAAACTTTTGCAACGTATTAGGCAGCTAGACAAAGGGTTACGCTTCGATGAGGTCAAAAAGGTACTAGTGTCCTATGGATATACGCTGAGATTTCCTCATGGTGGCAGTAGCCATGCGACTTTTCGCAAAGAGGGTTATGATAGTATAACTATCCCTACGCATGAGCCAATTAAGCGCATTTATATTATGTTGGTAAAGGAAGCAATAGAAAGGATTGATATGGATGAAGTCGGAAAAGACGCTTGAATATTATCTATCTCTGCCTTATAGGCTGGAAATCATTCCTGATACATTAGAGGGTGGATATGGTGCACGCTACCCGGAGCTTCCAGGTTGTATTACCTGTGGAGAAACGATGGAAGATGTTGTTCGCAATGCTGAGGATGCTAAGCGGGAATGGTTGTTGGCGGCACTAGAAGATGGTGTGGAAATATTCGTACCTATGGATGAAAATGAGAATTCGTATTCTGGACAGTTCAAACTGCGGATTCCCAAGATACTCCATAAAACCCTTGCCGAACATGCTAAAAAAGAAGGTATTAGCATGAATCAGTATTGTATGTATCTTCTTTCCCGCAATGATGCGTTTCACACGGTATAATTTTTTGCGAAAGTAAAAATCAGCTAGGCGGGCCGGCTTTTGACTGGTCTCCTAGCTGATTTTGGGTTGGGGTGATTTATAATCCATTTATCATCCAATAGCGGTCAGATTGGTTATAGAAAGAATAGGGATCATCTCGTTTGAAGCCCTTGTTACCAGCAATTTCACAAATTACGACATTGTCTTTTGATTTATATCCTGCTCCATCAACGACATCACCAGTGAGATTTATTGTAAAGTTGTTTACATTTATTCCAGCATCTTTTACTGTTTGCACGAGTTTCATACATTGTCGTGAGGTGCTGATGATATTTCGTTCATGTTCGTCTTGTGTAGCATAATTGACAAGTTTATCTACGCCATGAATGTCATGCTCGAAATTAGCCTGTTCTGTGATGATTACATTGACGGAACCGTCACCTAAATTATAGTATTTGATTTTGCCGGCATTTTCCAATTTTGATAAGGCTTCACGCTTTTTATTGGCTTCGGCCTGTTCTTTGGCTGCTTTTTCCGCTGCAATTTTAGCCTGCTTGGCGTGTTCATCTTTTTCTTTTATAAAAGAATCGACATCCTGTAAGGCTTTTTCTCTGGCTTCGGATTCAGGCGTGTTAGTTTTGTATTCCTGAAATTTTGCATCATAGACAGCTTTTTCGTCACCGGATAGATTGGCAATGCGGTCTGATAATTTTTCTTCTTTAGCAGCTTTTTCTTGTGCCGCTTTTTCGGCTTTTTGCGCAGCTTCCTGTTCGATTTTAGCTTGCTTTTCAGCGGCAATTTTGGCTTTTTCTTCAGGCGTTGGCTCTGGGGTCGTAGCACACGCTAGTATAAATGAGACTATACATACTGTTCCGATAAAGCGCTTGACCTTACTGGTGCTTTGATATAGATGGTCATTAGTATAATTTACACCAGCTTTTTTACGTGCATTGGCTTTTTTTCGCCAATATATGATAAAAGCAATAAGGGTGAAGAACCATAAAAAAATGAAAAATCCATGCATGGTATCAACCTCCAGACGTGAAGAGGGCTTTTAATATTGTTCAATTTTTATTACTTTGCCGCCAGAAAATATAGCTTTTACCATCCACCAACTGGTGAAGGTAGCAAATCCACCAAAGGTGAAATCAAAACGGAGACGAATAAAATCTCCGTCCTTGATTTTGAAACTAAAGGGGCGGCTTTTTAAGAACGACCAGTTCATTTTTATGCGTATTTCATGGAGGCCAGAGGGGATTTCATATTTCTGTTTATCACCGTTACTGATACGTCCTATTTCTGTATCATCGAGATATACCTTGCAGGCGCATAGTGCACCTACCCAACGGCTGATGCGGTATACTTCGATGATAGCAGGTTCTGGCGTGGCGCTTACCTGAGCGTTGTAAGTGTTTTCCATGATAATTCCTCCTTGTGAATGAAAACATTTTAATGATTGGGTAACAGTTCCTCTAGGGAACAGTCCAATATCTTTGTTAATTTCCTCATCTTGTTCGTTCTGGGACTGTGCGCTCCAGTTTCCCACTTGGCAATGGTTGACCGGTCAACTCCAAGTTTGACGGCCAGTTCTTGTTGGCTTAGGTTTTGTGCTTTACGTAGTTCACGGATGCGGTTCATAACGCGTCCTCCTGTGAATTTAACTCACACTGTATATTATGAATTATACGACAATTTGGTTTTAAAGTCAATAAAATAGTGCGTAAAACTCACATCTTGTGTCGGCGTTCATTTCCTGTACAATTATATTGTAGGGAGTGGTTTTATGAATATCACTGGTCAGCGGCTTCGTCTGCTGCGCGAGGAACGAAAGTGGTCGCAGGAAGCGGTGGCTCAAAAACTGGGCATTTCGCGGACAGCGTACAATAAATATGAGAGCGGTGCTATTCAGCCGGTGCGCAAGATTAAGGAACTGGCTGCTATATTTGACGTGAGCGCTGATTATATTTTGGGCGGTGTAGATGATGTTGCGGCGGAGCCCGGTACTGTGCCTAAGGTTCACCGTCAAATGCGCAAGTATATGGATTTAAGTGACAATGGCCGCGAAATCGTGGATATCACTCTTGACGCGGTTTATGAGCGGGAAGAACGGCAAGGCACTTTGTCCGATGGTGAAATGTGAAGTTAATACATTCATTATAAAGAAGTCCCCACAGCATTTGGTTAGCTGTGGGGACAATTTTTATATTTTTATGGAGCAAAGTCTATGCTGATTTTGTGGCGACTGTTGCGTATTTCCTGTGGAGATGAGCTGGAAATGTCGAGACTTAGTTCGGCTACCGTACTGTTGACAGTTTGGTCGGGATTGCTGATGGGATAGGCAGACAGGGGAATGGTAATGTCGGTAGCAGCACCTGGGGCAAGGTCAGCGATGGAAAGAGTGGTTGTTTTCTTTTGGGTACCGCTTTGGTAGTGAAGAATGAGGTGGGCGTTTTGCCAAGGATGGATGCTTTTGTTAATGATATGTAGAGAAATGTTCTCTTCAGAATACATATGGAGGATGCCTTGGTTGTTCATATTGTCCTGCCAATATGCGCGGGGGATGCTAAGTCCTGTACATGCATTGTTGATGGGAATGTTAAATTTTTCGGTCCATCCGTCCAGTCGGCTGCCGTTATGAAAGTATTGTACCCGGATATGTTCATCATGGGAGACAGCAGGTGCGGCAGGTTCTGGTGGGGGCAGTGGTGATGAGGATGTAGTTGGAATGGTTTGTGGCTGGTTGGCGGCAGGTGTAACTTGGTTGTTTTGTATTGTGGCGGAGGTGTTTCCGATAGTTTCTGTTGGAGGTGTTGTTGTTGTATCTGTGGCGGCAGGTTCATCGTTGGTAATCGGTGCTTGAGGGGCAGGCTGATGTGTGTAAGCGTAGCCTGCAAGAATCAGAATGATAGTGAGCAGACCTGATAAAAGACTACGGTAGAGAATTCGTGGCTTTTGTAGTGCGTTGGAAAGTTCTATCATGTTCTGGTAGCGGTCAGCAGGGTCAAGGCGGGAACAGCGGTTAAGAATGGGGCGCAAGGTTCCCTGATAATCCGATGGCAAAAGCTCGCTGATGGTCACGCCTAAGGAATAAATATCACTACGCTGGTCAGTTTGTTGAAATCCAAATTGTTCTGGCGGTGCGTAGGTTTTCGTGCCTAAGAGTGTCGTGTCCGCGCCTTTTCCGTCTTTGAAGCGGCGGCAGGTGTCAAAGTCAATGAGTCGGGGCGTACCATCCTTTTCGATAAGGATATGTTCTGGCTTGATATCCCGATGGATGATGCCAAGGTCATGAAGTTTAGCTAGCCCGTGGGAGAGCGCTAGGAGAATTTTCCGGGCTTCGCGCTCTGTGAGGAAGTTCTGCATCTTTTTACGGTCAGCAAGGCTTTGACCGTGGATATATTCTTCTATGCATGTCGTGCCACTATTGTCGCTGGCGATATAATAAATCTGTGGAAGCAGTGAGATGTTTGCTGTTTTTAACTCTGATAAGGGAAGATTTGGTTGTTGGCTTTGCCTGTAGATGGCAAGCTTCCCTTGTTGGTCGGTTGTCAGCCATACCTCACCTCGCTCGGATTTTTTGAGCAGGCGGATTTTCTTGTATTGGTTTTCGATGAAGTCGGCGGCCCTCATGGAATCACCTTGCTTTCTTAACGGGCTTCGGCTATGATGGAGAAAATGGAGGGATGGGTATGGAGAAGAAGATTGTGGATACGGAAAAATTGGAGCATCAGCTGGGAAAAGCACGGGATGTGCAAGATTTTTGGCGGGATAATGAACTTAACCTGCGGGAGATGACGCTGGCTGAATTTTTGCAGGAGCTGCTCACGGCCAAGGGGCTGAAAAAGGGGGAGGTCGTAAAGCGAAGCGGATTGGATAAAGGTTATGCTTATCATTTATTCGGCGGGCAAAAGCAGAATCCCTCCCGGGATAAGGTGCTGGCTCTGGCACTAGCCATGAAGCTCACTACCAAGGAGACCCAGCATTTGCTTCATTACGCCGGAGCAGGGGCGCTATATGTCCGTGACCATTGGGATAGTGTGCTTTGGTATGCGTTGGAACATCAGATGGGGGTAGTGGATACGAACTTGCTTTTGACAGAACTTAATTTGCGGGCATTGGAACTTTGATAAATGCTTTGTGTTCTAGTCCATTTTCATGTATAATATACTAAGTGTGAGTAAGAATCAGGTGCATAGCCTAGTATGGAGGGTATTAGTTTTGGAAACAGCGAAATATAAACGTGTTGTCTTGAAGCTTTCGGGTGAATCTCTGGCTGGTGAACAGGGCTTTGGCATTAACCCGCCTATCGTGGAAGATATCGCCAAGCAGATTAAGACTATCCGTGAGCGTGGCGTAGATGTGGCTGTAGTTGTGGGCGGCGGCAATATTTGGCGCGGCCTTGCTGGTTCTGCCAAGGGCATGGACCGTGCTCAGGCAGATTACATGGGCATGATGGCTACGGTAATGAACGCACTTGCTCTGCAGGATGCTCTGGAAAAGATGGACGTGGATACCCGGGTGCAAACCGCTATCGAAATGCGCCAGGTCGCTGAACCCTATATCCGCCGTAAGGCTATCCGTCATATGGAAAAGGGCCGTGTGGTTATCTTTGGCGCTGGTACGGGCAACCCCTACTTCTCCACGGATACCACGGCAGCTCTGCGTGCCGCTGAAATCGAGGCCGATGTAATTCTCATGGCCAAGAAGGGCACTGACGGCATCTATGATTCCGACCCCAACAAGAACCCCGATGCCAAGAAGTTTGATGAACTGACTTATCTGGAAATCATCAGCAAGGGGCTGCAGGTTATGGATACCACTGCCACCAGCCTTTGCATGGACAACAAGATTCCTCTCGTTGTCTTCAACATTGATGACCATGAAAATATCGTGCGTGCGGCTCTGGGTGAAGAGATTGGCACCACTGTAGGAGGTAACAAATAATGGTAAAAGAAATTCTTAGCTCCCACGAAGAGCGTATGCAGAAATCCATCGAAGCCCTGAAACGCGAATTTGCTTCCCTGCGGGCTGGCCGTGCGAATCCGTCCCTGCTCGACAAGGTAATGGTGGATTACTATGGCACGCCGACGCCGGTAAACCAGATTGCCAAGGTTGCTGTTCCGGAACCGCGCATGATTATGATTCAGCCCTATGAAAAGACCATGCTCCACGAAGTGGAAGTGGCTATTATGAAGTCTGATTTGGGCCTGTCCCCGAACTCCGACGGCACGGCTATCCGTCTGGCTATTCCGGCTCTGACGCAGGAACGCCGTCAGGAACTGGTAAAGACCGTCAACAAGAAGGCTGAAGAAGCGAAAGTAGCTATCCGCAACATTCGCCGTGACGGCAATGATGCCATCAAGAAGCTCGAAAAGGGCAAGGAAATCACCGAGGACGAGTCCAAGAAGGCACAGGAATCCATGCAGAAACTGGCCGATAAGTACGTTAAAGTGGTAGACACCACCCGCGCCGGCAAGGAAAAGGAAGTAATGGAAGTCTGATGGCTTTAGATGTGATGGCCCTTCCCTGGGAGACTGCTGAACAGCAGCTTCGGGAGGCAAATATCTCCTATGAAACAGAGATAACCCGCTCCACCCGGAATTTTTTTCCGGTGGACGAGGATAGACTTTATGTTGTGCGCCAGCGTCAGCAGGCAGACGGCAAGCTGCTCTTGACACTGGCTGCAAAACAACTGCCTGTAAAGGAGGTGTAATACATGGCTTACAAAATTGGTGAGGATTGCATTTCTTGCGGTTCCTGCGCTGCTACTTGCCCGGTAGAGGCAATCAGCGAGGGTGCAGAACACTATGAAATCGACCCGGATAAGTGCGTAGAGTGCGGCGCTTGCGCTGCTGGCTGCCCGGTATCTGCTATCGAGGCTCCCTGACGCGACTTTGCAAGCCCCTCTGGTGCTTTAGGCAGAGGGGCTTGTTTTGCATTATGTCATTACTTCCTAGTGAGGGATTATATATGTTGAAGAAAATATTGGGAAAAGCGGTTACCACACTGGCTGGACGTGATGATTTTGCGATTCCCAAGCATGATTCACCGCTGTTTGCAGGTTTGGATTGGGAGAAGCTCCCCAAACATGTGGCGGTGATTATGGACGGCAATGGCCGTTGGGCGAAAGGCCAGGGGCTCATGCGTACGGCGGGCCACAAGGCTGGCGTCAAGACGCTCAAGAACATCCTCAAGACAGCCAGTGGTCTGGAACTGGATGCACTCACGGTGTATGCTTTTTCCACGGAAAACTGGAAGCGTCCGGAAGTGGAAGTGGACTTCCTGATGAACCTGTTCTCGGAGTATCTGAACAAGGAATTGCAGGAGATGCACGAAAACAATGTGCAGATTCACTTCATTGGCCGTCTGGATGGTCTGTCGGACTCCCTGCAGAAGCAGATGCGTGAGGCAGTGGAACTGACGAAAAATAACACCGGCGTGAAGTTCAATATTGCGGCCAACTATGGCGGGCAGGATGAACTGGTGCGGGCAATGCAGAAAATTGCTGCCCGGGTACAGGCTGGTGAACTGGCTCCGGCAGATATTAATGAAGCGTTGGTGGAGGAGAATCTGGATACCTATGGCAATCTGCCGGTGGATTTGGTTATCCGCACCAGTGGCGATATGCGTCTGTCCAATTTCCTTTTATGGCAGGCCGCTTATGCTGAGTTCTATTTTACCGATGTGAACTGGCCGGAGTTTTCCCCGGAGTGCTTTGTGGATGCTCTGCGGGATTTTGCCAGCCGTGACCGCCGCTTTGGCGGTCTGAATGAGGACAAGAAATAATAGGAGCGTTGCTTTTTGTTACTGAGAATAATAACTGGAATAGTGGGCATTGCCGCTGCTGCCTTTGTGATTCAGACGGGCGGAGAGGTCTTTGCCGGATTTACGTTGCTGCTGATGTTTTTGGCCTGGTTTGAATATGCCCGGGCTTTTGCGGAGCGGGGCATGGGCATTGCCCTGTTTACGGGCTTTATCGCCCTGGGACTCATGTGGTATGCGGCCTGGCAAAGACCGGAATTTCTGGCGCTTGCCTGCCCGCTTATCATCATGGTGATGCTGCTTGAAAGTGTGCTGCTGCGCGGCGGCACCAGTATCTTGGATGCGCTGGCATCTGGGGCGGGGCTTATCTATATCGGTTTCCCGTTTGCCTGCCTGCTGCTTTTGCGCAACCTTATGCCGGAGACGGTTTTCACCACGGAAATCGGCACGTTCACCTTTGGCAATGCCTTTGTGTGGATTATGTTTATCGGCACGTGGGCCAGTGATACTTTTGCTTACTTTACGGGCACGGCCATTGGCCGTCATAAGCTCTGCCCGTCCATCAGTCCGAACAAGACCATTGAGGGCTTTATGGGTTCTTTGGTGGGAACCACGGCTGTAGTGGCCGGTTTGGGTTATTTCCTGAATTTGCCTTTGGAAGAGATGGCGGTATTAGGCCTTTTGATTGCTATCCTGGCCACTTTGGGGGATTTGGTGGAATCCGTGGCCAAGCGTTACGTGGGCATCAAGGATTCCGGCAATATCATTCCCGGCCATGGCGGTGTCTGGGACAGATTTGACAGCGTGCTCTTTACGGCACCGCTGGTTTACTATTTTGTCCAGTTTGTAAATCTAATGGGCAAATAAGTAAGGAGATTGGATGATGAAAAACATTGCAGTATTGGGCTCCACGGGCTCTATTGGCACCCAGACTTTGGATGTGGTGCGCCGTAACCCGGAGCTTTTCCATATCAGCGTACTCGCGGCCAATTCCAGCGATGAACTCTTTGAACAGCAGATTCGCGAGTTTGAGCCGGAACTGGCGGTATTGGCTGATGTTGATGCCTATAACCGGTTAAAGAGCCGTTACAGCGGTAAGACGAAGCTGGCTGGCGGCCGTCAGGCGTTCATTGATGCCGCAGCCTTTGATGGCGTGGACACGGTGGTTACGTCTATGATGGGTTTTGCAGGCCTGGAACCGACCATGAAGGCGCTCGATGCGAAGAAAAATATCGCACTGGCCAATAAGGAAACTTTGGTCGTAGCCGGGGAAATTGTCACCCGCAGAGCCCGCGAGCAGGGCGTAAAGATTCTGCCGGTGGACAGCGAACATTGTGCGTTCTTCCAATGTCTGCAGGGCGAGAAGATGGACTCCATCGAAAAGCTTCTGCTGACCTGCTCCGGCGGTCCCTTCCGTGGCAAGAAGCGGGAGGATTTGCTGGATGCTACGAAGGCGCAGGTGCTGGCGCATCCCACCTGGAATATGGGACAGAAAATCACTGTGGATTCGGCCAGCCTCGTGAACAAGGGGCTCGAAGTTATCGAAGCAAAGTGGCTCTATGATGTAAGCTATGACCAGATTCAGGTCGTCGTGCATCCGCAGAGTATTGTGCATTCCATGGTGCAGTTCCGTGACGGTGCGGTGATTGCCCAGCTTGGTTCCACGGATATGAAGCTGCCCATTCAGTATGCTTTGACTTATCCGGACCGGGTACAGTCGAGCTTTGACCGCTTGGACTTCTGGCAGATGAAGGATTTGACCTTCAGTAAGCCTGATACGGACACCTTCAAGGGCCTCAAATTTGCCTATGAAGCCGGCGCCATGGGCGGCAGTATGCCATGCATCTTCAATGCTGCCAACGAGATTGCGGTTGGAGCATTTTTGAAAGACGAAATCAAGTTCCTGGATATTTACGATATTATCGAAGAGACGATGCTGAAGCGGGAATGTATTATGGAACCCACTTTGGAGGAACTCTTTGAGGAAGACCGTTGGGCGCGGGAGTTTGCTACTGAAGTCCTGCGGAAGAAATAAAGGACGGTGACACTATGGTATTAACCATTGCAGCAGCTATCTTTGTTTTTGGCTTGCTGGTGCTGGTACATGAGTTGGGGCATTTCATCACCGCAAAACTTACGGGAATGCGGGTGGATGAATTTGCCATTGGCTTTGGACCGAAGCTGATTAGCTTCACCAGAGGAGAAACGGTATACAGCCTGCGGGCTATCCCTCTGGGGGGCTTTAATGATATTGCGGGCATGGACCCCAGCAACAATGAAGCAGGGAGCCGCGGCTATTGCGAAAAGCCTGTGCTTTCCCGCATGATTGTTATCCTGGCAGGTTCCGTGATGAACTTCATCCTGCCCATTGTGATTTTCTTCGGGATATTTTTCTTCGTGGGGGTCAGCACGCCTAATCCTGAGCCGGTTCTGGGCACGGTATTGGCCGATAAGGCCGCTGCGCAGGCGGGGCTGCAGGCTGGTGACCGGATTATCAGCCTCGATGGCAAGGCCATTGGCTCCTGGACCGAGTTCGTGGATAATATCAAGGATAATGAAGGTACTCCCATCAAGGTGACTGCACAGCGTGGGGAAGAAACCTTTGAAACCACCATGACGCCGGTGTATGATACGCAGGCGAAGAAGGCCATGGTGGGGGTTATGAGTTCGGTGGATACCCAGCATCCGGGAATCATTGATTCCATGGGACTGGCTCTGCAGAAAACGGCCATGATTGTGGCTATGATGCTGGAAGCTCTGGCCCAGATTATTCTGAAGCTCTCTGGCTCGGAACTGGCTGGACCCATTGGCGTGGCGCAGATGGCAGGAGAAGTGGCCCAGATGGGCTTTGTGCCGCTTTTGAACTTTGCGGCGTTCCTGAGCCTGAACCTTGGTATCGTGAATCTGTTCCCGATTCCGGCGCTTGACGGCGGCCACTTTGTGACGCTGTGTGTCGAGGCCGTGCGGGGCAAACCCATGAGCCCCAAGGCTTTGGAATACACCCAGAAGGTGGGCATTGTGCTGCTCATCCTGCTCATGGTTTTGGCCACCAAAAACGACATAGTACGCGTCTTTACAGGAGGCTAAGATAAATGTTTGAACGCAAGATTACCCGGCAGATTCATATCGGCAATGTCGCCATTGGCGGCGGCGCGCCGATTTCCGTGCAGTCCATGTGCAATACCAAGACCACGGATACGAAAGCCACGGTTGCGCAGATAAAAGCTCTGCAGAATGCGGGCTGCGATATCGTGCGGGTGGCAGTGCCGGATATGGAAGCTGCTCAGAATCTCGGCAATATCATCAAGGAAATCAACATTCCTCTGGTGGCCGATATTCATTTTGACTACAAGCTGGCTCTGGAAGCCATCAAGCAGGGCATTTCCGCCCTGCGCCTGAATCCCGGTAATATCGGCGGGGAAGAAAAGGTGCGGGCTGTGGTCAAGGCCGCAAAAGAAGCCCATATTCCCATCCGTATCGGCGTAAATGCGGGTTCGCTGGATAAAAAGATTCTCGCTAAATACGGTGAAGTTACGCCGGAGGCTTTGGTGGAATCGGCCATGCAGCATGTGAAGATTTTGGAGGATTTGGATTTCCATGACCTCAAGATTTCCCTCAAGGCCCATGATGTGCCCTTGACGCTGGCGGCTTACCGTCTGATGAGCAAAACGGTGGATTATCCCCTGCACTTGGGCATTACCGAAGCAGGCACGGTGAACACAGGCATCATCAAGTCCGCTGTGGGCATTGGCGCTTTGCTTTCAGAAGGCATTGGCGATACCTTCCGCATTTCGCTGACCGGCGACCCGGTGGTGGAAGTAAAAGTAGCTAATGAAATCTTAAAGTCTTTGGGGCTTAAAGAATACGGGCCGACTCTCGTTGCTTGTCCAACCTGCGGCCGCACGAGTATCGACCTGCCGGCCATTGCTGCCCAGGTCGAAAAGAAACTCGAAGGGATTCAAGACCCCATTGATGTAGCGGTTATGGGCTGCGTGGTCAATGGCCCGGGCGAAGCCCGCGGTGCGGATGTAGGTATTGCCGGCGGTAATGGTGAAGGCCTGATTTTCCGCAAGGGTGAAATCATCCGCAAAGTGCCGGAAGATAAATTAGTAGAAGAACTCTTCAAAGAAATAGATGCCATATTGGAGGAACGAAAGAACAATGCGAGCAAGTAATTTATATGCACCTACGCTGCGCAATACGCCGGCAGAAGCCGAGATTGCCAGCCATCAGCTTATGTACCGTGCCGGTATGATCCGTAAGGTGGCCGGTGGTATGTATACCTACCTGCCTTTGGGTTGGCGCGTCATCCGTAAGATTGAAGAAATCATTCGCGAGGAAATGGATGCCGCTGGCGGCCAGGAAATCGGCATGCCGATTCTGCAGCCGTCCGAGCTTTGGGAAGAAAGCGGCCGTTGGGCAGCTTATGGCGATGAAATGATGCGCATTAAAGACCGTCATGGCCGTAACTTCTGCCTTGGCCCGACGCATGAGGAAATGATTACGGATTTGGTGCGCGATGAAGTCAGCTCCTACAAGCAGCTGCCGTTGATGCTCTATCAGATTCAGGATAAGTTCCGTGATGAGCGCCGTCCGCGCTTCGGCCTCATGCGTAGCCGCGAATTCATCATGAAGGATTTGTATTCCTTCGATAAGGATATTGAGGGCATGAACGTGTCCTATCAGAAGATGTACGATGCCTATACGAACATTTACACCCGCATGGGCCTCGAATTCCGTCCGGTAGAGGCCGATAACGGTGCTATCGGTGGCGGCCACTCCCACGAGTTCACGGTGCTGGCTGAAGCCGGTGAATCCAACATTGCATACTGCACGAAGTGTGACTACGCGGCCAGCGATGAAAAAGCTGCACTCAGCCCCATCGAGGCTCCGGCAGAAGAAGAATTGCCGCTGGAAAAGGTGGCTACGCCGGGTACCAATACGATTGAAAGCCTCGTAGAGTTCTTGAACGTGCCCATCGAAAAGACCATCAAGGCTGTTGCTTACCGGTCCGATAACGGCAAGCTTGTGTTGGCCTTTGTCCGTGGCGACCATGATGTGAATGAAGTCAAGGTCATCAATCAGGTAGAAGGTGCGCTGGAACTCACCATGGCCGAAGATGAAGCTATCAAGAATGCTGGCGGCTGCCCGGGCTTTATGAGTGCGATTGGCATTCAGCCTAGCGAAGACGTAATTGTGCTCGTTGACCCGACGGTGATGAATATGCACAATGCCGTAGCCGGTGCCAATGAAGTGGATGCGCACTACAAGAACGTCAACCCGACGCGCGACTTCAACGCCGAAGGGATTATCGTCACCGACCTGCGCATGGTCAAGGAAGGCGACGCCTGCCCGCACTGCGGTGCTCCCATGAAGATGACCCGCGGCATTGAAGCTGGTCAGGTGTTCACGCTGGGCACGAAATACAGTCAGGCTATGGGCGCCATGTTCCTCGATGAGCAGGGTAAGCAGCAGCCGCTCTACATGGGTTGCTATGGTATCGGTGTAGGCCGTACGATGGCTGCTGCCATCGAGCAGAACAACGATGAAAACGGCATCATCTGGCCGCGTGCCATTGCGCCGTTCGAAGTCGTTGTCGTAGCCGTCAACGCCAAGAAGGACGACCAGCTGGCTTATTCCGAAGAAATCTATAAGGAATGCAAGGCCGCAGGCTTCGATACCCTGCTCGATGACCGCAAGGAACGTGCCGGTGTCAAGTTCAAAGACTGCGACCTCATCGGCTATCCTCTGCGCGTAGTCGTCGGCCCCAAGGCTGTGGAAGAAAATCAGATTGAAATCAAGGTGCGCAAGACGGGCGAAATGTTCACCGTCAGCCGCGAAGAATATCTCGATAAAGTAAAAGAAATACTGGCAACTCTGTAAATAGAAAGAAATACACTCCTGACATGTCAATTCCGAATTGACATGTCAGTTTTTTTTATTGGAAAAGATTGTTGTGAACAAGTATACATGTACACATAACTGTAAATGCTAGACTATTGTTACAATATTCCGTATAATAAAGACAGATGGAAGCGCATTTATTAAGGTTTTATTGTAAAGGGAGTGATAGTATGAATCTTTCCATCAAAATTTTTATCGCTCTGGTTCTCTCCGTAGTGGTTGGCCTGATTGCAGGCGAACCGGCTCTGCCGTTTATCAACTGGTGGATTGCTCCGATTGGTACCATGTTCATCAATCTGATTAAGATGATGATTGTGCCGGTGGTGTTCTTCTCGCTGGTGGTTGGTATGACCAGTCTGGGGGATACTAAGAAATTGGGCCGCATTGGTGCCAAGACCGTAGTATTGTATCTGGTAACGACGGCAGTGGCTATTTTGATTGGTTTCGGTATAGCTGGTATTGTCAGCCCGGGGACAGGACTTTCACTCACCAGTGATGCTGCAGTGAAAGTGAAGGAAGCTCCCAGCCTTATGCAGGTGTTGGTGGCAATGATTCCGGCGAACCCCATTGATGCCATGGCGAAAGCTCAGATTTTGCCGGTTATCGTCTTCTCCTTGTTTGTAGGCATTGGCATTGTCCATGTGGGCGGCGAACGGGCACAGCTTCTTATGAAGTTCTTTGATGCTGCCGCCGAAGTTTCCTACAAGATTATCGGCATCGTGATGCAGTTTGCGCCGATTGGTGTATTTGCTTTGCTGTTGCCGGTAGTAGCGAAAAATGGCCCGGCAGTTCTCCTGCCGCTGATGTCTGTTATCGGTTGTGTAGCCATTGGCTGCGTGATTCATGCTGTAGTGGTTTATTCCTCGCTGGCCCGTATTTGGGGCGGTCACACGCCGTTGGAGTTCTTCCGGGGCATGAGTGAAGCCATGAT
This sequence comes from Selenomonas sp. FC4001, assembly GCF_000701565.1. NCBI lineage: Bacteria > Bacillati > Bacillota > Negativicutes > Selenomonadales > Selenomonadaceae > Selenomonas > Selenomonas sp. FC4001. Next base: position 589,027 of record NZ_KL370793.1, on the reverse strand, counting down.
GATTGCCTTCACGACCTGTTCCAGTGCGGCAGCTCTGCCGGTTAACATGAAGAACTGTCAGGAAAAACTGGGGGTATCTCGTGAAGTATCCTCCTTCGTACTGCCTTTGGGCGCTACGATTAATATGGATGGTACGGCTCTTTACATGGGCGTATGTTCGCTCTTTATCGCGAATGTGTTCGGCATTGATTTGACCATGGGCCAGATGCTCATGATTATCCTGACGGGTACATTGGCTTCCATCGGTACCGCAGGTGTTCCGGGCGCTGGTCTTATCATGCTGGCCATGGTGCTGCAGACAGCAGGACTGCCGCTTGAAGGGCTGGCACTGGTAGCTGGTATTGACCGCGTGCTCGATATGTTCCGTACCTGCCTGAATATCACGGGTGATGGTGCAGTGACCATCGTGATGGATCAGGAAGAAAAGAAATATGACAGCAATGTGGCTGGGGCAGAGGCATAAATTACCACAGCTTTAGGTTTTGGCTAACATCGCTGCTCTAAGACGCCCGGTGGCTGATAATACTTTCCTCTGCTTAGGCAGGCTTGCCTAACGCGACGGAAAGCATCATCAGCCACCGGGCTTATTGCGTACATTACATACATATGCTAAGCCTCCACGGCTTATGTGTGATATTAATGTTCAGTTGTATCGGAAGTTCGAGTCTGTGGTGGAACTGAGGCGGGCGGGGGAGGCGGTTGCTTTCGGCAGCGTTAGACAAGCTTGTATAAGCAGACGAAAGTAATTGCCTCCCCCGCTCGCCGCCTTGTGCCACGAACTTAACCTTTGAAAATATTGACAAACAATTTCCCTCTCGCTACAATCATAGTATCGTTAATGGATTGTAACGGGAGGTTTTTCTAATGAAAATTGCAATGGCCAATGACCATGCCGGCACGCGGCTTAAAGAGGAAATCAAGAAGTATCTGGAAAGCGAAGGCCATGAGGTCAAGGATTTTGGTACTTATGATGAAGAATCCTGCGACCTGTCGGATTTTGTCCTGCCGGCAGCAACGGCTGTGGCCAAGGGCGAATGTGAGCGCGGTATTTTTGTGGACGGCGTAGGCTATGGCAGTGCCATGATTGCCAACAAACTGCGCGGCATCTTTGCTGTGGTCTGTCAGGACCCGTTCTGTGCAGCTCTGGCTCGTCAGCATAATGATTCCAACGTACTTTGCCTTGGCGGCAAGATTATCGGTGGCGCTATTGCCATGGAAACGGTAAAGACCTGGATGCATACGGACCCGCTGACGGCTGAAAAATATGTGCGCCGCGTAGAAAAGGTTAAGCAGATTGATGCAGAGCATACGGTAGACGTCAAGTAAAATGCGTTGACAAACGGGGTAGCAACTGTTAAAATAGTTCGAGGTTGATGCTGAAATGATGAATATTAATATTGCTGAATTACAAACTGATTTAGGCAGGGAGCTGCCCTTTTCTTTTGCGGTGACAGCAGCTGAATTGGATGCCCTAAGTGATGATTACAAGTTCGAAGACCCCATAAAGGTCACAGGGACTGTAGTTTATACAGGCATGCGTTGGCGCGTCAGCGGCAAGATTGAAGTGGTCAAGACTTTCGTTTGCAATCGATGCCTTACAGACTGCCGCGAAGAACAGGTACATGAATTTTCCGAGGACTTCACCCGTGATGAAGGCGAGGACGATTCGGTAAATGTCTTTAGCGGGGATTTGCTGGACATTGAGGATATGGTACGGGATACCCTGCTGGCGGCCCAGTCCCTCAGTAATATATGCAAGCCCGATTGCAAGGGGCTTTGCCCGAAGTGCGGGCATAACTTAAATGAAGGCGATTGCGGTTGTGACCGCTTTGTGCCAGACCCGCGCATGGCAGCATTACAGCAATTATTGAAGAAAGACTAAGCATAAAGCTAGTTTCAAGGAGGTGTATCCGAAATGGCAGTTCCAAAGAGAAAAATGTCCAAGGCTCGCCGCGACCAGCGCCGTGCTAATTGGAAGCTGGAGGCTCCGGGCTACGTTGCTTGCCCCCAGTGCCACGAACCGAAGATGCCCCATCATGTATGCCCTGAATGCGGCTACTATGACGGCAAAGAGGTTGTTGCTGCAGCTGAATAAGCAAAAATATATAAGCAGGACGGCATAGTCCTGCTTATTTCTTTTGTCGGATAAGGACTTCTGGAAATAAATGACATTTGCCCCTTGCATTTTTAGTATGTACAACGTATAATAGGCAATGTTATGAGATTGTAATAGCAGGTACTAATTTCGGAAGGAGGTGTACGAATGGCAAGAGTGAAGAAGAAAATCCGTCAGGAACAGCTGATTGAGAAGGTCAAGAACAAGCCCTTCCTCACCGATGAGGAACTGGCCAAGCAGCTGGACGTCAGCGTTCAGACCATCCGCCTCGACCGTCTGGAACTGGGAATTCCTGAATTACGCGGACGTATCAGGAAAATGGCGGAAAATGCGCAGAACAAGGTAAAGGCTATCCAGAGCAATGAAGTGGTGGGGGAGCTTATCGACCTGGAACTTGGTCATTCGGGCATTTCCCTGTTGAAAATCACGGAGGACATGGTCTTTGGCAAGACCCAGATTGCCAAGGGACACTTCATGTTCTCCCAGGCAGATTCATTGGCCATGGCTATTGTGGATGCGCCAATGGCGGTTACAGGTGTGGCCAATGTGAAGTACAAGGTACCTGTTCATGTGGGCGAAAAGCTGATTGCCAAGGCGGAAATCGTCAAGGTACGCGGCAATAAATATTTTATATGGGTCAAGACCCATAATGAGACCCAAGAAGTTTTCCGAGCGAAATTCATCGTGGTTTCGTGGGGAGAAAAGTAAGGGGGAAATAGATTCGTGAAAATTGCAGTTGATGCAATGGGCGGGGACTTTGCCCCGGAACAAATCGTTTTTGGTGCCGTACGGGCAGCGAAAAAATACGGTTGTGAAATCGTACTGGTTGGTGATGAGGAAAAAATCCGCGAGGTATTGAAGCGGGAAACGGGCTGGGAAAAGCTCGGCATTACGATTCACCATACCAGTCAGGTTATTGAGATGGATGAACATCCTGCTGATGCAGTGCGGACGAAGAAAGATTCTTCCGTGGTTGTGGCAACGAAGCTCGTAAAAGACGGGCAGTGTGATGCGGTGCTTTCCGCTGGCAGCACAGGGGCAGCCGTTACAGCAGCCCAGCTCATCTTGAAACGCATCAAGGGCATTGGCCGTCCGACCATTGCGACGCCGATTCCGACGCCCAAGGGCGTAACGCTGATGCTCGACTCTGGTGCCAATGTGGACTCCAAGCCCATTCATCTGGTACAGAGCGGCATGATGGGCTCCATTTATGCGGAATATGTATTCGGCATAAAAAATCCCCGCGTGGGACTTTTGAATATCGGTGAGGAAGAAACCAAGGGCAACGAACAGGCCCGCGAGACCTATCCTCTGTTGAAGGAACTGCATAGCATAAACTTCTGCGGCAACGCAGAAGGCCGTGATATTCCCAAAGGCAACTTTGATGTTGTAATTTGTGATGGATTTGTCGGCAATGTTGTGTTAAAATTTGCAGAGGGCTTAGCCAAGACCATCATGAAGCTGATTAAGGAGGCCATCAAAGACGGCGGCATTCTGGCAAAGCTTGGAGCGCTGCTCCTGATGCCGACGCTCAAGAAGCTGGGCAAGCGACTGGATGCTTCCGAATACGGCGGTGCACCGCTTTTAGGTGTCAACGGTGTCTGTATCATCAGTCATGGTTCGTCAAATGCCAAGTCCATTTGCAGTGCTATCGGAGTAGCCAATGATTATGTAAACGGCAAGGTGCTGGAGCATATCAAGGAAACCCTGGAACAAGAAGAAATGTTAACAAAAGAGTCTTAATCGTGGCCGGACGAGGAATCCAGCGTTGAGAGAGGCTAAGGAGGACGTATTTAATGTTTGAAAACAATGCAATCTGTAAGTTACTGAACATAAAGTACCCGATTTTCCAAGGCGGCATGGCTTGGATTGGTACGGCTGAACTGGCTTCGGCAGTATCCAATGCCGGCGGTCTCGGCATTATTGGTGCCGGCCATATGCCACCAGATGTTCTGCGGGCAGAAATTCAGAAGTGCAAGGGCTGGACGGATAAGCCGTTCGGTGTAAATATCATGCTCATGAGTCCCTTCGTCAAGGAAGTCATGCAGGTTGTTATCGATGAAAAAGTTCCGGTCATCACGACTGGTGCTGGTAACCCTGGCGAATACATGCCGGCACTTAAGGAAATTGGTACCAAGGTTATTCCGGTAGTAGCTTCCGTTGCTCTGGCTAAGCGTTTGGTTCGTGCCGGTGCGGATGCCGTTATCGCTGAAGGTACGGAATCCGGCGGTCATATCGGTGAAATCACGACGATGGCTTTGCTGCCGCAGGTGGTAGATGCTGTTGATGTGCCGGTAATCGGTGCCGGCGGTATCGGTGATTCCCGCGGAATGACGGCAGCTTTTGCGCTGGGCGCACAGGCTGTACAGATGGGTTCCCGCTTTGTACTCAGTGAGGAGTGCATTGCGCATGAGAACTACAAAAAACTCGTGCTCAAGGCCAAAGACCGTTCTACGGTGGTTACGGGCAGAAGCCTTGGTCATCCGGCACGTATTATCGCCAACAAGCTTTCCCGTAAGTATGAGGAAATGGAAGCTGCCGGAGCATCCGCAGAAGAACTGGAAAAGCTGGGCGCAGGCACGTTGCACCTCGCTACGCACAAAGGTGATGTGGAAAACGGTTCCGTCATGATTGGCGAAATTTCCGGCATGCTCAATGATATTAAGCCGGTAAAACAGATTATTGAAGACATTGTGGGAGGACTTCCCAATGTTATAAATGCTATTCAGGGTAATTGCAAATAATTGGGGGTTATAGTCTTGAATAAGTTAGCATTTGTATTCCCAGGTCAGGGTGCTCAGGCCGTAGGCATGGGCAAGGATTTCTGTGAGCAGTATGAAGTAGCAAAGAAACTCTTTAAGGAAGCAGACGAAGCACTGGGGTATTCCATTAAGGATATGTGCTTTGAAGGTCCCGCAGAGGATTTGAAGCTGACGGCAAACACGCAGCCTGCAATTCTGACCATGAGTGTAATTGCCAATGAAATTCTGAAAGAACACGGCATTCAGCCGGATGTTGTCGGCGGTCACAGTCTGGGCGAATATTCCGCTCTCGTTGCTGCTGATGTCATGAACTTCCAGGATGCAGTCCTGCTCGTGCATAAGCGCGGCCAGTTTATGCAGGAAGCTGTACCTGTCGGTCAGGGCGGCATGGCAGCTATTATCGGCCTTAGCGATGAGGTTATCGTAGAGGCTTGTGAGAAGGCAACGAAAACTGCCGGCGAAGTGCAGGCGGTTAACTTCAACTGCCCCGGTCAGACGGTTATTGCCGGTACGACGGCTGGCGTAGAAGCAGCGGTGGAAACCTTGAAGGCTGCCGGTGCCAAGAAGGCCGTTATCCTGCCGGTATCTGCTCCGTTCCATTCCACGCTGATGAAACCGGCAGCTGTAAAACTTGCGGCTGAACTCGACAAGGTGGACATCCGCGATGCTAAGATTCCCGTAGTTTCCAACTACACGGGCAAACTCGAAGAAAGCGCGGCTGACATCAAAGCTAATCTCGTGGCACAGGCAGACCATCCGGTTAAGTGGATTGACTGCGTGAAGACCATGCAGGAATTCGGCGCGGATACCTTCGTAGAAGCCGGCCCGGGCAAGACGCTCTGCGGCTTCAACCGCCGTATCGACAAGAGCCTTACCAGCATGAACGTGGAAAATATCGAATCCCTGCAAAAAACTCTTGACTATTTCAAGGAGGTTCGCTAATATGCTTTTAGACGGAAAAGTTGCCCTCGTTACGGGTGCTTCCCGTGGCATTGGCCGGGCCATTGCTTTGAAACTGGCCGCTGAAGGCGCCAAGGTTGCCATTAACTATGCAGGCAACACGGCCAAGGCGGAAGAAGTCAAGGCTGAGATTGAGAAGAATGGCGGCGAAGCTATTCTCGTGCAGGCTGATGTTGCCGATTCTGCTGCTGTGGAAACTATGGTAAACACCGTGGTAGAAAAGTTCGGTCAGATTGATATTCTGGTCAACAACGCCGGTATCACGCGTGACGGCCTCATGATGCGCATGAAGGATGAGGATTTCGACGCAGTTATCAATACGAACCTCAAGGGCGTGTTCTACTGCACGAAACTCGTGTCCAAGCTCATGATGAAGAAGCGCAGCGGCCGCATCATCAATATGGCTTCTGTCGTTGGCCTCATGGGCAACGCAGGCCAGACCAACTACGCAGCTGCCAAGGCTGGCGTAATTGGGTTCTCCAAATCCGCAGCCAAGGAACTGGCGGCTCGTGGCATTACGGTGAACATGGTAGCACCAGGTTTTATTGACACGGATATGACGGCAGCCATGACGGACAAGGCTAAGGAAATGACGCTGACGGGGATTCCTTTGAACCGCATGGGTACGCCGGAAGATGTGGCAAACGCTGTCGCGTTCCTGGTATCTGACAATGCATCCTATATCACTGGCCAGGTCATCAATGTAGACGGTGGCATGGTTATGTGATATAACTATAAAAGACATCATTTTAAGGAGGTGAAACTTCATGACTTTTGATAAAGTAAGAGATATCGTTGTTGAGCAGTTAGGTGTTGAGGCTGACGAGGTTGCCCTCGAGTCCACTTTCATCGATGACCTGGGAGCTGACTCCCTGGATATTGTTGAGCTGATCATGGCTTTCGAAGAAGAATTCAACATTGAAATTCCGGACGAAGCTGCTGAGAAGATCAAGAGCGTTCAGGACGTAGTTACCTACATAGACCAGAACAAATAAGTTTGAGCGTCTTACCTGTTTGAAAATCCCGTGAAACTTGTTTTCGCGGGATTTTTCAAGGTAGGTAAGCTTGATTGGAGGAGTAACATTGAAACTTCCAGAGCTGAAAATAGGCAATAAAGTCGCCCGCGTTCCCATTCAACAGGGCGGTATGGCGATTCGCTTGTCCACAGCCCGTCTGGCGGCAGCAGTTGCCAATGAAGGCGGTATCGGCCTCATTGCGGCATCCGGCATGAGCCATGACGAACTGCGGTATGAAATAAAGCTCGCACGTTCGCTTACGTCTGGTATCATCGGCATCAATATCATGGTGGCAGCTAATGACTTTGCCGAAGTGGTTAAAGTGGCTATTGATGAAGGGATTGACCTTGTCGTAGCCGGGGCTGGTTTTTCCCGTGATATGTTTGCACTGGGGAAGGAATCCGGAACACCGATTGTTCCCATCGTTTCTTCCGTTAAATTAGCTAAAATTTCAGAGCGTCTTGGCGCAACAGCCATTGTGCTGGAGGGCAAGGAAGCCGGCGGTCACTTAGGCACCGATACTTCGGTGCGCGACCTTATCGCGGATGTAAGTTCTGCGGTAAAGATTCCTGTGATTGCCGCCGGTGGTGCACTTCATGGTCAGGACATCGTTGATTTTATAAAGCTGGGCGCAGCTGGCGTCCAGATGGGTTCCCGGTTCGCAGCCTGCGAGGAAAGCAATGCGGCACCGGCCCTCAAAGAATATTATCTGAAATCCAAACCGGAGGATATCGTGGTTATTCATAGCCCTGTTGGTCTGCCGGGACGTGCCGTGCGCACGCCGTTTTCGGCCCGGGTTATGGAAGGCCCCGTACCTCCGACGCAGTGTGATGCCTGCCTGAAGGCGTGCAAGCACAATTTCTGCATCATTCGTGCCTTGACCCGGGCACAGCAGGGCGATGTGGAAACAGGTCTGGTCTTTACCGGCGAATACATGCCGCGTATCGATAAGATTATGACCGTGCATGAAATTTTCGCGCAGCTTATAGCAGAAGCCGAGGCTGCCAACTAAGCGTAGCACATTGCTATGAATAGATGAGAGGAGTTATTCGTTTTGAGTAATCGCGTAGTTATCACTGGTGTAGGTGCCATTACCCCGATTGGTACGGGCAAAGATGAATTCTGGAAAGGTCTGATGGAAGGCCGCAACGGTATTGACAAAATCAGCCGTTTCGACGCTTCTGAATTCACGGCGCAGATTGCCGGTGAAGTCAAGGATTTTGACCCGACCCAGTACATCGACAAGAAAGAGTCCAAGCGCATGGATCGTTACACGCAGTTCGCTGTAGCTGCGGCAGATCTCGCCATCAAAGATGCCGGTCTGGATCTCGAAAAGGAAAATCTTGACCGTGTTGGTACGTTCATCGGTACAGGTATCGGCGGCATCGAAACCATGCACAGCCAGTACAAGAAATTCTTTGACAAGGGGCCTTCCCGCATCAGTCCGTTCTTTGTGCCGATGATGATTGCGAACATGGCTGCCGGTCAGGTGGCTATCACCTATAAGCTGCATGGTCCGTCCAGCTGTACGGTTACGGCCTGCGCTACGGGCTCCAACTGCATCGGTGATGCGTTCCGTGTGATTCAGCGCGGCGATGCGGATGTAATGGTAGCCGGTGGTACGGAAGCTGCTGTTTCCGAAGCTGCTGTAGCCGGTTTTGCCGCCATGAAGGCGCTCTGCATGGACCACAATGATGACCCCAAGCATGCTTCCCGTCCGTTCGACAAGAACCGCAGCGGTTTCGTTATGGGCGAAGGCGCTGGCCTCGTCATCCTCGAAAGCCTCGACCATGCAAAAGCTCGCGGCGCACATATCTACGCTGAAGTAGTCGGCTATGGTGCAAACTCTGATGCTTATCATATGACGAGCCCGGCTCCGCATGGTGAATTCCAGGCAAAATGCATGCAGCTGGCTCTTGATGATGCCGGCATGAAGGCGGAAGAAGTGGACTATGTCAATGCACATGGTACGTCCACGCACCTCAATGACCAGGGCGAAACCGAAGCCATCAAGGCTGTATGGGGCGAAGCAGCAAAGAATGTTTCCGTTTCCTCCATCAAGTCCATGACCGGTCATATGCTCGGTGCTGCCGGTGGCGTGGAAGCAATCGCTACGGCTCTGGCTATCGAAAACGATATGCTCCCGCCGACCATCAACTACGAAACTCCGGACGAAGGCCTCGACCTCGACTATGTGCCCAACAAGGCCAAAGCCAAGACGGTTCGTGCCGCTATGTCCAACTCCTTCGGTTTCGGCGGCCACAATGCCTGCCTGCTGCTGAAGAAGTACGCTGAATAAGAGGTTAACGGGCGATGGGAGATACACTAACGGCTAAACGCAAGGGAGAGCTTTTGGAGCTTTCGGCACGTTTGGGGGTGGAGTTTAAGGACTTAACCCTGCTGCACAAGGCTTTGATACATTCTTCCTATGCCAATGAAGCCAAAGAAAAAAACATCGTCCATAATGAACGTCTCGAATTTTTGGGAGATGCGGTGCTGGAGCTTGCCTCCAGCACCTATCTTTATATGCAGTTCCCGCAGATGCCCGAAGGTCAGCTGACCAAGACCAGAGCCAGCATTGTCTGCTCCACCAGTCTTGCGGAACTTGCGCGGACGCTTCATTTGGGCGATTATCTGCTGCTTGGGCACGGCGAAGAAATGAGCGGCGGCCGCGACCGCCAGACCAATCTGGAAGACGTGTTCGAAGCGGTAATCGGTGCTATTTATCTGGACCAGGGCTGGGAAGTTGCCAAGGATTATGTCACTCGTCAGCTTATGCCGCTGTTCAAACAGGTGGAGCAGGGAGGTATCCTCAAGGATTACAAGACCATCCTGCAGGAAGTGGTCTATCAGGAAGCCCAGCAGACCGTCAGTTATGAACTGGTGAGTACATCCGGCCCCGACCATGATAAGACCTTTACTTTTCATGTCAAAATTACCGGCAAGGTTATGGGCACTGGCACCGGCAGAAGCAAAAAAGAGGCCGAACAAAAAGCTGCGAAGGAAGCGTTGGCCAAGATAGCACCAACGAGGTAAGCAGTAAAGCGGAAGGCTTGGAGGAGGAGATTATTATGCGAAAGTTGGTTATCCTCGGCACTGGCTTTGCCATGGCCACGAAATGCTTTAACACCTGTTTCTTTCTGGAATTGGAGGATGGCAGTCTGTTTCTGACCGATGCCGGTGGTGGCAATGGCATCCTGCGCCAGCTCGAAGTCACGAACTTTGACTACAATAAGTGCCACCATATGTTCGTAACCCACGGACATACCGACCATGTCCTAGGTGTGGTCTGGATTATCCGCAAGGTGGCTGACCTCATGAACAAAGGCAAATTCGAGGGCCAGTTCCATATCTACTGCCATGATGTAGTTAAGGATATGCTCGAAAAAATGTCAGCTATGACGCTCAAGAAAAAAGACTTTGCGCGGGTGGGCACGGATATCCTGCTTCATGAAGTGACGGACGGCCAGCGTGTAGACCTGCCACAGTTCTGCATGACGGCTTTTGATATCATGTCCACCAAGGCCAAGCAGTTCGGTTATGAACTCAAGTTTGCCGACGGCTTGAAGTTCACCTGCTTGGGTGACGAACCCTATAACGAACATGCCCGGCAGTATGCAGAGAATGCCGACTGGCTGCTGGCCGAAGCCTTCTGTCAGTACAAGGACCGGGATGTGTTCAAACCCTACGAGAAAAATCACAGCACGGTCAAAGAAGCCAGTGAGCTGGCTGAAGAACTAGGCGTGAAGAACCTCGTACTCTACCATACCGAAGATAAGCATATTGCTACCCGCAAAGCCGATTACACGGCCGAAGCCAAAGAATATTACCACGGCAATATCTTTGTGCCGGATGATTTGGATGTAATCGAAATCTAAAATTGCAGTTCGACCATACGAGCTTAAACGCAATCTGTTACAGCTCAGTGGGGGCGGAGGTGGTAATACTTTTCGCCGTTGCACTGAATGACCCACAAGCAAATGTATGGACTTTTAGTTACCTGCGCCGGGCAAGACCGGCGGCGCGTATGTTCAGCCCAGTGTTTAGTCTGTGCCGTTTGTGGGCCAGTCCTCACTGCGTTCGGACAGTCGTTCCACGGCGAAAAGCATCACCACCTCCCCCTAAGTGATGTCCGTATCAACTGTCATTTTCGTGATGACAAGGAGCAGGTACATCGATGTTCTTGTTACGGGAGTAACGAGTTCGTGGCAATAGTATAGTTTGTGGCTTGGGGCGAACGAGGAGTGATTTTTCTGTAGGGAGCGACTGCCTGAACGAAGTGAAGGTCGGCCCCTGTAGAAATCAGCTAAGCAAATACGCTGAAAGCAGCGCCGTTGGCCTGCCCGGCGCAGGTAACTGGACATCCCTCTTTTGCGAGGGGGTCGTTTAGCGGAAGACAGAAAAATTGCTCCTCGTTCACCCCTCAACTTCGTATGAACGGGATATCTTTACCACGAACTAACATACTGCAATTTAATAAAAGCCCGCTGACGTTTTTGTTCAGCGGGCTTTTGGGGTTCTTATGCAAACATTTTGTTAATCAGTTCATAGTAGCGGCGCAGGATGGTGGCCAGTTCCTGACGTTCATCCCGTGTTAAATTCTGGGCGTGGCTTTCAAAGCGCTGGCGGAACTGTTCCATATGTTCTTTGAGCAGTTTTTTGCCCTTGCGGCTGATGGTAATGACCAGGCGGCGCCGGTCAACGGGGTCTGGTTCCTTGCTTACATAACCTGCACTGACCAGCTTGTCGATGATGTTGGTCATCTGCTGCTTGGAGATATTGAGCTGGCGGCTGATATCCGTAATTGTCAGTCCCTGCGTGTCCATGAGAACACACAATACGCCAAACTGATTGAGTGGCAACGGAACCTGTGTCTGTCTGCCGAAATTATTATGCAAGAGCACCATGATTTCCACAAATTGCTGGGATAAACTGGGTGATACTTGGGCTTCCATGATATGACTCCTTTATTCCTTGACTTTTATCTGAATATAATATACTATAGATAACACAATTAGTAAACATTTATTTACTATTCCTTAGGGGATAAGAAATGAATTGTGGTCATAAGCATGGGAGGGGAGCAGTGCGCTCTTTTCTTTGTGTTTAGGCTAAAAAAGGAGGTTCATAAATTGTTTTTGTCCAAAAACAAGAAGACTAAAGCATTGCTGATTGGCCTGTCTTTGGCTATTTCGACAAGCTTTGTGGTGGCAGGCTGCGGCAATAAGCAGCAGCAGGCTCAGATGCAGGGCGCGCAGGTCAAAGCCATGCAGGTTATCCAGCAGGATACCCCGCTGACCAGTGAGTTTGCCGGCCAGATTATTGGCAAGGACGAAGTAAAGGTTCAGTCCAAGGTCTCCGGCAATGTGGTAGAAAAATATGTAAAAGGCGGCCAGTGGGTGGAAGCAGGCCAACCGCTTTACCGCATTGATGACCGCCAGTACAAGTCCGCTGTATGGCAGGCACAGGCTAACTTTGCCCAGTCGCAGGCCACGCTGAGCAATGCCCAGAATGATTTGGGCCGCTATGAACAGCTGGTCGCTTCCAATGCCATTTCCCGTCAGACTTACGACAATCAGCTGTCCACGGTGAACGCTTATCAGGCAGCAGCAGATGCGGCTCATGCTCAGCTCATAAAGGCACAGCAGGATTTGGCTGATACCACGATTTATGCTCCGATGAGCGGTCAGCTGGCCGTTGATGATGTGGCTGTGGGTACTTTTGCTACGGCTGGTACGACTGCGCTGGTAACGATTGGTTCCTCTAATCCCGTGTATGCGAAGTTCAACGTGTCCGAAACGGATTACATTACCTATATGAATGCCATCATGCAGGGGGGCAATCAGGTTAAACCGATTGTGAACATCACCCTGACGGATGGCACGGAATATCCGCTGGAAGGTGAGATTGTCGAACAGGACAGAGCCCTTTCCGACAGCACGGGTACATTGACCTTTAAGGCACTCTTTGACAATCCGAACGGCATGCTGATGCCGGGCATGTTCGCCCGCGTGCGCTTGTCCGGTCAGACGATTCCGAATGCTATTCTCGTACCGCAGCGTGCGGTTCAGCAGCTTCTGGGCAAGTCCTTTGTCATGGTTGTAAATGGCGACGGCAAGTCGGAAGCACGCCCGGTGACCTTGGGCAACAAGGTAGGCAGCTACTATATTATTAAGGATGGTCTGACTACTGCTGATGTAGTCGTGGTAGAAGGTCTGTCTAACCTGCAGGAAGGAGTGCCTCTTAACGTTACGATGGTAACGGCTGACGATATGGGCTTCTCGCTGATTACAGATACGAGCAAGTTCGACTCCAATAAAATAGCAGGTTCTTCAACGAAATAAGGAGGCGGCGATTTGTCTAAGTTTTTTATTCACCGCCCGATATTTGCCATTGTTATCTCGATTATCATCGTGATTGTCGGTATTTTGGCCGCCTTCCAGCTGCCAATTGCCCAGTATCCGCAGATTTCGCCGCCGACGGTTTCCGTTGGTACCAGCTATACTGGTGCCAGCGCCTCCGTTATCAACGATACGGTGGCTCAGATAATCGAGCAGCAGGTCAATGGTACTCAGGGTATGGATTATATGAGTTCCAACTCGGACGACAGCGGCCGTTACAGCCTGTCTGTGGTCTTTGAGACGGGAACGGATGGCGATATGGACTCCGTAAAGGTGCAGAACAATGTCGCCATTGCCAATGCCAGCCTGCCTTCCGATGTACAGCAGGTCGGTGTTACGACCAAAAAATCGTCTAACGACATGGCCTACATGCTGTCCCTTTACTCTCCGGACGGCACTTATGACCGTGCCTATATGAAAAACTACGCCGATATTTATCTCTTGGATGAATTAAAGCGTGTATCCGGTGTCGGTGATGTGCAGATTTTCGGTTCTGACTACGCTATGCGCGTTTGGCTCAATCCGGATAAGCTGGCCGAGCTCAAGCTGACCATTGCCGATGTGACCTCGGCCATCAAGGAACAGAACGTGCAGGCACCTGCTGGTACGGTTGGCGCTATGCCGGTAAACAATGGTCAGGAAAAGCAGTACACGGGTAAGATTTCCGGACGTCTGGTAACGGCTGAGGAATTCGGCAATATCGTGCTGCGTTCCGATAAGGGCAAATTTGTTCGTCTGAAGGACGTAGCCCGTGTGGAAACCGGGGAAAAATCCAGTTCGATTATTTCCAAGTTCAACGGTTATCCTTCCGTTGGTTTCGGTATCAACCTGACCAGTGATGCCAACGCCATGCAGACGGTAGCAGGTGTGCGTGAAGTGCTCGAAAAAGCCAAGCCGACCCTGCCACCGAAACTCGAAATGGCGCAGATTTTCGACTCCACGAACTACATTAACGCTTCCATCAAGGAAGTAGTGGAAACCTTCGTAGAAGCCCTGCTGCTGGTGGTGCTGGTTATCTTCCTGTTCCTCCAGAGCTGGCGTGCAACGCTGATTCCGCTGTTGGCTGTGCCGGTATCCCTTATCGGTACTCTGGCGGCGTTTGTGGTGCTAGGGTTCTCCATTAACACACTGACCCTTTTCGCCATGGTATTGGCTATCGGTCTCGTCGTCGATGATGCTATCGTTGTTATCGAAAACGTCGAAAAGCACATGGAAGAGGGCTTGACGCCGGTTGATGCAACCGAGCGTGCTATGGCCGAAGTGCAGGGGCCGGTTGTGGCTATCGCCTTCGTTTTGGCCGCCGTATTCGTACCGGTTGCCTTCTTAGGCGGCATGACGGGTATCCTTTACCGTCAGTTCGCGTTGACCATTGCGGTGTCCATGGCGCTTTCCGCCTTTGTGGCCCTGACGCTTACTCCGGCTCTCTGCGCCATGATTCTGAAGCGCCATGAAGCCAAGGATGATGAAGGTGTTCTCGGTCAGTTCTTCGTGAAGTTCAACAATTGGTTTGAACGCACAAAGCGCGGCTATATGGGCGTGGTGGCCAAGTTTATCCGCCGCACCCGCCTGGCGATTCTCTTTATGGTCATTGTGTGCATCATTTCCGGTGCACTTTACAAGGTACTTCCGTCCACCTTCGTTCCGGACGAAGACCAGGGGTATCTCTTTGCTGTAGTACAGCTGCCGGAAGGTACATCCATGAATGTCACCCAGCAGACCATCGACAAGGTGGCTACGGCAGCCAAAGACGTTAAGGGTGTAGAAAATGTCATGGCCATCACGGGCTTTGATATCTTAGGCGGCGGTGCTAAGCCGAGTGCTGGTCTGGTCGTTTTGGGCATGAAGGACTGGTCACAGCGTCCTGGCGGTGATGAATCCGTTGGGGCAGCCGTTGGGGCTATGTTTGGCATCGGGGCAAAACTGGCACCGGAAGCTACGGTTATCGCCATGAATCCGCCGGCTCTGCCTGGTCTGGGTGCCGTAGGCGGCTGGAGCCTGCAGCTGCAGGATATGTCCGGTCATACCGATGAGGAATTGGCTGACATCACGGGTAAAATCGTGGCCGCAGCCAATCAGCGTCCGGAACTCAAGGGCGTGCGTACGACCTTTAAGATGACGGCGCCGACCTATGAATACGACATTGACCGTGAAAAGGTCAAGCAGTTAGGCGTCAAGATGTCCGATGTGTTCACGGCTATGCAGGTGAACTTCGGTGGCGCTCAGGTCAATGACTTCAACCAGTTCGGCCGTACCTATAAGGTTATGCTGCAGTCGGATGTAAGCTACCGCAGCGAAGCCGAAGGCATGAAGTTCGTCTATGTGGAATCGGAAAATGATACGATGGTGCCGCTCGATACGCTCTTAAAACCGCGTGTAAGTTCCGGCCCGACGTCGATTTCCCGTTTCAATGGTGCACGCGCCATCAACATTCAGGGTAATGCCGGTGAAGGTTATTCCTCCGGTCAGGCCATGGCAGCCATCAAAGAAGTGGTTGAGCAGAATGCGCCCAGCGGCTTCAACATCGAATGGTCCGGCCAGAGCCGTGAGGAAGCTAAGGCAACCAGCTCCACCTTCCAGGTGCTGGCACTCGCACTGGTATTCGTATTCCTGTGCCTGGCAGCGCTCTATGAAAGCTGGAGTGTTCCGTTTGCCGTACTTTTGACGGTGCCGACCGGTATTATGGGGGCCCTTATCTCCGAGTATGGTCTGTCCATGCTGGAAGGGATGTTCGGCATTCAGAATGCGGGCCTGCAGAACAGCGTTTACATGCAGATTGGTATCATCATGATTATCGGTCTGGCAGCTAAGAACGCTATTCTGATTGTAGAGTTCGCCAAGGTTCGTGTGGACAGAGGCATGGAGCCGGTCAAGGCTGCGATTGAAGCAGCTGGCCTGCGTCTGCGTCCTATCCTCATGACATCCTTTGCGTTCATCATCGGCTGCCTGCCGCTGGCTGTGGCCAGTGGTGCTGGTGCGGCTGCCCGTAATGGTATGGGTGTGGCCGTTGTCGGTGGTATGCTCTTTGCAACCGCTCTCGGTATCTTCCTGATTCCGGTGTTCTTCGTAGCCATGGAATGGATTGCCGCGAAGCTCGGTATGTTTAAGCAGCAGAAGAAGAAAACTTCCGCCGATTATATGTAAATATGATTTTTCTAACCGCGTACAGTATGGTGCGCGGTTATTTTTTTGCAGGGAAATGAGATAGAAAGGTCGAAATAATAAATGTTACTGCATGGTGTTTTTGGGGGGACTTTCTATGGGAACGATAGCGCTGATTGGCATTGGTGTGTTTTTGGGCTGGTTGATGTTTCGGCCGAAAAATGATAACAGGCGTATGAGTTCGGCTGATTTACCGCAGAAACAACAGCTGACAAAACAACAACAGACGAAACAGCAGGTGACGACAGGTCAAAGACCGCAGGTGTCATCCTCGCTGCAGCACAGAGAAAACAACAGCGGCAACCACACCTTGCGCAACGTAGCAGGCGGAATGGTGGCGGGAGCTGTCCTGGGGCATATGCTCAGCGGTGACCACAAGACGGAGGCTCATGAGACGGTTAACAACTACAATGTCTACAATGACTACTATGACCATGAACATCTGGCACAGGACGAGGATGTGGATTGGGATGATGACTATGATATGCTGGCTTACGACGAGGATGATGATGACAGCTACAATAGTTATGATGATGACGATTACACAGGCTATGAGGATGACAGCTATGACAGCAACTCCGATTGGGGCAGTGATTCCTATGATGATGGCGGTGACTGGTAAGCATGTGGCAGCAAATCAGGAAGGAGAAAAAATATGGCAAAGAAAATCGTACAGACAGCAGGACGTGATGCGTTGGGGAATTTTGCACCGGATTTTGCCCGTTACAATGATGATATTTTATTTGGTGAGGTATGGTCACGGAATGATGTTCTTTCCCTGCATGACCGCAGCCTGATTACGATTTCGGCATTGGTGGCCAGTGGTATCATTGACAGTTCTTTGAAGTACCATATTCAGACCGCTAAGGCGAACGGCGTGACCAAGGCCGAGATAGTAGAAGCCATCACACAGTTGGGCTTCTATGCGGGCTGGCCGAAGGCTTGGGGCGCTTTCCGCATGGCAAAGGAAGTTTACGAGGCCAAGTAAGCGCATGAAACATTTTTCCGGACGAGGTGCTGTGCTTACGGCAGAAGAAATCGAGCGTTTGGAAACACTGGCTGACAAGGCAGAGGTTTCGACTATCCGCGAATGGGAAAAGAAGATGGAGTAAGGAGAACGGGAAAATGAAGAATGTATGGAAAAAAGGTGTAATGTTCTGTCTGGGAGGAATGTTAATGGCCAGTTCAGTTGTTGGTGCACATCCCATCCGCACGCCGGAAGGCAATATGCCAATGGTACATTGGGCTGTATTAGAATCCACGCCAGGTACTATGCAGGCCATGGGCGCAATCGGCGCCAAGACCGTTGGCCCGCAGATAGCCAAAGAAGCGGGTACTTATGCGCTTTATGGCGCTATTGATGTGAATAACTATGACTTAATGCGTCTGCTGGAAATTTACGAAAGCTATGAAGCCTATCGCATTCACAGCACCAGTGAGGCTTTTCAGGAATACCGGGCGGCAAGGCTGCCGATGTTAAAGAGCTTGCGGATTATGGAAGCCAACGGCATTGCTTTGGAGCAGAAAGACAGTGGCACAGCGACTGTCGCTTATATGCACCGCTATGAAGTGGTACCGGAAAAACTGGCGGAATATCAGCATTTGGCAACGGCAGAAGCGGTTCGCGCTGTAAGGGAAGATGCTGGTGTCATGGGCATGTTTGTGACGGCTGAGCACGATAATCCGAACATCATCCATACGATGGAGCTCTATCGAGACAAGGCAGCTTATGAACAGTATCAGCAATCGGCAAAAGCCAAGGAATTCCAGAGTAAAATTGGTGCGATGTTCCGCAAGGCCCATACGGTGGAAAATCTGCCCGCCAATATCACGCTTAGTCAAAAAGGATTGAAGAAATCCTGACCATAAATATTTTATAGGGAATGTAGAGAAGCTCGTGCGGCCATGAGATTCTCTACATTCCTCTTTTTTGCCTATGGCAAAATTTGCCTATTGGCGGTATAATCGTATAGTGTGAAAAATTGACCAATCCGAGGGGGATTGCTGTGCGAAATAAGATTTTGCAAATCCTGCGGGAAAGCAGGGATAACTATATATCCGGCGAGGAAATGGCAGACCGATTGGGCGTTTCCCGGACGGCGGTCTGGAAGCACATCAAGGAAATGCGGGCGCAGGGCTATGATATCGAAAGTCATGCCCGCAAGGGTTATGTGCTGAAAGAAACGCCGGATGCGCTGCTATCTGGGGAAATCGCTCACGATTTGCAGACAAATGTTATCGGGCAGAACATCATCTGCCATGAGGAAATTGACTCCACCAACAACGAAGCCAAACGGCTGGCGCGTGAGGGCGCAGCAGAGGGGACAGTTGTGGTAGCGGAATGTCAGACTGGGGGCAAGGGGCGGCTCGAACGTCAGTTCTTTTCGCCCAAGGGCAAGGGCATTTGGTTTTCCGTTATCCTGCGTCCAAAGTTTTTGCCGCAGGAAGCGCCGAAGTGCACGCTGATGGCGGCGGTGGCCGTGGCCAGGGCCATGGCGGAGTTTGGCCTTGAGCCGGGCATCAAATGGCCCAATGACCTGCTTTATGAGAATAAAAAGCTCGTGGGCATCTTGACGGAAATGAGTGCCGAGATGGATGGTATCAATTACATTGTCATCGGTACGGGCATCAACGTCAACATTGACCAGTCGGAATTTCCCGAGGATATTCGCGACGTGGCAACATCGCTGTGCATGATGAAGGGCGAACCTTTGCCGCGCGTGAAGTTCTTTCAGGCGGTGCTCAGGGCGATGGATGATTTATATGCGCAGGTGCAGGCGCAGGGCTTTGCGCCGGTGCTGCAGGAGTGGCGCAAGTACAGCATCACGCTCGGGCAGGAAGTCAAGGTTATCGGCGTACGGGACGGTGAAATTTATTTTGGCAAGGCGGCCGATATTGATGAAGACGGCGCTTTGCTCGTGGATACGGAAGACGGCCGGAAAAAAGTGTTGGCCGGTGACGTATCCATTCGTCCCCGCAGTGGCAAGTGGTAAATGAATTTTATTAGGAGGAAATCCTTTGTTATTAGTTTTGGATATCGGCAATAGCAATATTGTCATGGGCACCTATGAAGGCAAGAAGTTGATGAAGCACTGGCGTATTTCCACGGACAGGCAGAAGACCGGGGATGAATACGGCATGTTGATGAATGATTTGTTCCGCTATCAGGGCATCAGCATGAGCGATATTCATGCGATTATCATTTCCTCGGTTGTGCCGCCGCTCGTTGTGCCGATGGTCAAGATGTGCGAGCGTTACTTCCACTTAAAGCCGCTGGTCGTAGGCCCCGGCATCAAGACGGGCATTAAGCTGCACTACGAAAATCCCCGCTCCATTGGTGCGGACCGTATCGTGAACGTAGTCGGTGCTTATGAGCAGTATGGCGGCCCGCTGATTGTCATTGATATCGGTACGGCGACCACCTATGATGTGGTGGGTGAAGACGGCGACTTTATGGGCGGCGTGATTGCGCCCGGTATCGGCACGAGCGCCGATGCCCTGTTCCAGACGGCGGCGCAGCTGCCACGTATCGAGCTGGTTCCGCCCCGACAGATTATCTGCCGCAACACCATTCAGGGCATGCAGGCAGGGATTATCTTCGGCTATGTAGGCCAGATTGACGAAATCGTGCGCCGCATCAAGGCCGAGTTCGGCAAGGACATGAAGGTTATCGCCACGGGCGGCCTTGCCCGCATGATTGCCAAGGAATCCTCGACCATTGACAAGGTTGACCACTTCCTGACGCTGACGGGACTGCAGGCACTCTACGAGCGCAATGCCGACAAGCGCGAACCGGCTGAGAGGAACGCTTAAAACATGCAGATAGGAAAGTTTACATTTAACGAGCCGGTATTTTTGGCGCCCATGGCCGGTGTTACGGACACGGCTTACCGCATTATCGCCCACGATATGGGCTGCCCGCTCTGCTATGCGGAAATGGTTAGCTCGCAGGGCATTCACTTCCGCAATGAGCGCACGCTGACCATGCTGGAGTCGGAGCCGGGCGAACGCCCTTTGGCCATGCAGATTTTTGCCAACACGCCGGAAATGGCGGCGGAAGCGGCAAAATACGTGGAAGATTTGGGGACGGCGGATATTTTGGACTTCAATATGGGCTGCCCCGCACCGAAAATCGTTAAGAATGGCGAAGGCTCGGCGCTGATGCGTGACCCCGATAAGGCCTATGCCATTCTCTCGGCCATCCGCAAGGCGGTGAAAATGCCCTTCACGGTGAAAATGCGCAAGGGTTGGGATGATGAGCATGTAAATGTGCTGGAAATCGCCAAAATCGCCGAAGCGGCAGGTGTTGATGCCATTGCCGTTCATGGCCGTACTCGCGAGCAGTTTTACAGCGGCAAGGCGGATTGGGATATCATCTCTGAGGTCAAAAAGACGGTCAAGGTGCCGGTCATTGCCAATGGCGATGTGCGCACCTGTCAGGATTTGCAAAAGATTCTTGACGTTACCGGTGCTGACGGCGTGATGATTGGCCGCGGCGCGCAGGGAAATCCCTGGATATTTAAGCAGCTCACCCATTTCCTGCGCACGGGCGAAATCCTGCCCAAACCGACCATGCAGGAGCGGGCGGAGGTCATTATCCGCCATCTGGACTTGCTCTTAAAATACAAGGGCGATTATATCGGCCCGCGGGAAATGCGCAAGCATGCCACCTGGTATACGCGCGGCATAACTCACGGCGCCATTCTCCGCGATAAATTCAACAAGGCTGAAAAACGTGAGGATTTTATCGACATAATCGACAAATATTTGTTAAAGTCGTCCCTTTGAGGGGGCGACGAAGTCGCGGGAGTCCGGGGGACTCCCCGGGTAGTAGCCCCGTAAGGGGCGGATGAGGTGGAATTTTGAGGAGGTTTGTACATGAGCGAAGAAAAAAAAGACTCCCTCTGGAGCCAGTACAGCGATGCAGAAAAACAGGAATTAGAAGTCCTGAATAAAGGTTATCGGGAATTTTTGACCACCTGCAAGACCGAGCGGGAAAGTGTCAAAGAGGCGGTAAAGCAGGCGGAAGCTGCCGGCTATCGCAATTTGACGGACATCATCAAGAATGGCGAAAAACTCACGGCAGGCGCCAAGGTCTATGCCGTCAATATGGAAAAGGCACTGGTGCTCTTCAATATCGGTACGGAACCGCTGGAACAGGGCATGAATATCTTAGGTGCCCATATCGACACCTGCCGTTTGGATGTCAAGCAGAATCCCCTCTATGAAGATGGCGGACTGGCTTATCTGGACACGCATTACTACGGCGGCATCAAAAAGTATCAGTGGGTGACGATTCCTCTGGCTATGCATGGTGTCGTAGCGAAAAAAGACGGCTCCGTGGTGGAAATCTGCATTGGTGAGGACGAAAGCGACCCCGTCTTTTGCGTTACGGATTTGCTTATCCACCTTTCGCAGGAACAGATGAAGAAAAATGCCGCCAAGGTTATCGAGGGCGAAAGCCTCGATATTCTCGTGGGCAATTACCCGCTGAAAAAGGACGATAAGGAAAGTGTCAAAGACGGCGTCCTGCAGCTGATTAAGGACAAATACGGTTTGGAAGAAGCCGACTTCCAGTCCGCAGAACTCTGCCTGGTGCCGGCAGGCAAGGCCAGAGAACTCGGCTTTGACCGCAGTATGACTTTGGCCTATGGACAGGACGACCGCGTATGCTCCTATACATCACTGCGGGCAATGCTCGATATGAAAGATGTTAAGCGCACGGCTTGCTGCTTACTTGTAGACAAGGAAGAAATCGGCAGCGTCGGTGCTACGGGCATGCAGTCCCGCTTCTTTGAAAACACGGTAGCAGAGGTTATGAATGCCTGCGGTGCATACAGCGAACTGGGCCTGCGCCGCCTGCTCGCGAACTGCAAGATGCTGTCCTCGGATGTATCCAGTGCCTTTGATGCGCTCTATGCCGGTTCTTATGACAAGAAGAACGTGGCTTATTTGGGCAAGGGCATGGTGTTTAACAAGTTCACCGGTGCCCGCGGCAAATCCGGCTCCAACGATGCCAATGCCGAATACCTTGGCGAACTGCGTGCCATGATGGATAAGCACAATGTGCATTATCAGCTGGCCGAACTCGGCAAGGTAGACTTAGGTGGCGGCGGCACTATCGCCTATATCATGAGCCTCTATGGCATGCAGGTTATTGACAGCGGTGTAGGCGTGATGAGCATGCATGCACCCTGGGAAGTGACCAGCAAGATTGACGTATACGAAGTGAAGAAAGGCTATATGGCCTTCCTGCAGGAAGCATAATTAAATACGCAAAACGCAAAGCGGGTGGTTTGACCTGTCAAATTTGACATGTCAATTCGCCCGCTTTTTGCTAATAGGAAATAGGAAAGAAGCGGTGAAGCGATAATTTAGAGGAGAAAGATGGGGAATGTCGAAAAAAGAAGAAATAAGGAATAACTTGCAGCAGTAACTGTAAGGCCGTTGATTTCTGAAGGATGGTAAACGGAGGAATGAAGATGGATATACAAGTGGAAAAAATTTTGGCAGTGTCAGAAGGGGAGCAGTATGTTTATGATGCTTCTGAGACTTGGGTGGATTTATTTCGCAAACAAGCAGAGAAATATCCTGACGGAATGGCTGTGGCTGATGAAAACGGCGGCATGACATATAAGGAACTGGATGAAGCATCTGACCGGGTGGCCAAGTACCTCATGGATGAGGGCCTTAAGGAGAATACCTTTGTGGCCATCCGCATGGGACGCTCCAAGGAATTCATCGCGGCGGCTCTGGGCGTGCATAAGGCAGGCGGGGCTTATGTTCCTCTGGACTTGGATTATCCGGCCGGCCGTGTGACCTATATGCTGGAAGATTCCGAGGCTAAAATGGTCATCACGGAAAAAACGGTAAAACAGGCCGTAGAAACGTGTCCGCCCCTTGCCCCACAGGAGTATAAGCAATCCCCCGAGGGCCTCGCTTATATGATTTATACCTCCGGCTCCACAGGAAAGCCCAAAGGGGTCATGATACAGCACAAGGCGCTCGTAAACTTTGTCCACTTCATTCGGGAGCGCTGGCATTTGACGGAAAAGAGCCGGATTGCCTGCCACTCGAATTTTGCCTTTGATGCTTCGGTGGAGGATTTGTATCCTGCCCTTACGGCTGGCGGCTGTGTCTATATCGTCCCCGAGGAAGCACGGCGGGACATCTTTGAAATGAAAAAGTTCATCGAAAAGCATGGCATCACCGGCGGCTGTTATACGACCCGTTTTGGTCAGATGCTGGCAGGGGATGAGCCGCTGAATGTGGACTACATTGTGCTGGGCGGTGAGGCCATGACGAGCACCGTCAAAGCGCGCGGTGCAGTTTACAACACCTATGGCCCCACGGAGTTTACGGTGGATGCTACGTATTTTGAATTGGAGAAGGGGAAGGAATACAATCCTATTCCCATTGGCCGTCCACTTTACAACTGCGCGGCGTTTATCCTGGGCGAAAAGCAGGAACTGCTGCCACTGGGGGAAGTGGGTGAACTCTGCCTGTCCGGGCCGCAACTGGCCAAGGGCTATTGGAAGCGGCCTGAACTTACGGCGGAGAAATTCATTGAGATTAAGGTTGCGGATGATGATGTGCGGCGCGTCTATCGCACGGGGGATTTGGCTCGTTACAATGAGGCGGGCCAGCTGGAATTTTTCGGACGCATCGACTTTCAGGTGAAGCTGCGGGGCTTCCGCATCGAGCTTGGGGAAGTCGAGAGTGCGGCGCTGAAATATCCAGGCATCATTCAGGTGGCAGCGGAAGTGAAGCACGATACCCTTTGCCTTTACTACACGGCGGAAACGGATATCGACGAACAGGCCTGGAAGTCTGCCATGGAAGAAAGCCTGACGGATTATATGATTCCCGGCTGCTTCATCCGTCTCGATAAGATGCCGGAAACGCCTAATGGCAAACTGGACCGCAAAGCCCTGCCGGAACCTGTGATGGAGCGTTCTGTAGAGTATATCGCGCCCCGCAATGAACTGGAGCAGGCAATAGTTGACTGTATGAAGAAGGCGTTGGAGCGGGATGTGAAGATTGGCGCGCTCGATAATTTCTTTGAGATTGGCGGCGACTCCATCAAGGCCATCCGCATGGTCAGCTTCCTGCGGGCACAGGGAATTTTGCTGAAGGCTAATGATGTATTGAAACACCGTGTGGTGGAAAAGATTGCCCAATTTGCCAAATATGGCGCTGAAGAAATGCAGGTCAGCCAGGAGCCGATAGAAGGCTTGGTTGAGGATAGCGGCATCTTCCTCTTTTACAAGGACCTTGACTATCCGGAAAGTGCCTATTTCAATCAGTCCACCCTGTTGGAGTGGAAGGGCAAGACCGATTTGTCAGCCTTGCAGGTGGCCTTTGATGGCATCACTTTTCAGCATGATATGCTCCGCACTAGGTTTGAGCAGGGCCATCTCTTTGTAAAGCCTGCAGTGGCCGGCGAACATGGCGTGGCGCTTGAAGAGTATACACTAACTGATGATACCGACAAGATAAAGGAACTCTGCGAGGATATCCAGTCCCATCTGGCGGTAGACAGAGCGTTAGTGCGGGCGGCTCTCCTGCATGCAGGCGCAAGGGACCTCTTCTTCATTACGGCGCATCATACCATTGTGGACGGCATTTCCTGGCGTATCCTGCTGGAGGATTTGGAGACGGCCTATGGGCAGGCTTTGGCAAAAGAAAGCGTGAAGCTGCCGGAAAAGACGCATACTTATCAGGATTATGCCCAGGCTATGAAGGAGTATCGGGACAGCTATGCCCTGTCGCTGGAGATTCCCTATTGGCAGGAAACGGTCCGCAAGGTTCTGGCTATGGAGACATCCAAGGGCAAGGATTACAGCCGTCATTTTGCGCAGCTTACTGTTTCTGTGAACAAGGCCGGGACAGACAAAATGCTGGCGGCTAAGCTTTCTGCCTATCAGCTCGAAATTAATGACCTTTTGCTGACGGCTGTCGGCAGAAGTTACCGGCAGACCTTTGGCAAGGACTCCTTGTCTTTGCAGCTCGAAGGTCATGGCCGTGAATACATCGGCAAGGAACTATTGACCGACCGCACCATTGGCTGGTTTACCTCCATCTTTCCTGTCGTGTTGGAAAAGCTGAATGGGGAAGCGCAGCATGACCTCATCCGGGTGAAGGAGACGCTGCACCGCATTCCGAATAAAGGTGTCGGCTATAATGTCCTCGCCTTTGTGGAGGGGCAGCATAAGCTCGCTTTTGAAAAGAATCTCATCCCGAAAATGGTGTTCAACTATCTCGGTGATGTGGCAGGTGCTGAGGAAAACAGAACGTATTTTGCCCCGGACAGCAAGGATGGTTTTTCTACGGGCTTGGACTATCAAGCGGTGAAGAATTGTGACGGCCCGGATTTGGCGGTTAACTGTCTGATTGACGGAGGGTGTTTCAACCTTTATTTGGATTATAATACAGGACTGTATGATGAAAAAACAGCACAGGCCTTTGCACAGGGAATTCTGAAGGAGATTGGGGAACTGACAGCTCATCTGGACAGTGTCCGTGAGCCTGTGGTCACGGCCTCGGATTTAGGGGAAACTTCCTGGAGTGAGGAAGAATTCAATGCCGTTGTGGAGGAATTTGCCGCACGAGGGGAACATATCGAGCGGATTTATCCGTTGACGCCACTGCAGGAAGGGATGCTGCTGTCCCATGTGATGGATCTCCATGATTCTGCTTATCGTCTAGTGGATATCTATGCCCTGAACTTCCTGCCCACGGAAAAAGAACTGCGTCTGGCTCTGGATGCGCTGGCCGCTAAGCATGAAGTTCTGCGCACGGCCATCATCCATGAGGGTGTAGCGGTGCATCGTCAGGCCATCACAGACAGGAAACTTGGCCTTTCGCTGGTAGATATCAGCAAAGAGCAGGACAACTTTGCCGCCGCAAACAAGCTGCGGGAGAAAATGCTTCATGAGGGTTTTGACCTGCAGAGAAAACCTTTGTTCCAGATTATCTGCGCCAAGACTTCGGAGAATACTGCCTGCCTGATTACGGCAGTTCATCATATTATCGTCGATGGCTGGTGTGTAGGCACGTATCTGAAAGACTTTGAGCATTTCCTGCAGATGGCAAGAGAAGGTGTAGCGCGGCCGGAGATTCTATCCGACAAGGCTGGGCTTTATGAGACCATGGTCAGGGAACTCATCGCCAAGGATAGGAAAGCAGCTACAAAGTACTTTGCCAATCTCTTGGAGGGGTATGAGAATCAGGCGGAGATTCCTGCCTATGGGAAGATTGCCGAACATGAGCGGTATAAGGACAATCGGATTATCAGGCATCTGGATGCCGGGCTGATTGGGCAGTTTGAGCAGATGTGCCGCAATGCGGGCGCAACACTTTCAAGTGGTATGGAACTGGCCTGGGGGATGGTGCTGCAGACCGTCTGCCGTCTGGATGATGTGGTGTTTGGCAAGGTGGTTTCCGGCAGGGATAATACCTCCGCCGATGTGTCCGACCTGGTCGGCCTGTTCATCAATACGGTTCCCGTGCGGCTCAAGACGGGCAAGGATTCTACTGCGGCAGAACTATTGCAGAATCTTCATGAACAGTCTCTGGAAGGTAATCCGTTTGATTTCTGCCCGCTGTCTGATGTACAAAAAGCGATTGGCATGTCCGAGGGCTTGGTCTATTCCATTCTCTCTTTTGAAAACTACGGGGATGATGAGGATGGTTTGTCCATGCTGAAGCCCATGCTCGTCAAGGAAGAGCATGTGGGCAGTTATGTCGGCATTGATGCAACGGCTTTGGCCGATGGCAGCATCGAGGTGATTCTGTCCTTCGACCCGCAGCGTTACCGCAAGATTGAGATGGAACGCATCTTTGCCCTTATGGAACATTACATTGCCTGCATGGTGGAGCAGCCTCAGCGTTCACTTCATTCCATGCCGCTTTTAGACAAAGAACAGGAAGCGGAGCTTATGGCTCTGTCCAAAGGGCCGACCTATGTGTATGATATGTCCGAAACATGGGTGGATATGTTCCTCAAGCAGGTGAAAGAAAGACCGGAACATACGGCCGTCGTGGACAGCACTGGAAAGTATACCTACGGGGAATTGGAGCATGTGTCCAACAGCATAGCAGCCTGGCTGAGTGAAAAGGGGACAAAAGAGGGCGACTTTGTAGCTCTGCGCATGGACCGTGTGAAGGAATTCCTGGCCGGCGTGATTGCCGTGGAAAAGCTGGGAGCAGCCTATGTGCCCATCGACCCGACCTATCCGGAGGACCGTATTGCTTACATGCTCGAGGACTCGGCTGCGCGGGCTGTTTTGACCGAAGAAGCGGTGGCGGAGGCCATAGCAAAATATCCAAGGGCAGAGTCGGTTAACCGCGCAGTGCCGCAGGGGCGCGCCTATATGATTTATACTTCCGGCTCCACGGGGCGTCCCAAGGGGGTAGTGCAGAGTCACCGTTCCCTGCGTGCTTATGTGGAATGGCGGTTGATTGATTTTGCTATCACCGAAAAGAGCATTCATGCCGTGCATCCGAGTTTTTCCTTTGATGCATCTTTGGAGGATTTGCTCTGTCCAATCGCTGCCGGGTCTGAAATTCATATTCTGTCGGAGGAATTGCGCCGCAATATGGAGGAGATGAAGGACTACTTCATCGGGCATGGCATTACCCATGCTTCGTTTTCCACGCAGATGGGCATGGCTATGCTTAATCAGTATCCAGAACTGCCCATGCGTTATATGTTGATGGGCGGTGAAAAGATGCTGCCCTGCAGAAAGACGGATATCCAGATTGTCAATGGCTATGGCCCCACGGAATTCACCGTGGTTTCGTCCTATCACTGGGTAGACCAGGAAAAAGACATCGATATTCCCATCGGCCGTCCCGTGCCCAACACCTATTCCTTTATCTGTGACACCTATGGCCATCTGCTGCCACAGGGCATGGCAGGTGAACTGTGTCTGGCCGGAAATCAGATTGCGGATGGTTACTGGAATAAGCCGGAAATCACGGCCAGAAGCTTTGTGCCCTGTCCGTTCCTGAAGGGTGAGAAGATGTATCGCACAGGCGATTTGGCACGCTACAATGAAGACGGGGTTCTGGAATATTTAGGCCGCATAGACCATCAGGTCAAACTGCGCGGTTTCCGCATTGAACTCGGTGAGATTGAGAACTGCGCCAGCCAGTACGATGGCATTGAGCAGGTGGCGGCAGCTGTGGTGAAGGAGCAGCTTGTCCTTTATTACACGCAGACAGAGGGTACCAAGATAGATGTAGAACAGTTTAAGCACTTCCTGTCCGGGACACTTACGGAATATATGGTGCCAACCGTCTATATACCGCTTGAAGTCATGCCCCTGACGCCCAATGGCAAAATCAACCGCAAAATCCTGCCTGTGCCGGACTTGCAGGGCCAGCACGTTGCCTATGAGGCACCGACCAACGAAATAGAGAAAAAACTCTGTGATGTCTTTGCCAAAGTATTAGGCTTGGAAGAAAACAGTGTGGGTAGAAATGATGATTTTTATCTCTTAGGCGGTGACTCCATAAAATCCATGCGGGTCATGGCAACGGCGGATATTGAAGGCTTGAGTGCCAAGACCATCTTCAAGTGCAAGACAGCACGGCGTATTGCAGAAGAACTTTCCGGACAAATGCTCGGGAATCTGCAGGAATACGATGAAGAAGCGCGGAGCAAGGCCATCCCCGCAACACTGGCGCAGATGCTGATGGTGGATGACCAATTCATGGACGTACGTTCGCCTATGTACAATATTCCCGTGTTCTATCGCCTGAATGCAAAACTGGATGCAGAAAAGCTGGCCAAGGCAGTGGATGAGGCGGTAAGCCATCATCCCGCCCTCAACTCCGTGTTTACCATAGACTTGGATGGGGAAGGGGAAATCAGACAGCATATAGAGCCGGGAATTCTGCCCAAAACAACCGTTAAGGATGTCACAGAAGAAGAGCTGGAACAGCTTACCCAAACACTGGTGCAGCCGTTCCGTATCTTCAATGCACCGCTTTTCCGCTCGCAGATTTTCCGCTGCGGTGAAAAGTTGTATCTCTTCATGGATGTGCATCACATGATTTCCGATGGCACTTCGCAGGGGGTATTGCTCGCAGATATTGCCAAGGCCTACTGGGGAAAACCACTGGCGCGTGATTACTATTACAGCTATCTGCGGCAGGAATGGGAAGCCCAGGGAACCAAGGAATTTGATGAGGCCAAGGCCTATTTCCAGAATCTCCTGGCCGGTCATGACTGGTGCAGGATTCCTACCCCGGATTTCGAGACATGGGAGACGGAATCGCTTATAGAGGCAGAAGATGGCGTCGTGACCGTTCAGCAGGTGGACGCGGCAGAAAAACGCCGGGGCTATTCCCGTACCGTTTTGGCCATTACGGCAGCCATGCTCGCCTTGCAGGAATACTGCCATAAGGACGAAATCAATGTCGATTATCTCAACAGCAACCGTACGGAAAAATACCTGCAGAATACGGTGGGGCTGGTATTCAAGATGCTGCCTCTGGCTGTGGATTTGCAGCAATATTCTTCTCTGGACATGCTGCTGCAGGAAGTGAACCGTCAGGTCATTGAGAGTTTTGCCAACAGTATTTGCGACTATAGTGCCAAGGAAAACATCGCCGAAGAAGATGCCATCGTGGTCAATTACGTTGCCCAATTGGGTGATGCATCCAATATGGAAGGCTTTGAATCGACGGAAGTTCCTTTGGCCGGTGTGGATGAATCCATGATGGGACATGCCGATCTCTATCTGCAGGAGAAAAACGGCAAGGTCAATATCCATATCGAGTATTTGGCCCATGCCTATGCTGAGGGCAGTATCCGGAAATTCCTGGATATCTACATCAAGCATTTCAAACAGTTGGTAAATGGATGATGGGAGGGGGACCGCTGGATGAAAATAGAGCTTTCCGAACATTTTACGTATAAAAAAATATTACTCTACAGTCTGCCGAATATCGGCACCATGCTGGCGATTACTTCGTTTCAGATGGCAGATGGTTTTTTCGTATCCAACTGGCTGGGGGTAAGCTCCTTTGCGGCTGTCAATCTGGTATTCCCTCTGCTGATGATGCTGGTGGCGCCGGGCTTCATGATTGGTGAAGGCGGCAGTGCCTTTATCTCCAAGCTCAAGGGGGAGGGCAATATAGAAAAAGCCCGGCAGTATTTTACGCTGCTGGTGGCGGTGATATTTATCTGGGGTGCTTTCTTTAGTACCTTGATGGTTATCTTTCTGCCGGAGATTGTCCGCATGCTGGGCGCATCGGAAGAACTTGTGCCCTATTGTCTGCGATATGGGCGCATCCTGTTCCTGTTCATTGCGCCGCTGCTCATAACCACGTCATTTCAAAGCCTGTGGGTCATGGCCGAGAAATCGGAGACAGGTTTTTACCTTTCGGTGGTGCAGGGCGTGACACATGTTATTCTGGACTGGCTGTTCATCGTGGCGCTGGAATATGAGATTGAGGGAGCGGCGACGGCAACCGGTCTGGCAACTATCGTGAATACGCTTATTACCTTGTGGTATTTCTCCCGTCCCAATGCCTCCGGCTTGCATTTTGTGCGTTTCCGCTTTGACCTCTATCGTCTGGCGAAGATTTGCTACAATGGCATATCCGAGATGGTCGATGCCGTTTCGGTCAACATTCTGGAGCTTGTCTACAATCTGCAGCTCATGCTGCTGCTGGGACAATTGGGCGTGGCCGCTATCGGTGTGCACAGCTATGTCGGCGAGGTGTTTTTATCCGTTTTCTTTGCCATCAATACGACGACGGTGACGGTGGTCGGTTACAAGTATGGTGCAGGGGATTTTGACGGCATAAGAGATTTGATGAAGAAGAACATCGTTTTGACGCTGGGATTGGGCTTCGTCATGACCGCTGTCGGTGTTTCCTTGGCCGATGACATTGCCACCTTGTATCTCGGTTACGACCCGGAAGCACATGCTTTTGCGACTAGAGCCCTCAGAATTTGCGCACTGGAATTTTTCCTGTACGGTTTTTGCCTTGTAACCTCAGGCTTTTTTACGGGGCTTGACCGGGGAACGATTTCGGCAGTCATTGCCGTCTGCCAGTCGCTGATTGCGCCGATTATCTTCATCTACTTGTTCCCGGTGCTGTTCGGTGCGGACAATATCTGGTACGCTGCCCCGGCGGCTACGGTGGTCGGAGCTATTCTTGGCACGGCTTTCCTGATAAAGAAAATGCCGCTGCTGGGAACGGAAGAAGATTGATTGCGTTTCGTTAAAAAATAGAAAAAGCCCGGACGAACTGTTTTTAGCGCAGTTCGTCCGGGCTTTTTAGTCTTAATCCTCGATAGCCGTTTCGAGGGCAATCTTAATCATATCGTTGAAGGTGGTCTGGCGTTCTTCTGCCGTGCAGGATTCGCCGGTTACGAGGTGGTCGCTGACGGTGAAGAGGGCCAGTGCCTGTACATGGGCTTCAGCAGCCAGCGTGTAGAGAGCAGCAGCTTCCATTTCCACAGCGAGGATGCCGTACTTGCGCAGCTTGTCGTTGTCGATTTCTTCATCATAGAAGCGGTCAACGGAAATGATGTTGCCGACCGTGGCTTTGAGGTTCAGCTTTTTGGTATTGGCAACGGCCTTGGACAGCAGCTCGTAGTCGGCGATGGGGCAGTAGTTGATGCTGCCGCCGAAGATGTTGCGAATCATGGAAGAGTCCGTGCTGGCAGCCTGAGCGATGAGCACGTCACGGAGCTTAACATCCGGATGCATGCCGCCGCAGGTGCCTACGCGGAACAGCTTTTTGCAGCCGAAGCTGTGAATGAGCTCATGGACATAGATGGAGATGGAGGGCATGCCCATGCCCGTGCCCTGTACAGAAACGGGCACGCCTTTGTACTTACCCGTGTAGCCCAGGATATTGCGAACGGAGGTGTACTGCTTTACATCTTCCAAAAAGTTTTCTGCGATGAATTTAGCGCGCAGGGGGTCGCCGGGGAGCAGGATGCGTTCTGCTACGTCGCCTTTTTCTGCTGCAATATGAGGAGTTGCCATGTTGAGTTCCTTCTTTCTTTGAAATGAATTACAAATGATAATGTTATTATAAGAAAAAATAACAAACAAGAAAAGGTCATCTGACCGTCAGTCTCATAGTAAATTGTAGCAAATAGCTTTTGCGGGCGCAAGATGGATTTTACGGCAGGAAATATATCTTGGATAGCGAAAAAATAAAGGAAATCCTTAAACATGAGCCGGGAGTATACGCTGCAGGTTCTTTATCGCTTGGGGATGGCTTGGCCGGTTACTTCCTGGGATTATTTGCAAAGGTTCATGCGCGCGCTGAACGGTTTGGGATATTTTGATGAAGCATAGTAAAGATTGTGAGGAAGACGTATGCGCGAAGTGATGATAACGCTCTTGCCGGTGGACTGTCTGCGTTCCCATCTGGGGGAAGCTGCAAGACTTTTGCCGGCAGCGCGCTATGAAAAGATGATGCGTTATCGGCAGGAGGAGGACAGGCTTAGATGCTTTGCGTCTTCCCTGTTGCTGCAAAAAGCAGCTCAGGGCCGCAGTATTTCCTATAATGAAGAAGGAAAACCTTTGGCGGAGGGAAAATTTTTCAATCTATCACATAGTGGAGCGTATGCTGTGCTGGCTGAGGCAGACAGCTCTGTGGGCGTGGATATCGAGAAAATAGTGCCCTATGGCGATTGGGTGCGGGAGGCGCTGACTTCCTCGGAATATGAATGGATGCTGCGGGGGCATGATGAGACTATGCGGCAGGAATGTTTTTATCGCTTATGGACTAGGAAGGAAAGTCTGGTAAAATGCGAGGGACACGGTTTTTCGTTATCGCCTGGGGAAATCAGTACCATGCCTGTGACTGAAAAAAAGTTAACAGAATATGCGGGAAAGGCGTATGGGATTTGCAGTCTCACCCTTGGCAATTATATGCTGTCGGCCGCCCTGCTGGGAATGCAGCCACTGCTTATGATGCATGAAATTTCCTGGGATGAACTTACCATGGACAAAGCAACAAATGTCAAATTAGCACCTGATTTGACAGATTCCTCTTAAAGTGTTATACTTTTTCGTGTTGAAATAAGTTGTCAAGACAATCGCGGCTGGTGCTAGACACCAGATGAGGAAAGTCCGGGCTCCATAGGGCAGTGTGCTGGATAACGTCCAGCGAGGGTGACCTTAGGGATAGTGCCATAGAGATTTAGACCGCCTGACATGTCAGGTAAGGGTGGAAAGGTGCGGTAAGAGCGCACCAGCAGTCAGGTGACTGGCTGGCTTGGGTAAACCCCACACGGAGCAAGACCAAATAGGGAAGGGATGATGCGGCCCGCGGAACCTTCCGGGTTGAGTCGCTTGAGCCGGCAGGCAACTGCCGTGCCTAGATAAATGATTGTCGCCTCCGCTTGCGGATGGAACAAAACTCGGCTTATTGATTGCTTATTCAACCTAAATGTAAATAAGATGGCTGTCGTCACGACAGCCACTTTTCATGTCAGCACGAATTCTGAAAAGAAACTGAAAAAATCGGAATTGATTTAGAATTGTGCAAAAATTAAAATCTTATTAAAAAATTTGCAGGAATACGACGACTTATGTCGTATTATATAAAATGGGTATTCAAAAATACATAGGATTAAGCTGAATCCAGCCCAGGAGCGGGGGAACCAATTTTTCGGGGCGAACTTCAAGATTACATTATTTGACAGTGTAAGGATTGTAGCGGGTGGTCTTCTCTACCCGAGCCCGGCAGCTAACCTCGTAAGCGAACAGAGAGAGGAGTTGGCTTTTTTGTTCAAAAAAGCAACAAAGCGTGTATTTGCGCTGTCCATGATCCTTATGTCCATGTTTTCTGTGTGTAGTGCGTCTGCATTCCGCGTAGGGGACCAGGGCACGGAAGTAGCCGAGATTCAGGGACAATTGGTCCGTCTTGGTTACGATGTATCGGCTGATGGGGATTTCGGTCCGGCCACGGCTGAGGCAGTTAAGGTATTCCAGTCTTCCCATGGGATGGCTGCAGATGGACAGGTAGGGCCGTCCACCTATACGGCGCTTCTCGGCAAATCCATGCCGGTGGTATCTCATGGCAGCAACTACATCAACCGTACCATTATTTCGGAATCCATGCAGTACCTTGGTGTACCGTATGTATTCGGTGGTACCAGCCCCAGCGGTTTTGACTGCTCCGGCTATGTACAGTATGTATTTGCTCATGCTGGTGTACATCTTCCGCGCACGGCAGATGTTCAGTATGAAGTAGGTTCGCCTGCTGGTGAACTCATGCCTGGAGATTTAGTGTTCTTTTCGACGTATGCACCGGGAGCGTCCCATGTGGGCATATACCTCGGCGACCGTCAGTTTATTCATGCGTCCTCCAGCATCGGGGTCAGCGTAGCATCCTTGGACAGCTCCTATTGGGGCGGCTGCTACCTGGGTGCCCGTCGGGTGATGTAATGAGCTTTTAGGGAGAGGCTTAGCCTCTCCTCTTTTTCTATATGATGAGGGATAGGCAAATGGGTGACTTATTTGTAGTGTTATTGATTTTTTTAGTCTGTGCGTATGGCATGTGGGAAGAAATGTTTAACGATTAACGAGAATATTTTGCGTATTCGGCAGGATTTTGCCACAGGTTAGCGAAATACACATGTAGAAAGCCCTGTAATAAACGATACAGGTTCAGCTGAATTACAAGTGATAGGAGTGACCACAATGGCAAAAGTGAGAATTCTCAACATGATGTTTTATGGGTTCCATGGTGTTTACGAGTATGAACGTGAGCAGGGGCAGAAATTCTACATTGATGTCGAAATTGAAACCAAGGACGACAAGCTGGTAGAGTCGGACGAGCTCAAAGATGGCGTTGATACGGCAGCTGTCTATGACATCGTTAAGGATATTACGGAAAACAAACGCTATACCATGCTGGGCTCCCTGTCCGCAGCCATTGGCGATAAACTGCTGGCAAAATATCCGCATTTCAAAACCGCTATGGCCAGAATCCGCAAACCGTCTGTACCCATCTCCGGCCCCATTGACTATGTAGAGGTCGAAGTGGTTCGTCACCAGAAATAATTGAATGCTAAAGAACGAGGTCGTCAGCTGACAAGAGCTGATGGCCTCGTTTTGCGCGCATTATAAAAATTACTGTGAAATAATATTTCACACATGGTGTATTGTCAAAAAAGGATATTTCTAATATAATAAAAACTGTTGTGACAGGTAATGAAATGTAAGAAAGGATGCAGATAGAATGGCAGCAGAGAAAACTGACCGCAAGGCTGTAGATGATAACAAAAAATTAGCATTGGCTAACGCCATGAAAAAAATTGAGAAGGATTTTGGTAAAGGTTCCATCATGCGTTTGGGTGATGCCCGGGCGCAGATGAATGTGTCCGTCATCCCCACAGGGATTTTGCCCATAGATATTGCTTTGGGCACTGGCGGCATTCCCCGCGGCCGTATCATTGAGATTTACGGCCCGGAATCTTCCGGTAAGACGACGGTAACCCTGCATATGATTGCTGAAGCGCAGAGAAATGGCGGTATTGCTGCTTTCATCGATGCGGAACACGCATTAGACCCGGTATATGCGCAGAAACTGGGCGTCGATATTGACGAACTGCTGATTTCCCAGCCGGATACCGGTGAACAGGCGCTGGATATTGTGGATGCTCTGGTGCGCAGCGGCGCCATTGACATCATCGTAGTGGACTCCGTGGCGGCACTCGTGCCCAAGGCGGAAATTGACGGCGAAATGGGTGACAGCCATGTGGGCCTTCATGCTCGCCTCATGAGTCAGGCTATGAGAAAGCTCACCGGTGTCATCAACAAGTCCCAGACGGTGGCCATCTTCATCAACCAGATTCGTGAAAAAGTGGGCGTTACCTACGGTAACCCGGAAGTAACCACCGGCGGTCGTGCGCTGAAGTTCTATTCTTCCGTACGCATGGAAGTGCGCAAGGGTGAAAAGATTACGCAGGGGGCTGATGTGGTAGGTAATCGTACCAAGGTTAAAATCGTCAAGAATAAGATTGCGCCGCCGTTCAAGACCGCAGAATTTGACATCATGTACGGCGAAGGTGTTTCCCGTCTGGGGACGCTTATTGACATGGGCGTGGAACTGGAAATCGTGGACAAGAGCGGTGCCTGGTATTCCTATGAAGGTACGCGCTTAGGCCAGGGCAAGGAAAAAGCTAAGGTGGAACTGGAAGCAAATCCGGCCATGGTCGAAGAAATCGAGCGCAAGGTTCGCGAAAAGCTGGTCAGCGATGCCGAGGCATTGGAGAAAGCAGCACCCACCGAAGCCGGTGACGATATGGACGAGGAATAATCCATGTGGGGAAACCAAGGTTATGGGCAGCCAAAACGCAAGCCTGTGAAACCTGCCCTCGTGACCGCTGTGGATATGCTGGCCCGGCAGGAGTACAGCGAGAACCGTCTCTTTGAAAAACTCATGGGCAAGGGCTATGAGGAGGACGAAGCATCTGCAGCCATTGCCTGCCTGCAGGAAAAGCATTACCTAAATGATGCCGAATCCTGCCCGCGGCGCTTTAACTATCTCTACACGGACAGCAGCTATTCCGTGCGGCAGATTTGCGAAAAGCTCAAGCAGAAGGGCTATCCTTCCGCATTGGTGAAGTCCTGCATTCCCGATGATAGGGAAGCGGTTGGTGAGCGCGAATACGAAAAAGCGCTTCGGGTACTTACGAGCAAGTATAAGCGCAGCCAGGATAAGCAGAAACTCATGGCGGCCTTGTTTCGGCGAGGCTATCAGAGCTCGGCGATTTATCGGGCAGTGAATGAGTTCCTGGCCGGACAGGAAGACGAGATAGATGAATAACGTGCAATAAAAGACGCCCGGTGGCTGATAGATGGGAAAGCATCATCAGCCACCGGGCTGTTTTCGTATGTCTTACATATTGTCGCTAATTTATTTTTTGCTGCGTTCAATAATCTGGCGGGCTACATAGACACCGCTGGCACCTGCCTGAGACAGACCGCGGGTTACGCCAGCGCCATCGCCAATGGCGAAGACGTTTTTGAGTTCCGTTTCCAGCTGATTCGTGAGTTTTACGCGGGAGCTGTAGAATTTTACTTCTACACCGTAGAGCAGGGTATCGTCATTGGTCATGCCCGGTGCGATGTTGTCGAGCGCCTGAATCATTTCAATGAGGTTGTCTACATGGCGCTTGGGCAGAACCAGAGAAAGGTCGCCCGGCGTTGCCTGCAGGGTCGGACGGGTGAAGCTCTTGCTCATGCGATGGGCGTTGGAGCGGCGTCCCTTCATCAAATCGCCGAAGCGCTGCACAATAATGCCACCGCCTAAGAGGTTGGAGAAGGAAGCGATGCGCTTGCCGTACTGATGCGGGGAGTGGAAGGGCTCCGTGAAGCGGTTGCTGACAAGCAGGGCGAAGTTGGTGTTCTTGCTCTGCAGTTTCGGGTCGCTGTAGGAGTGGCCGTTGACGGTGATGATGCCATCGGTGTTTTCCATAACAACATGACCGTGCGGGTTCATGCAGAAGGTGCGCACCTGATCGCCGTAACGTTTGGTGCGATATACGAGCTTGGCTTCATAAACCTGACTCGTGATGGGGTTCCAGATTTCATCGGGCACTTCCACGCGGACACCGACATCCACGCGGTTGTTTTCCTGCTTGAGGCCGAGCGTGTCGCATTCCGTGGAGAACCATTCGGCACCGGCGCGGCCGGGAGCGACAATCAGGTATTCGGCGGCAATTTTTTCACCGTCCGTAAGTTCTACTTCGTTTTCACCCTGACCGTCCGAATGGATATGGGCTACAGGACATTCAAAGCGGAATTCCACTTTGTCCTTGAGGTATTCATAGGTGGCCTTGAGCATTTCCAGATTGTTTTCCGTGCCCAGATGGCGGACGCTGGCAGCCAACAGGTGCAAATCATGCTGAATGGCCTTGTAGCCGATGTCGCTGTTTTCCGTGCTGAATACCTGAGCCGGAGCCCCGTGCTTCATGTTGATTTTATCTACATAATAGATGAGGTCCATGACTTCTTCATCAGATAGGTATTCATTGAGCCAGCCGCCGAACTGGGTGGTGAAGTTGTATTTGCCATCGGAGAAAGCACCAGCACCACCGAAGCCGCGCATGATGCTGCAGGGCTTGCAGCCAATGCAGCCTTTCACCTTGCCTGCGGAAATGGGGCAGACACGGGTATAGATATCCTTACCGCTCTCGAGCAGCAATACTTTGAGCTCGGGGCTTTTTTCTGCCAGTTCATAAGCGGCAAAGATACCGGCGGGGCCACCGCCCACAATCACAACATCATACTTCTTCATAGGTACTTCCTCCTAATTTTACACACACGAAAAGAGCGCAGATTCAGCCTGTACCAAGATATACTTAGACTAAGGCTATCTGCGTTTATTCCTAGCGTTTTCCGAAAAACCTTAGCTATTATACGGGAAGATTTTCGATAATGCAAGTGTTTTTTCCTGCAAAATGAAAAAAATCGCGAAAAAATCGGACGCATTTTGTCAACTATAACGATAATATTATAGCTCCTATAAAAATAAAGTTGCCAAACGGGGGTAAAAGCAAGTATAATTTAAGCTGTTATTGTAAACTTGAAAACCTGAAAGCATGAGGAGGAAACTTTTTGACAAGTCAATTAGCGATTATCAATACCTTTATTCTCTACATTGGCCTGATGATGGCCATTGGCGTTTATTATTACCGCCGTACCCGCAACATGAGCGATTATTTTTTGGGCAACCGCAAATTAGGAGCCTGGGTTACTTCCATGAGTGCCGAGGCTTCCGACATGAGCGGCTGGATGCTTATGGGCGTGCCGGGCTTTGCGTATCTGGCCGGACTTAATGCCGGCTGGATTGCGGTGGGCATTGCCCTCGGTACCTGGGCTAACTGGCATTTTGTGGCAGCCCGCCTTAGAAAGTACACGGAGCTGGCCAAGAATTCCCTGACGGTGCCCCAGTTTTTGGAGAACCGCTTTGAGGATAACAGCGGCTTGCTGCGCACCATCCCGGCGGTGTTTATTTTGATTTTCTTTACTATATATACATCCTCGGGGTTTGTGTCTTCCGGCCGTCTCTTTGAAACGGTGTTCGGTTTGCCTTATGAGTATGCCATCTTTATCGGTGCCGGTTCGGTGGTGTTCTATACGCTGGTGGGCGGTTTCTTGGCCGTGTCCCGCACGGATTTTATTCAGGGCGTTATGATGTTCTTCGCCATTCTGGTGGTGCCCATTACGGCGGCTATGGAAATGGGCGGCTATACGGCAACCGTTAATGCCATCAACAACGTGAGTCATTCGATGTTAGAGCCCTTTACCAAACCAGATGGTTCCACGTTGGGCACGATTGAACTGATTTCCCTGTTGGCCTGGGGCATTGGCTACTTCGGCCAGCCGCATATTCTCGTGCGTTTTATGGCGATTTCCAGTTCCAAGGAAATCAAACAGGCCACCCGCATTGCCATGACCTGGGTGGTGCTCTCTCTGGCTGCGGCAGTCGCTGTGGGTATGGTGGGCCGCGTGTTCCTGTCCCATGAACTGGCGGGCACGGAGTCGGAAACGGTATTTTTGGTGATGACCAATGAACTTTTCCCGCCGATTGTGGCAGGCTTGATTCTCTCGGCTGTACTGGCAGCCATTATGAGTACGGCTTCGGCACAGCTTCTGGTAGCGGCATCTGCCTTTGCTCAGGATTTTTACCGCACGCTTTTGCGCAAGGAAGCGGAGACTACGGAACTTATCTGGATCAGCCGGGCTTCGGTTTTGATTATCGCCTCACTGGCGATTTTTATCGGTTTGAATCCTTCCAGCTTTATTTTAGACATGGTGGCCTATGCCTGGGCGGGATTTGGTGCTGCCTTCGGGCCGGCTCTGCTGTGTGCTCTCTTCTGGCGCCGTACCACCCGCAATGGGGTGCTGGCCGGTATCATCGTGGGGGGCATTACGGTGCTCGTCTGGAAGCAGATTGACTGGCTGGGGCTTTATGAAATCGTGCCGGGATTCCTGCTCTCGCTGCTGGCCGTTTATGTGGTCAGCAAAATGGATAAGGAACCGGCAGCTTCCATCGTGAAAACTTTTGATGCCGTAGGCAAAAGCGAAATCTAAAATTATTTTTTTGGCAGGCAGGGATTTTCTCACACTATAGCGAAAAGTTAAGTTATGAAAATTGTAACAGTAACGAGTTCCTATTTTTAAGTGTTGGCAAATGTAAGGAATGTAGAGAAGCAGGTGAGCATTTGTGGAGAAAGTCAAAGTAATGATCGTCGATGATTCGAAGGTCAGCCGTGCGATGATTGAAGGGAATCTGGCAAGGACGAACTTCGAAGTATGCGCGCAAGCCAAAAATGCTGCTGAAGCAGTGGAGCTCTATGAGCAATTCAAGCCGGCTGTGGTTACCATGGATATGAATCTTCCGGATGCTGATGGCCTTGAATGCAGCCGCCGGATTCGTGCTGTGGATCCTGAAGCCAAGATCGTTATGATCAGTGCCATGAAGGATGCCAGCCTTGTGGCCCGGGGCCGTGAAGTGGGCATCAGTGCCTTCTTGCAAAAACCGGTCAGCATCAATGAACTTATCGATACATTGATGATTCTTTGCCAGAGCAAGGCAGGGAAGGTGGCTGTCCTGCGTGAGTCCTACGCAAAACCGTTTGTGAAGGCATTGCAGCAGGGCATTTTCAGCATGACCGGTGTACACAGTGAAGTGGAACTGCAGGAAGAGGAACGCAGTTTTCTGGACATCAGCGGTATCGCTGTCATTGTAGGCCTGACGGGGATTCCCAATGGCCGGGCTATCGTGTACATGGATGACAAAACCATGAAGGATTTTGCCACGGTGATGCTGGATGCCGAGGAAAATGACGAGATTACGGAAGATGAAGCAAGTGAATCCGTAGAAGAAGCGGTGAACATCATTGTGGGCCGTGGGGTATCCAATATTAATGATGTGTTCAAGGATAAGGAAATGCGCATTACGCCGCCGGGGACTATTGTGGGCAGCAAAATCCGCATTGCCAGCCCCAAACTTACGACCTTCCGTATATGCGCCAGAACACGGTTAGGGGATATTAATATGAGTGTGGGATTTGCGGAAGGAGAATGATAAGATGGATGCAAAATTAGTTAATCCGTTCGTCGATGCATTCACGTCCGTAATGCCGCAGATGGGCTTTCCGGAGCCTAAGCGGCTGAAGATGGGAGTAAAGACAAAGAATGCGGTGAGCCTGGGGGTTTCGGTTATCGTGGGCTTCACCAAACAGATTCGTGGCAACGTTGTTTACAACATGTCAGAAGACACCGCTAAATTTATTGCATCGACCATGATGATGGGTATGCCTGTAGCAGAATTTGATGCTATGGCCCAAAGTGCTATCTCGGAAATGAGTAACATGCTTACAGCTAATGCCGCAACCAACCTTACCGGTATGGGGCTTGAAGTGGATATTTCCACACCATCCCTGTCCATCGGTGAGAATTTCCAGGTGAAGATCAGCGATGATAATTATCTCACGGTGGAAATGGATTTAGCGGGTCACGTCGTAGAATTAGATATCGCAGTCGAACAACAATAAAGTTATACTAAAGTGAAATTAGCATTGTACGCAACCTCTATGTGTGCAATGCTTTTTTCAGATGTAGGATTTATGGGATTTTATATAACAAGGAGGAGAACATGAACTTTAACAGTTTACGCTTTAAGTTTCTGGCAGGATTCATACCTCTGTTCGTGGGAAGTTTTGCGGTATTCTTTGCCATCAGCTATTATATGTCCAGTTCGGCATTGACCCGTAATACGGATTTGCTGGCACAGGAAATCGGCAAGAGTACATCCGAGCAGCTGGAAAAACTCTATCAGCAGCGAGAGCTCACGGTGGAGTATCTGGCCAGTAACCCGATTATCATGCGCGGTACGCGGGAAGAACGGGTAAAGGTATTGGCTGATACTTTGGCCAAGCGCAAGAATTTCACGATGTTGGCATATTCTGACCCGGAAGGCCATGCTGTCAGCGACAAGAACAAGGATATGGACCGTACCACCCGGGCTTATATCAAGCAGGTGCGGGAGACCAAGAAGCCGGTTATGACGGGGCCATCTGTATCGGGCACCAACGGCAAGCTCATCACCATTCTGGCTTACCCGGTATTGGAAAACGGCCAGCTTACGGGTATTGTCTATGGTACCGTTGAACTGGATGATTTGACGGAACTGGTTGGCAAGATTAAGTATAAGGAAACCGGCCGTGTATATCTGGCCGACCAGGATGGTCTTTGCATCGCTTATGCGCAGCTTCCCGAGGAAGTGGGCAAGATGGATTTGACCAAGGAGGTTTCCAGTAAGAAAATCGATATTGCGCTAGTCAATGGTTTTACCAGTGCTATACAGCAGGATAAGCAGGTTTCAACGGAATATACCACCTCCAGAGGAGAAGCATCACAGGCTGTGTTCACGCCGGTGCATCTGGCCCATCGTACCTGGGTGGCAGTATCGGTAGCGCCGATTTCTGAAGTGCGGGCCGATGCCTATTCGCTGATGAAGATTATGAGCGCCGTGGCCGTTGTCATGGTGCTGATTATCAGCGGCATCATCTGGTTCCTGGGGAAGAAGCTCTGCGCTCCTGTGGAGGCTCTGCGGGAAGAATGCAACATCATCAATACCGGCGACCTGCGTTCCCGTCCGTTGGCTGTTGACAGCAATGATGAGTTAGGCGATTTGGCCCGTGGGTTCAAGGAGATGCGCCGCACCATTCGGGAGCTTATCGGTCATATTCAGAAGAATGCGGAGAGGGTTTCGGCTTCGGCAGAAGAGCTTTCTGCGGCTTCCCATCAGTCGGCTGATGCAGCTACGCAGGCTGCGCAGCAGATTACGGACATTGCTGCAGGTATTGCCACGCAGTCGGATTCGGCAGCCGATGCAGATAGAACGGCTGTGGAAATTGCTGAGCGCACTACGCTGGTGGCCAATAGTGCCGATGCGATTGCCATTGTTACGGAACAAACCGTAGGTAGTGTCAATACGGGGCGCGATTCCATTCAGAATGTGGTGGAATCCATGAATGCCATCAGTGACAGTACCACTACGGTGAAAAACTCCATTAAGGAACTGGCGAAGAGCTCGGATGAAATCGGCAGAATCGTGGAGCTGATTTCCGGGATTGCGGAACAGACGAATCTGTTGGCGCTCAATGCCGCGATTGAGGCGGCCCGTGCCGGTGAATATGGTCGTGGCTTTGCTGTGGTGGCTGATGAAGTCCGCAAGCTGGCCGAGGAGTCTGCCAGCTCCACGCAGCAGATTGCCAATCTCGTGACCAAGATTCAGACGGATATGAAACAGGCGGTAGTTGCCAGTGAGGAAAGTGCGGAAAGTGTAGCCAGCAGCATTGATTCGGTAAATGAGGCTGATGAAATCTTTAAGTCCATTAAGGTGGCGATTGATGCCCTTGCTGATGGTATCCGGGAAGTTTCCAGCAGCATCAAGTCGGTTTCGGAAGGTACGGATTCCATGCAGCAGGCCGTTAAGGATATTGCCAATATCAGCACGGCTAACGCCAGCCGCGCTGAAGCCGTATCGTCAACGACGGAAGAACAGTCCGCCTCGGCAGAAGAAATTGCAGCCGCAACCCGCGGGCTTGCTGAGCAGGCGGAACAGCTGGCACATGAAGTGGAGAAGTTCACAATCTAAATTTACATCTCACTGCTAATCTACTGTAGGTTTGACGGCGCGGCGATAATTTGCCACGCTACGCTTAGACCTTGAACTAAAAAAATTTTGACCTTTTATTTAGCGCGAAAAGCCATAAACTCACTGCGTTCAGACAAATGGCTTTTCGCGCTAATTTTTATGTGGGTCAAAATTTGTTTCTTCACGTTCAAGGTCAAACGCTTCGCTCTGACAAATTATCGCCGCGCCGCCCTCGCTAGGTTGGAATAGGTGCCTGATGAAAAGTTAGCTAGATTTCTTTCTTGGCGATATAGAGTTTGTGGTTCATTACGAAAGCTCAGTATCGTGGGCGGCGGAGGGGGGAGGCTTTTGCGCCAGCGAAGCGTTGCACCAGTCTGCGTGAAGAAAATAATTTTTGTCCACCATAATATTATCTGGGAAAGTCTACTGTTTGAGC
The DNA here is from genome assembly GCF_000701565.1 of Selenomonas sp. FC4001. Lineage (NCBI taxonomy): Bacteria > Bacillati > Bacillota > Negativicutes > Selenomonadales > Selenomonadaceae > Selenomonas > Selenomonas sp. FC4001. Next base: position 544,511 of record NZ_KL370793.1, on the reverse strand, counting down.
GTAGCGAGTTTTGACTTTCCCGGATACTTAATTAAAAGACAAAAATTATTTTTAGCTGACTGGTCAAGCGAAGTGCGTAAAAGCCTCCCCCCTCCGCCGTCTTGCAGATATGAACAAAAAAGGTTGATGAAGCCGCAAAAAAAGCGCAAAAAACTGTTGGCAAGGTAGTGAGTTTGGTTTATAATATGTAACAGTATGTTTTGAAGAGGTGGCTAAATGGCGGATGCTATGGTTGCGGTGACGGTGGAAGGCGTGCAGGTCGATACGGCGGGAGAAAAGACCGTGTTGAAATCGGCGGCGCGCGGCAAGTATTCAGCGCGGGCTGGCAAGCATTATGTGCGTTATGAGGATGCCTCGCTTCACGACAAGGTGGTGCCCACCGTGCTGAAATTCAGTGGCGAAGGGCTGACGCTGATTCGCCGTGGAGCTGTGGATATGCAGCTGGAATTTCGGCTGGGGGAAAGGACCCGTAGTGTGTATCGGACACCCTACGGTAATTTTGATTTACTGGTAGAAACCCAGAAGCTGGATATTTACTTTAAGGATGGCCAGGGCACGGTACAGGCAGAATATGAGCTGTATTTGAACGATGCTCTGCAGGGCCATAACACCTTAAATGTAGTTATCGACAAAATAAATTAGGAGGATTTTGGATTGGATATTAAAGATACGCTGACAGAAGCCATTGTAGCGGCTGCGAAAAGTGCCATTGCCGATGGTGTGTTCCCGGAAGGGGAATTGCCCACGGTGGTATTGGAAGTGCCGCCCCAGAAGGAGTTTGGTGATTTTGCTACCAACTTTGCCATGCAGTCGGCTCGGGTGTTCCATAAGGCTCCCCGTCAGATTGCAGAAGAACTGGTGAAGCGCATTGAGGGCGACTGGCTCGACCATGCTCAGATTGCTGGCCCGGGCTTTTTGAACTTCTACCTGAAGGGCAATGTGCTCTACGATTCCTTCCAGAAAATCCTCGACGAAGGTGAAAAATACGGTCAGCTGCCGAAAAAAGATGCACCGAAGATTCAGGTGGAATACGTCAGCGCTAATCCGACGGGGCTGCTGCATGTCGGTCATGGCCGCGGCGCTGCTGCTGGTTCTGCTCTCGTAAATCTTCTGCGGGCAGCAGGTTACCCCGTGGAAAGCGAATACTACATCAACGATGCCGGCAATCAGATGAACAATCTGGCCCGTTCCGTTAACGCTCGTTATCTGGAACTCTTGGGACAGGATGTAGAATTCCCCGAAGACGGCTATCATGGCCAGGACATCATCGACACGGCCCAGCGCATCATCGACAAGGAAGGGGATAAATACCTCTCCATGAATGATGATGAGCGCATGGAAATCTTCAAGGATTTGGCCTATGTGGAAAAACTGGCTACCCTCAAAGAGGATTTGGCTTCCTTTAACGTAACCTTTGACAAGTGGTTCAGCGAGCGTACGCTGCATCCGGAAGCTGTTAAGGCTGCCGTGAAAATCCTGCAGGACAACGGCAACATCTACGAAAAGGACGGTGCACTCTGGCTCAAGTCCACGGCTTATGGCGACGATAAGGACCGCGTGGTTATTCGCGACAACGGTGTGCCGACGTATCTGGCTGCCGATATCGCTTACCATCACAACAAGTATGAGCGTGGCTTCGACAGACTCATCAACATCTGGGGCGCTGACCACCATGGCTATGTGTGCCGTGTAAAGGCTGCTATGGATGCGCTGGGTCATGATTCCAAGAAACTTACGGTACTGCTGTTGCAGATGGTTGCTCTTTACCGTGGCGGTGAGCTCGTGAAGATGAGCAAGCGTACCGGCCAGAGTGTTACCCTGAACGAACTGATGGAAGAAGTCGGCACCGATGCTGCGCGTTATTTCTTCCTGATGCGTTCCTTGGACAGCCAGCTCGACTTCGATTTGGATTTGGCCAAGAAAAAATCCAACGACAATCCGGTGTACTACATTCAGTATGCCCATGCCCGCATTTGCAGCATCTTCCGTCAGTGCAAGGAAACGGGGCTGTCCCTCAGCGATAAGCCGGAACTTTCCCTGCTGACCGATGAGTCGGAAATCGACCTCATCAAGAAGATTGAGGAATACCCTGAAGAAATCGAGCGTGCTGCACGTGATTATGCACCGCAGCGCATTGCCCGTTACAGCTATGATTTGGCCAGTGCCTTCCATAGCTTCTACAATAAATGCCGCATTGTCGGCGTAGAGCCGAAACTGGCAGAAGCTCGTTTGGCTCTGGTTACGGTTACGGCCCATGTGATTCGCCATTCGCTGGGAATCCTTGGAGTATCGGCACCGGAACAGATGTAATTTAGGATTTGGAAGGAGAACTTTTGATTATGGATTTTATCAATAGCTCGGAAGTGGATATCGCGTATCATGTGCTGACGGAAAAAGGTCAGACCATGTACTATAAGGATTTGATTCTCGACGTTATCGAGAAAAAGCATAAGCCGGTGCAGTCCCTGTCGGCAGCTATCTCGGAAGTATATACCCTCATCAATATGGACAGCCGTTTTCAGCATGAAGGCGACCAGCAGTGGGGCCTCACGGAATGGAATCCGCCTGAAGTGAAGCGTCATTCTGCCCGTGGTGCGGCATCCCGCTCCAAGGCTGCCAATAAGGCAATCAACAGCCGTCAGAAGAAGCTGGAAAGCATTCAGGAATAAGGAGGCAAATCATGGCAAAGTATATCTTCGTTACCGGTGGTGTGGTTTCGTCCCTGGGCAAGGGCATCACGGCGGCTTCTCTGGGCCGTCTCTTAAAGAGCCGTGGCCTCAAGGTTACGATTCAGAAGTTCGACCCGTACATCAACATTGACCCGGGTACGATGAGCCCTTACCAGCATGGCGAAGTATTTGTTACCGATGATGGTGCGGAAACGGACCTCGACCTGGGCCATTACGAGCGCTTCATCGACATCAACCTGTCCAAGAACAGCAACATCACCACGGGTAAGGTGTACTGGTCCGTGCTCCACAAGGAACGCCGCGGTGAATACTTAGGCTCCACGGTGCAGGTTATCCCGCATATCACCAATGAAATCAAACAGCGCGTCTATGATGTAGCCAAGGCTGACGGCGCTGACGTGGTTATCACGGAAATCGGCGGTACGGTTGGTGATATCGAAAGCCAGCCCTTCCTCGAAGCCATCCGTCAGGTCAAGAAAGAAGTTGGCCCGAAGGATACGCTCTACATCCATGTAACGCTGCTGCCGTATATCTCCGCTGCCGGCGAACTCAAGACCAAGCCGACCCAGCACAGTGTAAAAGAACTGCGCGCCATCGGCATTCAGCCGGACATCCTCGTGTGCCGCACGGAAAAGACCATTTCCAAGGACATGAAGGAAAAGATTGCCATGTTCTGCGACGTGCAGCCGGAAGCCGTTATCGAAAACCGCACGGCCTCCACGATTTACGAAGTGCCCCTCATGATGCAGCGTGAAGGACTCGACAAGATTGCCCTGCAGAAACTCAACATGGACTATGGTCCGGCCGATATGTCCGATTGGGACAAGATGGTCTACAAGATTAACAATCCGTCCAAGAAGGTTAAGGTTGCCGTTGTCGGCAAGTATGTGGAACTGCCGGATGCTTATATCTCCGTAACGGAAGCACTCCATCATGGCGGCATCGACAATGATGCTTCGGTGAAGATTCAGTGGGTCAACGCGGAAAAAATCGAAGACCCGGATACCGACCTTTCGGAAGTGTTCGTTGGCTGCAAGGGCATTCTCGTGCCGGGCGGCTTCGGCGACCGTGGTGTGGAAGGCAAGATTAAAGCCATCCAGTACGCCCGCGAGAACAACATTCCGTTCCTCGGCCTGTGCTTAGGCATGCAGTGCGCCGTTATCGAATTTGCCCGCCACGTCTGCGGCATGACGGACGCGCACAGCTCCGAATTCGATGCAGAAACGAAGCACCCGGTTATCGACCTCATGGAATCCCAGCAGGGTATCGAGGATAAGGGCGGCACGATGCGCCTTGGTTCCTATCCCTGCACCCTGCGCGAAGGTACGCATTCCCTCGCAGCATACGGTACGGCCAATATTGAGGAACGTCATCGCCATCGCTATGAGTTCAACAACAAGTACCGTCAGGAACTCACCGAGCGCGGCCTCGTGATTGCCGGTACCCTGCCGGATGACAGCCTCGTAGAAGTGGTAGAGGTTAAGGACCACCCCTGGTTCGTGGCAACCCAGGCTCACCCCGAGCTCAAGTCCCGCCCGAACAACCCGCATCCGCTGTTCCGCGATTTCGTGAAAGCGGCATTGCAGGTAAAATAAGTTGATGATGTGTGACTGGTGGCAGGGAAAGGCTTTTGCACGTTCCGCTTTGCCAGCAGACTAAAATCAATTTTTGTCCTTTATAGCAGCATGAAAAGCTAAAACTCGCTTTGCTCAAACAGTTAGCTTTTCATGCTGCTTTTTGTATGTGGACAAAAATTGATTTCTTAACGTCTGCTGGCAAACGCTTCTCTTAGCAAAATCCTTCCCCTGCCACCAGAAGCAACGGTATTATCAATTGTTACGAATAAAGCGAGTCAATAGCACATGGATACTTACTATTATCACGAATTAAATTTGACCAAGTGCAAAGCAGTGAGGCCGGACAGGGGCGATATGCTAAGTGGAGCGTTAGGCTGCGGACGTTAAGAAATTATTTTTTTCGCCCAGGGCAGTGGTCAAAGGTTTTGTTTGAGCGAAGCGAGTTTAACCTTTGACCATTGCCTTGATTAAGCGAAAAAAATAATTTTAGTCCGCAGGCGCAGCGGAACGTGCATATCGCCCCTGTCCGTCCGTCTTTGCTGAGCGTGGATAATCCCGCCCGCCCCTGCCGACCTTTTGCAAGAAAAAACTTTCCAACAGGCAGGATAAGCCAAGGCAGCTGTAGAAATAGTGTATTATCAAAGGTGATACAGTCAATTGTAAGGGAATGACTGCAAACTGGGATTTTAGGGAAGAAAGGAGGATTTCCCATGCTTATCGATACGGCCTGTTCTTTGGCGTTCTACTGCCAGCGCTGCGGCCGAATCCAGCTACAGGATGTACCCCTCTTTAGCGGGCAGAAGCAATTCGTTATGGAGTGCGGGAACTGTGGGCACGAGATGGGCAAAATTACCTTGCGGCCGCGCAAAGGACTGGAACTGAAAACAGAATGCGGTATATGCAAAGGCAGCAACCGTCAGACATTTTCCTGGCGACAGCTGCGAAGACTCAGGTTTGCCAGACTTTACTGTCAGCATGATAATTTTGAACTGGGCTACATTGGCCGGTGGCAGGATATCGCCGAATTCATGGACTTCAATGTTGCAGAATACGATGCTTTGCATCCAGCTGATGGCGATTGCTTCATTGAACATCAGCAGACCCTGCTGGAGGCGCTCAATCGCATCCACGATTTGGCCGCCAGCGGTGAACTGGAATGTACCTGCGGCAGTGCCGACATCAAGGCGGCGGTGCAACGGGATTCGGTGCGGCTCGATTGCTGCTTCTGCGGCAACTACTGTGAGCTGCCGGCAAAGACTGCCAAGGATTTGCAGGCGCTAAAGCCCGGCCAGGGGACAAAATTTACTTGGAGAATGCGCCCATGGCTTGACGTAAGGGAGAAATAGGATTATCATATAAAAATATTGACATACGAGCGAGGGACTATCGGCGAGGGCCGACAGTCCCATTTTCGCGTAATATATGCACATAAGAAATATTGAGGTGTCACGATGAATTCTTTATTTGCTGCCTTGAGCAGCAATGCCGGGGTTAAGAAACTGCAGGCCTGCCTGCAGGAAAAGCCCCAGGAAACACTGGTCTACGGTCTGACAGGTTCCCAGAAACATGTGGTGCTGGCGGCCGCCTACAGCACGGCGCCCCAGCCACTGGTCATTCTGGTTCATAGCAACGAAGCCATCTCCGACTGGCGGGAAGATTTGCTCTCCCTGCTGCCGGGGACGGAAGTGCTGGAACTGCCGGAACTGGATATGATGACGGTGCAAGCCGAAGCTCGCAGCATGGAGCGCTCCGCCCGCCGCATGGATGTGCTGGTGCGCCTGATGCGCAAGGACAATGTCATTGTACTGGCCAAGGCCACGGCGGCGGTGCAGAAGGGCATGAGCCGCCAGGACTTTGCCCGGCTGAGCCTGAATATCGGCATGGGCGAGGAAATACCCCTCGAAAAGCTCCTGCAGCGGCTTGTGCAGCTGGGCTATGAACATGCAGACGAAGTGGAGCGTATCGGCCAGTTCAGTGCTCGGGGCGGCATTGTGGACGTTTATCCCATCAATGCGGAAAATCCTGTGCGCATTGAATTCTTTGGCGATGAAGTGGATTCCCTGCGCGAATTTGACCTGGGCACTAAGCGCTCCCTGAAAAACATCAGCAGTGCGGCCATCATGCCTCTAGCGCAGACGGACAGCACCGGTCAGGCAGAAGTGTTCCTGTCCTATCTGGAAGGTAAGGGCACGGTGCTCTTTGATGAGCCAATGCGCCTGCGGGAACAGATGCGTACCATGGTGCGGGAAAATCCCGACATCAAGAACAAGGTGTTCAGCTGGGAAAATATTCAGGAAGCGGCCCGGGAAAATCGGGTGATTTACTCGGCCATGCTGCTGCAGCAGGTTCATGGCGCCGAAGCCACCCAGACCATCAGCTTTACGGCACCGAATGTGGCCAGCTTCCAGCGGCAGATGGATTTGCTCGTCAATGAAATCTCCCGCTGGCTGGCGCAGAAACAGCATATCCTCATCCTGCTGGGGGAAAAGGCCAAGGCTGACTCCCTGCGGGAACTTTTGGCGCGGCATCGTTACCCCTCACTAGTCATTGAAGAGGGCGCTGAGCTGCGCACGGACTGCGTCAACATTCAGGTGGGGCGGCTCATCAACGGTTTTGAACTGGCGGCCTCCAGCCTCGTGGTGGTGACGGAGAAGGACATCTTCGGTCATGCCAAGCGGCGGGCCATTCGCAAGCAGGGAAAGGATGAAAAACTTTCCCACTTCCGCGACATTAAGCCCGGAGATTATGTGGTACACGCTGCCCATGGTATTGGTAAATATATCGGCGTTGAAACCTTGGACGTAGGCGGCATCCATAAAGATTACCTGCATATTAAATACGGCGGTGATGACAAGCTCTATGTGCCTACGGAGCAGGTCAATTTGCTGCAGAAATACATCGGTGCCGAAGGAGAAGTCCCCCGTCTGCACCGCATGGGCGGCACGGAATGGGTCAAGGCCAAGGCAAGGGCGAAAAAATCCGTCGAGGATATTGCCAAGCAGCTCATTGAAATCTATGCCAAGCGGAAGCAGGCCAAGGGCTTTGCGTTCTCTCCGGACGACAGCAGTCAGCATGATTTTGAAGATGCGTTCCCCTATCAGGAAACGGACGACCAGTTAAAGGCCATCTCCGAAATCAAGGAGGATATGGAACGGGAAAAGCCCATGGACCGATTGCTCTGTGGTGACGTGGGCTTTGGCAAGACCGAGGTGGCTATCCGCGCGGCTTACAAGGCTGCCATGGACGGCAAGCAGGTGGCGGTACTCGTGCCGACTACGGTGCTTGCCCAACAGCATTTTCAGACCTTTAACGCCCGCTTTATGGATTTCGTGCCCAAGGTGGATGTTATCTGCCGTTTCCGCACGGCCAAAGAGCAGAAGCAGACCATTGAAAAGGTCAAGATGGGGCAGGTGGATATCCTCATTGGCACTCATGCCATTCTCAATCAGAACAAGGTACAGTTCAAGAACTTAGGCCTCTTGATTGTGGACGAGGAACAGCGCTTCGGCGTCAAGCAGAAGGACAAAATCCGCAAGCTCGCGGCAGGCATTGATGTGCTGACCTTATCGGCGACGCCCATTCCCCGTACGCTCCATATGTCTTTGGTAGGTGCCCGCGATATGAGCATTATCGAAACGCCGCCGGCAGACAGATTCCCGGTGCAGACCTATGTGGTGGAGGATAACGACGCCATTATTGCCGGTGCCATCAAGCGTGAGTTGAAGCGTGGCGGTCAGGTCTACTTCGTCTACAATCGCGTGGATACCATCGACCGCATGCGGGAAAAGCTGGAGGCGCTGGTGCCGGACGCCCGGGTGCAGACCGCCCATGGGCAGATGCCCGAGGAGCTTTTAGAGCGCGTGATGATGGACTTCTACGAAGGGGAATACGATATCCTCCTCGCAACCAGTATCGTAGAAAACGGCCTCGATGTGGCCAATGCCAACACCATCATTGTCTACAATGCGGACCATTTCGGCCTGTCGCAGCTCTATCAGATGCGTGGGCGCGTGGGCCGTTCCCATCATATGGCCTTCGCCTACTTTGTCTACCAGGCGGATAAGATTCTGACGGAGACGGCCGAAAAGCGCCTGCAGGCCATGAAGGAATTTGCGGAACTCGGCGCGGGCTTTAAGATTGCCATGCGGGATTTGGAAATCCGCGGTGCGGGTAACCTCTTGGGCTCCCAGCAGCATGGTCATATTGCCAGTGTCGGTTTTGAGATGTACTGCAAGCTTTTGGAAGAGGCGATAGACAAACTGCAGCATGGGGAAAAGGAAGTGGCAGAAGTGCAGCCTGACCCCATCATTGACCTGCAGGTGGAGGCTTATATTGACGGGGATTACGTCAGCGATGCCATGCACAAGATTGAGATTTATCAGCGCATTGCGGGCATCCGCATGAATGAGGAAATACAAAATCTGCTCGATGAGCTCATTGACCGTTTTGGCGAGCCCACTCCTGCGGTGATGAACCTTTTGGAAGTCGCCAAAATCAAAAATTATGCGCGGGCACTCAAAATCCGCACCATCAGCGAACTGCCCAAGGCTTTGGATATTTACATCCTGCCGGGACACCGTCTGCCTGCCAAGGGCTTGATTGCCGTGGACAAGGTGCTGGGCCGCAGCATGCGCTCCCTGCCAGGGAAAAACGGTTTCCGCTTTGCCCTGCAGGATAGCCAGAAAAAGAAGATTACAAACTTCGTCCTGCGCCTGCTGCTTCTGGCCAGCGGTAAGGAAGATAAGGCTTTAGGCAGCAAGGACGCCAAGGAAAAAGCAGGAAAGAAATGAGGAAGATACTAATATGGCAAAGATAATCGTAGTGGGATTGGGCCCAGGTCACGCCGGACTCATCACCCGGGAGAGCTGGGACCTGATGCAGCAGGCAGAGCATCTTATTTTGCGCACGAAAATCCATCCCACAGTGGCGGCGCTCGATGAAGCAGCGCTAACCTACAGCACCTATGATGGCTTTTACGAGGAAGCGGCGGATTTTGAAGCGCTGTATCGCAGCATTGCCGCTGACCTGCTGCAAAAAGCCAGAGAATGGGGAACGCTCGTCTATGTGGTGCCAGGCAGTCCCCTGGTGGCTGAACGAACCGTGGTACTGCTCCGCGACATGGGCAAGGAGACGGATGTGGAAGTGGATATCCGCCCCGGCATGAGCTTTGTGGAGGTCATGTACACCCGTTTGGGCATTGACCCGGTGGAGGGCCTCACCATTTTGGATGCGTTGGACATTGAGACGCTGAAAGAAACACCGGCACAGTCGCTGATTATCACGCAGGTCTACAGCCAGCCCATCGCCAGCGATGCCAAACTGATGCTGATGGACCTCTATCCTGATGAATACGAGATTACCTATATTCACAACCTGGCTATGGAGGACGAAAGCATCCGCCAGATTCCGCTTTTCGAGCTGGACCGCCAGTCGGATTTGGACCACCTGACCAGCCTTTACATCCGCCCGCTTTCTGCAAAAAAGGCCTGAAACAGGCGAAAAATGTGGCCTTGCAAGGCTTTTTTAGCGAAAACCCTTGATTTTTCCGGAGGTTTCTGTTAAATTCTCTTATAGCGGATTGAACCGCGGGGCTGGCGGCTGGCCGTCAGCAGTAATAATCTTCTTTAAGGAGGCTACGATCATGAACAAAACTGAATTGGTAGCTAATATTGCAGAAAAATCCGGTCTGACGAAAAAGGATGCTGAAAAAGCTCTGGGTGCTTTCTTCGAAAGCGTACAGCAGGCTCTGATTGAGGGCGACCGTGTGCAGCTCATCGGCTTCGGTACTTTCGAAGTGAAAGAACGCGCTGCCCGCAAAGGCCGTAACCCCCAGACGGGCAAAGAAATTGAAATTCCGGCAGCAAAGAATCCGGTTTTCAAAGCTGGCAAGGCATTGAAGGATGCAGTCAACGGCTGATTAAAATCATAAGAAAAACCGTGCTCTTCGGGGCACGGTTTTTGTGTATGCCTTCCCCGTGTGGGGGCGGCGTAGCCGCGGGAGTCCGGTGGACTCCCCGGACAGTGGGTGCGAAGCGTTCGGATGAGGTGGTGTAATAAATGCAAGACAAACGAATTCTGATTTCCGGCGGCACTTCCGGTATTGGCCTGGCCGCCGCTAAATTATTTTTGCAGGCAGGAGCCAAGGTGGCTTTAATGGGCAGGTCTGAGCAGCGGGGCAAGGCTGCGCTGCAGGAACTGGAGTCTGGCGATAGAGCCATCTTTGTCCAGGGGGATGTCAGCCGTCTGGCCGACTGTAGGCAGGCTCTGCAGCAGGTTATCGATAAATGGGCAGGCCTTGATGTGCTCGTGAATTCCGCAGGTATTTATGTGGAAGGGGCCATTGAGGATATGACGGAGGAAGATATTGCCACAGTGCTCGACATCAACGTCAAGGGCACGTACTATCTCAGTCAGGCCGCAGTTCCCTATCTCAAAGAGTCGCGGGGCAATCTGGTCAACGTGGCTTCCGATGCCGGCGTTCATGGCAATTACTACTGCAGCCTCTATTGTGCCAGCAAGGGGGCTGTGGTGATGTTCACGAAGGCCTTGGCTTTGGAACTGGCAGGTTTCGGGGTGCGGGTCAATGCCATCGCCCCCGGCGATATTCTGACGCCTTTGACAGAAGCGCAGCTGCAGGCATCGCCAAACAGGGACGATGCCCTGCGGGAAATGGCTTCCGTTTATCCGCTGGGGCGTATCGGCACGGCAGAGGAAGCAGCGGCGGCCATTAAATTTTTGGCCTCACCGGAGGCTGCATTCATCACCGGTACGATTTTGACTGTGGATGGTGGCCTCACTGCCTGATTTGTGTTACAATAGGCAGGTGTGAAATCTTACGGACAAGGAGGCGGCGCGGATGGCTGCGAAGAAAATCTTAATACTGACGGCATCCATCGGTTCCGGCCATATCAAAGCTGCTGAGGCGGTGGCGCAGGAGCTCAAACTCCAGCAGTCGGAAACGGAAATCGTCACGGTGGACTTTATGGCCCGCAGCACATCCTTCTGGCATTGGCTCACGAAGAAAATCTATCTGGAAATGCTGAACTTCGTGCCTAACCTCTATGATGTCTTTTATAAATTGTCCTCCAGCGAGACAGGGGGCAGCTGCGGCAAGAATATGTTTGCCTATTTCATGCTGCCGGTGTTTGAACGACTGCAGCATGAACTGCAGCCCGATGGCATCATCTGCACCCATCCCTTTCCCGCCGGAACGGTGTCTCTCTGGAAGGAGAAGCACCAGAGCAATTTGCCACTGTCGGTGGTGATGACAGATTACTCTCTGCATCAGATGTGGCTCTGCAGCGGCGTGGAAAATTATTTCATGGCGACGGAAGCCATGCGGCAGGCTATGACGGAGCAGGGCTTTGCGGCAGAAAATCTTCATGTCACCGGCATTCCCATCAGCAGCGAAGTGCTGAATCTGCCGGGCAAAGCTGAACTGCGCAGGGAATTGGGCTTTGGCCAGGAGCGGAAGGTCATTCTGCTGATGGGGGGCGGCCTGGGCTTGGGCGGCATTGAGCGCACTCTGCAGGAACTCGAAAAAATCGAACAGCCGCTGACCCTGCTGGTGATTGCTGGACGCAACAGCCAGCTGCAGCAGCAGGCGGAAGATTTTGCCGAAGGTTCCCATCATACCATCCGGGTCTGGGGCTATACCGAAGAAGTGCGCAAGTTGATGGGGGCAGCGGACCTTCTTATCACCAAACCCGGCGCTCTGACCATCAGCGAGGCTTTTGCCTTAGGCACACCCATGCTTCTCCATGACCCCATCCCCGGGCCCGAGACGGAGAACGCTGTCTATGCCACCAAGCACGGTGCGGCAGTTTGGCTCCATCCCGGTGAGAAGCTGGCAGGCGCGGTGGAAGAAATTTTCCACGGTGGCTGTCTGGAAAAGATGCATGAGCAGGCGTTGCAAAGTGCCAAGCCACTCGCCAGTCAGGAAATTGTGAAAATAATTTTGCGGTCAGCAGGTTTTTGGGCAGATCATAGGGAATAATATAGATGCGGGTTCCGCAAATAGGCAATTTATGGGGAAGATTGGTGATAATATGGCGGTATATCAGCTGCAGAAAAATGAAACCAATAATTATATATGCCCAAAATGCGGCCGTCCATTGCGTTTCGTGGATGGAACGGCGGTACAGATTGTCGGCGGCCGTGCGGACATGGCCTCCATTTTGCCCAAACACGAGTGCGACCATTGTGGCGTGTACTTTCAGGAACTTCTGGGTTCCGGCTTTTATGATGAGCACGATTTACCCAAGGATGCTGGTCCTAAGAACCGGGATAAATGGATTCCTACAGGCGAGCTCAAACCTACGGAGCTCAAGCGGGATGAAAATAACAAATGCGTCTGCCCACGTTGTGGTGAGCTGATGGATTATGTGGAAGGCCGGGCTGTGACTTTGGTCAATGGCCGGCCCGATATGGAAAATGTCAAAGACCATTTTCATTGTCCTAACTGTCAGGCCTATTTTCGCCGGATTGCCACCACGAATTATTTTCAGTGGTCGGAAACATAGTTTTTCCTTGCCATGGGAAAAATTTGCGGTTATTATAGAATAGATTGAGAAATCTTTGCAAGGAGGGATAATGATGAAAGCAAGACGGGAAAGGCGCGAGATAAATTGGTTCGCGTTGATTATGCTTGCCATTATTGTCTACTTTGCTTCGATTTTGATTTCCCAGCAGGTTTATCTCAGTCAGGCCGCGGATGAGTATGCGTCGGCCAAGGCAAGACTGGAAGCGGCGGAGAAAGAAAATGCCGCCCTCAAGGAGGAAGCCCGCCAGCTCAATGAACTGGGCTATATCGAAAAAATTGCCCGCGAAGAACTGGGCATGACCAGAGCCGGGGAACTCCCCTACAGCACCGGTCACAAATAAGCATTTAAGCGTTGTACGCCTTGACACCCGCGAGTTGTCAAGGGTATAATAAATTTTGTATTCTCAAATACTCTAAGGAGGAAGAATTAATTTGTCCATTGAAGTTGGCAGCGTGCTGGATGGTGTCGTATCGGGCATCACGAATTTTGGAGCATTTATTGAATTGCCAGAGGGGAAAACAGGACTTGTACATATTTCGGAAGTAGCAGATGAGTATGTAAAGGATGTTCATGATTTCCTGGCAGAGAAAGACAAGGTTAAGGTAAAGGTAGTAGCCATTGATGAGAAAGGCAAGATTGGCCTGTCCATCAAGCAGTTGCAGGAGAAAAAGGCCGAGGAAAGCACCGAAGCCCCAGCTCGTGAGCGTTCTTCCTTCCGTGCACCCAGAAATAATTTCGGGGGCCGTGACTTTAGAAAACCGAATCGTGCTACTTCGGCTTCCTTTGAGGATAAACTTTCCAAGTTCCTCAAGGACAGCGATGAGCGCCTGACGGACTTGCGCCGCAAGACTGATTCCAAGCGTGGCGGGCGTGGCTCCCGTCGTGACTGATGGTCTGGCATAAACTGGAAGCACTCTGCAAAGGGTGCTTTTGTTCGTTACTGCCAAAAAGGGCCAAGGTTCTCATAGCCTGTTCCGGTGGAGCGGATTCCATGGCGTTGCTCGCTATGCTTAGTAAGCTCGCCCAGCAGAATGCGTGGCAGCTTGCTGCGGCTCATTACGAGCATGGCATTCGTGGCGAGGATTCTTTGGCCGATGCCCGCTTTGTGGAAGATTTTTGCCGGGAGCGGCAGATTCCCTGCTTTGTGGAGCATGGCCATGTGCCTGAGCTTGCGGCGGCAGGTTCGCATACGCTCGAACAGGCAGCCCGCAGCCTGCGCTATGCATTTTTGGAGCGGGTGCGTCAGGAGCAGGGCTTTGACTATATCGTCACGGCCCATCATGCCGACGACCAGGCGGAAACGGTGCTGATGCGCATCCTGCGGGGAACCGGAGTAAGCGGCCTTGCGGCAATGCGCCCCCAAAGCGGAGCAGACGGCCATCTCGTGCGGCCTCTGCTTAAGGTCACCAAGGCAGAGCTATTGGCTTATTGCCAGCAGGAGCAGATTCCCTATCGGGAAGATGCGACGAACTGGGTGGCGGACTGCACCCGCAACTGTCTGCGGCTGGAGCTTTTGCCCCAGTTGCAACGGGAATACAATCCCGAAATCCGGCGGGCGCTCTGTCAGCTCGCAGAGGTTGCTGCCGAAGAAAGCGACTTCCTGCAAGGGGAGATTGCGCGCTGCTGTGCGGACGAAGCCTATATGCGGCAGGAGGATGGAGCACTTGTTCAGGAAACGGTGGCTAAACTTCACCCAGCGCTGCAGCGGGGGCTTATCCGCAAGCTTTGGGAGAGGGTTACGGGCAGCAGCCTTGACCTGAGTTTTGCCCAGACGGAGCTTTTGCGCCAGCTGCTTTTGACCGGCAGAACCAGCAGCCAGCAGGAACTCACTCACCATTATCTGGCGCATGTGGCCTATGGCTATTTGACCATTGACAAGTCAAAATCTGACGGTCAAATTGACAAGTCAAATCTTGACTTGTCAGAAGTGACCGTCAATATTCCCGGCGTGACCTGCTGGGGCGATTTTCGGCTGATTGCGCAGTGGCAGGATAGAGCAGAATATCAGGGGGAAAAGACCAGCCCCGAGGAGCTTTATCTGCATCCGGAACACTTCGCAGGGCCGCTAGTTCTGCGAAAGCGTCAGCCGGGCGATTTTATGAACCTTCCCGGCGGGCGCAAGAAGCTCAAGAAAATCATGATTGACGATAAGATTCCGCATGAACAGCGGGATACACTGCCCCTGCTTGCAGCGGGCAGTGAGGTAATCTGGATGATTGGCCGCAGGCGCAGTGCAAATTGCTTGCAGGGCTCTGCGGATTATCATAGAATTTTGTATCTCAGGATAGAGAAGAGAGGAAATTAAGCATGTTACACGAAGATATCGAGAAAGTTGTTTTTTCGGAGGAACAGATTCAGAACCGTATCGCCGAAATGGCAAAGCAGATTACGGAAGACTATAAGGATGCTCAGGAAGAAATTTACTGTGTAGCCATTTTGAAGGGCGCCGTAATGTTCTACACGGACCTGGTTCGCCGTCTGGAACTGCCTGTGCGCTTTGACTTCATGATTGCATCGAGCTATGGCAATGGTACCTCCACCACGGGTTCTGTAAAGATTCTTAAAGATTTGGACTACGACATTGAAGGAAAACACCTCATCGTTATCGAAGATATAATAGATTCCGGTACTACGATGAATTATCTGAACAAGTACTTCAAGGAGCGCAAGCCGAAGTCCGTAAAACTTTGCTCGCTGCTCTCCAAGCCGTCCCGCCGTATGGTGGAAGTACCCATCGACTACTGCGGCTTTGAAGTACCGGATGAATTCCTGGTGGGCTATGGCCTTGACTATGCAGAAGTTTATCGTAACCTGCCGTACATCGGTGTGTTAAAGCCTGAGATTTACACAGAACAATAAAAATCCTGAGAGGCATTGGCTTCTCGGAAGGAGGGCAATGGATTGAATAAGTTTCTACGCAACGTAGGGTTCTATTTGTTGATTATTCTGGTGGCTATCTCCATCATTGATTATTTTTCGACAAGGAACACGACTAAACAGGAAGTGGGGTACACCAGCTTCCTGCAACAAGTGGATGAAGGCAAAGTAGCTAAAGTTGTTCTCATTCAAAACACCATTCGCGGTACATTGACCGATGGTACGGAGTTTACGACGATTACCCCGGACAATCCGAACCGCGACCCGAAGCTCTTTGATAAACTCTCGGCCAAGGGAGTGGAGATTAATGCGGAAAATCCGCCGGAACCACCCTGGTGGTCCACGATGTTCTCGTCCTTGCTGCCGATACTCCTGCTCGTCGGTGTATGGTTCTTCATCATGCAGCAGACGCAGGGCGGCGGCGGCCGGGTCATGTCCTTTGGCAAGAGCCGTGCCCGCATGAGCGGCTCGGATAAGATTAAGGTCAACTTCAAAGACGTGGCTGGTGCTGATGAAGCCAAGCAGGAACTGGAAGAAGTAGTCGAGTTCCTGAAGCATCCCAAGAAGTACAACGATTTGGGTGCCCGCATTCCGAAGGGCGTGCTGCTCTTTGGCCCTCCGGGAACTGGTAAGACTCTCTTGGCCCGTGCTGTTGCCGGTGAAGCTGGCGTGCCGTTCTTCTCGATTTCCGGTTCGGATTTCGTGGAGATGTTCGTCGGTGTCGGTGCTTCCCGTGTACGTGACCTCTTTGACCAGGCCAAGAAGAATGCGCCCTGTATCGTATTCATCGATGAAATCGATGCAGTGGGCCGTCAGCGTGGTGCTGGTGTAGGCGGTGGCCATGATGAACGCGAGCAGACGCTGAATCAGTTGCTCGTTGAGATGGATGGTTTTGCTGCTAACGAAGGCATCATCATCATCGCAGCAACCAACCGTCCGGATATCCTCGACCCGGCACTTCTGCGTCCGGGCCGCTTCGACCGTCAGATTGTGGTGGATAAACCCGATGTGCGCGGCCGTCTGGCTATCCTTAAAGTACATACCTCCGGCAAGCCGGTGGATGAAGGGGCAGACCTCGACATCCTGGCCCGCCGTACCCCGGGCTTTACGGGTGCTGACCTCAGCAACCTCGTGAACGAAGCAGCTCTCTTGGCTGCCCGCCGGGATAAGAAGAAGATTTACATGCAGGAACTGGAAGAAGCCATTGAGCGCGTTATGGCTGGCCCAGAGCGCAAATCTCACATCATGAACGATGAGGAAAAACGCCTGACGGCTTATCATGAGGGTGGTCATACCCTCGTGGGCATGATGCTCAAGCATGCTGACCCTGTACATAAGGTTACGATTATTCCGCGCGGCCGTGCCGGCGGTTACACGCTGATGCTGCCGAAGGAAGACCGCAACTACGCCACCAAGTCCGAGCTGCTTGATAAGCTCAAGGTTGCCATGGGCGGCCGTGTGGCAGAGGAAATCGTGCTCAAGGAAATCAGCACGGGTGCTTCGCAGGATATTCAGCAGGCAACCCGTATGGTGCGCGGCATGGTCATGCAGTACGGCATGAGCGATGTCTTAGGCCCTGTAGCATATGGCGAAAGCCAGAACCATCAGGTGTTCTTAGGCCGCGACTTCCATCAGGAACGCAACTATTCCGAAGAAGTGGCCAGCGAAATCGATAAGGAAGTCCGCAAGTATCTCGAAGATGCTTATGAAGCATGCCGCCAGATTATTACGGAAAACCGCGACAAGCTGGAACTTATTGCTCAGGCGCTTATCGAGCGTGAAACGCTCACGGCCAAGCAGCTCGAAGAACTGCTCGAAACGGGCAAAATTTCCGAGGAAGAGACCAAGGAACCGCCTAAGGACGATAACAACGGTCCAAAAGACGGTGACCCGGCACTGATTCCACCGACTACTTTGGCACAGCAGGCTCAGAATGAAGCGCTGGAGGCCGAAGAGGAAAAGGAAAAAGAAGCGGTTCCCGTTGGCGGAGTAACCGATAACGGCAGAGAGCCAAAATTTAATGTGACCCATTACGATAAGTAATTGCTTATCGGTGAAAAAACCATGTGAGTTCGTTCCACTCACATGGTTTTTAATTTTTTTTATAAAATATGAAAAAAATACTTGCATTTCCTGCAGAGTTACGCTATACTATTATTCGTTGCCGGGATGTGGCACAGTTTGGTAGCGCGCTTCGTTCGGGACGAAGAGGCCGCAGGTTCGAATCCTGTCATCCCGACCATTCTTATGAAATGATGATTCCCGCTGAATTTTTATGATTCAGCGGGAATTTTTTTTTGCATATATTTATTTTATTTATTGCGGCAATTAATGAATTTTCTTAGAAGGTTTCCTTGATTTTCTTGTCACCGATAAAGCGGATGAACATATCCGGGGCAATGATTTCATCATCCAGCTGCACCAGTGCTTTGTGCATGTGGATGGAGACGAAGCGGCCATCGTGCTCATTCTGGATTTCATCGGCGAACTGTTCCTCGTAGTGCTCCTTGAAAGTTTCCGCGGTGCTCTTGCTGGAGGACACGTTGAGGATGCTGGAGTAGACATTTTCCTGGCCCTTGCCATATTCCAGTTTGAGGATGACATAGATGGTCATGTTCTTAATCATTTGTAAATCACACTCCCAATTTTCCCATTGACTTACGGCAAAAAATACAATCCCAAGGTTTACCGTTTTACTTCGACAAGAGGGAGCGATTTCCTTCTCAGAAGAAAAATATATCGTTTCAGTTATGATAAGATAAATTATATGAATAATTAGGGGCGGGGCCATTTGTTTACAAGCCCTTGTGAGCGGTGTATAATAGGGAGTATGTTTTCAAGTATTCTATTTTAGAGGGGAGCAAAAAACAACATGAGCAAAAAGATGAAAACCATGGACGGCAACCAGGCCGCCGCGTACATCTCCTATGCTTTTACAGACGTTGCTGCAATCTATCCCATTACGCCGTCTTCGCCGATGGCTGAACACGTGGATGAAGATGCAGCTAAAGGCAAGACCAACCTCTTTGGTCAGAAGGTCCGCGTTATCGAACTGCAGTCAGAGGCTGGTGCCGCTGGTGCCGTGCATGGTTCCTTGCAGGCTGGTGCCCTGACCACTACATATACGGCATCTCAGGGGTTCCTGCTGATGATTCCGAATCTTTACAAGGTAGCCGGCGAACTGCTGCCGGGCGTGTTCCACGTTTCCGCTCGTGCTTTGGCTGCGAACTCCCTGAACATCTTCGGTGACCATCAGGATGTTATGGCTGCCCGTCAGACTGGCTGTGCAATGCTCTGCGAAGCCAGCGTGCAGGAAGTTATGGATTTGGCCGCTGTAGCCCATCTCGTGGCTATCAAGGGCCGTGTACCGTTCATCAATTTCTTCGATGGTTTCCGTACCTCCCACGAGATTCAGAAAATCGAAGTAGTGGATTATGATGATTTGGGCAAGATTCTCGACTGGGAAGCTGTAAAAGAATTCCGCCGCCGTGCGCTGAATCCGGACCATCCGGTTATCCGCGGCACCGCACAGAATCCGGACGTATACTTCCAGGAACGCGAAGCATCCAACAAGTACTACGAAGCTCTGCCGGAACTCGTCGAAGAAGCTATGGCAGACCTGGCTAAAATCACGGGCCGTGAACATCACCTGTTTGACTACTATGGTGCCAAGGATGCTGACCGCATCATCATCGCCATGGGTTCTGTCTGCCAGGCTGTGCAGGAAACGGTGGATTACCTCAACAAGCAGGGCGAAAAAGTCGGCCTGATGAGCGTACACCTCTATCGTCCGTTCTCCATCAAGCACTTCTTCCAGTTTATGCCGAAGACGGTCAAGAAGGTTGCTGTGCTTGACCATACGAAGGAACCAGGTTCTCTGGGCGAACCGCTGTACCTCGATGTTAAGAGCGCTTTCTATGGTTCCGAACTCAACCCCATCATCGTGGGCGGCCGTTTCGGTCTGGGCGGCAAGGACACGACGCCGGATCAGATTTTCGCCGTCTTTGAAGAACTCAAGAAAGACGCACCGAAAGATGGCTTCACCATCGGTATCGATGATGATGTAACCCATACGAGCCTGACTCCGGTTATGAGCGATGTGAACCTGACGCCGGTTGGCACGACGGCCTGCAAATTCTGGGGCCTCGGCTCTGACGGTACGGTTGGTGCCAACAAGAGCGCCATCAAGATTATCGGCGATAAGACGGATATGTACGCACAGGCTTACTTTGCCTATGACTCCAAGAAGTCCGGCGGTATCACGATGAGCCATCTGCGTTTCGGCAAGCAGCCCATCACGAGCCCGTACCTCATCAACAACGCGGACTTCATTTCCTGCTCCCAGCAGTCCTATGTTTACAAATACGACCTGCTGGCCGGCCTCAAGAAGGGCGGCAAGTTCCTGCTCAATACGGTTTGGTCGGATGCAGACCTCGACAAGCATCTGCCGGCTGCCATGAAGCGCTATATCGCCAAGAACGAAATCGAATTCTACACGGTTAATGCTGTGGATATCGCCAAAGAACTCGGCCTCGGCGGCCGCTTCAACATGGTTATGCAGTCTGCCTTCTTCAAGATTGCGGCCATCATTCCTATCGAAACGGCAGTGGAATACCTCAAAGACGCTGTGGTTAAGTCCTACGGCAAGAAGGGCGAAAAAGTCGTCAACATGAACAACGGCGCCATCGACAAAGGTATCGAAGCCCTGCATCGCGTAGAAGTACCGGCTGCCTGGGCTGATGCTGCAGACGAAGCGGTTGAAAAGAAAGATGCTCCGGCATTCATCACGGAAATTCAGGAAGTCATGAACCGTCAGGAAGGCGACAAACTGCCGGTTTCCAAGTTCGCAGAAGACATGGTGGACGGTACTTTCCCCGTAGGCGGCGCAGCTTACGAAAAACGCGGTACGGCCATCAATGTACCGGTTTGGAATACGGATAAGTGCATTGGCTGTAACCAGTGCTCCTATGTCTGCCCGCACGCTGCTATTCGTCCGGTACTCACGACGGAAGAAGAACTCAAAAATGCTCCGGAAGGCTTCCCGTCCAAGCAGACGAAGGCCATCAAGGATTACCACTTCACGGTAGCCGTATCCACGATGGACTGCCTGGGCTGCGGCAACTGCGCACAGGTCTGCCCGGTGAAGGCTCTCGATATGAAACCGCTGGATGATGAACTCAAGGCACAGCAGAAGTTCTTTGATTATGGTGTAGATGCCAAGAAGGTTGCACCGAAGCAGAATCCGATGAAGAAGACGACGGTGCTCGGTTCCCAGTTTGAACAGCCGCTCCTCGAATTCTCCGGCGCCTGCGCAGGCTGCGGCGAAACGCCGTATGCAAAACTGTTGACCCAGCTCTTTGGTGACCGCATGATGGTGGCCAATGCTACGGGCTGCTCCTCCATCTGGGGCGGCAGTGCTCCGGCTATGCCGTACACCAAGAACCACAAGGGTCATGGCCCGGCTTGGGCAAACTCCCTCTTTGAGGACAACGCCGAATTCGGTCTGGGCATGTTCCTGGGCACGAAATCCGTCCGCGACGCTTTGGCTGCTGATGCCAAGGCTGCTGTGGAAGCTGGCAAGGGCAGTGCAGAACTGCAGGCAGCACTCACTGAATGGGTGGACAACATGAACGAGGGCGAAGGCTCCCGTGAACGTGCGGACAAACTCACGGCCCTGCTCGAAGCAGAAAAGGGCAGCGATGAATGCCTGAATAAGCTCTACGACAACAAAGACTACTTCGTGAAGCGTTCCCAGTGGATTCTGGGCGGCGACGGCTGGGCTTATGATATCGGCTACGGCGGCCTTGACCATGTACTGGCTTCCGGCGAAGATGTCAACGTGCTCGTCTTCGATACCGAAGTATATTCCAACACGGGCGGTCAGGCTTCCAAGTCCACGCCGGCTGCAGCTATCGCACAGTTCGCCGCTGCTGGTAAGAAGACGAAGAAGAAGGACCTCGGCATGATGGCTAAGTCCTACGGCTATGTCTATGTGGCACAGGTCGCTATGGGCGCCGACCACAACCAGCTCATGAAGGCCATCACCGAAGCTGAGGCTTATCATGGCCCGTCCCTGATTATCGCTTATGCACCGTGCATCAACCACGGTATCCGCAAGGGCATGGGCAACAGCCAGCTCGAAGCAAAACTGGCTGTGGAATGCGGCTACTGGGTCAACTACCGTTACAACCCGCAGCTCGTGGGCACGGACAAGAACCCGTTCAGCCTCGATTCCAAGGAACCGGACTTCGACAAGTTCCAGGAATTCCTGATGGGCGAAAACCGCTACATCAACCTCCAGCGCTCCTTCCCGGAAGCTGCAGAGGCACTCTTTGAAAAGACCCAGAACGATGCCAAGGGCCGTTACGAAGGCTACAAGGTACTCGCTGGCAAATAATTAAATGAAAAAAATCTCCTATCTGTAGTATAATAACAGGTAGGGGATTTTTTTATGGGAAGGGGACATTAGCTTGATTGACGAACATGAATGGAAATATGTTTTGCAGGCAGCCAGTGACGGCACATTTTCTGCGGCAGCGAAAAAGCTCTTTGTATCGCAGCCGTCGCTATCCCAGTCGATAAAGAAAATCGAAGGGGAAATCGGCATGCCGCTCTTTGACCGCAGTCAGACGCCTTTGCAGCTCACGGCGGCTGGCGAAATTTATGTGCGCAAGGCTAAGGAAATGCAGCGGATTTATCATGAGCTGGTGCAGGAGACGGCAGACCTTACGGGGATGAAATCGGGTACGCTCATTATCGGCAGTTCCCGTACCCGTTCCACCTGTTATCTGACACAGCCTATCATCGAGTTTCATCGCCGTTACCCGGGGATTCGGTTGATGGTGAAGGAGAGCAGTGTCCATGAATTAAAACAGGCGGTGGCGGAAGGCGCTGTTGATTTTGCGCTGATTTATGAACCCTTGGAGAGTAATTACGAGCGTATCCCGCTTCTGTCGGAGAAAACTTTGCTGGCTCTGCCCGTAACGCATCCTTTTGCCTGGGGATATAATCATGTGCCGGGAATGCCTTATCCGGTCATGTCGTTTGCGCGTATGCACGGCCAGCCATTTATCTGTCTGCAGGAAAGCCGCCGCATGTCCCGGATTTACAGCGACCTGTGCATGGAGACGCAATGCTCGCCGGAGGTGGTCTTTGAGGCCAACAGCATTGTGGATGCTGCGGAACTCTGCGCGGCTGGCATGGGCGCAACGCTCGTCACTGATATGGTGGTGCATAATGGCCGCTGGTCACAGCCTCCCTGTTTCTTCCAGCTGGAGGAGGAAGTGGACGACCGTCAGCTCGTAGCGGCCTATGGCAAGAACAAGCATCTCTCCCAGGCGGCAAGAAAATTTATCGAACTATTGCAGGGAGAATAAAATTTTTGGCGAATAAACGCAGTAAGCGAGAAGTTGTCTGACTTTTGGCTTACTGCTTTTTGGTGTAAGGAAAAGGAGGGATGGTTACATGTTTGACAACATAAAGGTGACCTTTAAGCTGCTGCTGATTGTGGGCGTGGCAGCTGTGGCTATGGTGGTAATCAGTCTGGTGGGCTACCGCTCCCTGACGAATGCCGATGAGGCGATGGCGAGCCTGTACAACCGGGAAATGCAGGGCGTACAGCACCTCGGCACAGCGGTAGAACAGAGCCGCGTGATGATGGTCAAGACCTTGCAGGCGGTCATGCTCAAGGATAATCCGGAGCATCTGCAGCGGGTGAAGGGACAGCAGCAGAAAGCCCAGCAGGATTTTGATGCGGCGATTACGGCCTATAAAGAAGCCATGAAGGGTTCCGAGCTTGCCAATATCCCCGAGATTGACGGTGAGTGGCAGAAGTATCAGGGTGTAATGAATAAGGTCATGAGCCTTGCGGCGGCAGGCAATACGGAAGAAGCCCTGACGGTCTATGAAAAAGACGGTTCACCGGCAACAAGAGGCCTGCGGGATGCACTCCATGGCCAGCAGGACAAAATCAATCAGGCAGCATCCGCGGCCAATGAAGCCAGCAACAGCGCCAATAGAGCCGCTGCCATAGCGATTCTGATTGTAACGCTCGCGGCACTGGCCATTCAGGCAGGCATCAGCCGGGTTATCGCCAGCAGCATTACCGGAGCTTTGCGCTTTATGGAGGCAGGATGCGAAAAACTTCGTGATGGTGATTTCCGCTCCACAGGGGTTACCTTTGACCGCGGGGATGAGTTCGGTCATCTGGCCAGAACGCTGATGGATATGCAGAACAAGATGGCTTCCTATATGCAGGGAATCTATAAAACCGTGCAGAGCATCAATGAAGCCTCTGCCAATCTGAAAGAAGCATCCATGCAGTCCGCGCAGGCGGCTGTGCAGTCGGCAGAGGCCGTGGGCGAATCGGCACAGCTTGTGGCTGACCAGGAGATGGCACTGAACAATAATACGGCGCTATTAACCAAGGTCAATCAGTCCATTCAGGAAATGCGCGGCCATGCCGGTGATGTTTCCCAGAATTCCAAACAGGCGGCAGAAGAAGCCGAGCGGGGCCATGATGTACTCGAAAAATCCGTGGCGGAAATCCGGGGCGTGGAAAAGACCGTCAGCGATACTTCGGAAATTGTGGGCAAATTGGGTTCCCGCTCCGAAGAAATCGGCGCGATTGTCGATACGATTTCCAATATCGCCAGCCAGACGAACCTTCTGGCCCTCAATGCGGCGATTGAAGCAGCCCGTGCCGGTGAGCAGGGGCGTGGCTTCTCTGTCGTGGCCGAAGAAGTTCGGAAGCTTGCCGAGCAGTCGGAAGAAGCTGCCGAAAAGATTTCCCAGCTCATCATGACCATGCAGAAGGACACGGAAGCAGCGGTAAAATCCATGAATCAGGGCTGTGAGGCCGTAGTGGCCGGTGCCAAGTCCGTAGAAGATTTGCAGCGTGTCTTTGACCAGATTCGCGATTTGGTCGAAAATGGTGCGGAAAAGACGGTGCTGATGGATAAGGCTATCGATGTGGTTAACGAAGATGCGGGTAATATTTCCAATTCCGTCGAGGATATCACCGCCAAAGGGCAGGTTATCTCCCAGCATATGGAATCCGTATCGGCGGCCACCGAGGAACAGTCAGCCTCGTCCGAAGAAATCGCCTCGGCCAGCGAAACGCTCTCGAATATGGCCCATGAACAGCAACAGGCGCTGAAACAATTCAAATTCTAAGCCTTCCCCTTGAGGGGAAGGTGGCAGCCGAAGGCTGACGGATGAGGTGTATTGTATTTTTCAATAGCAGCTATAAGGACTATGTATTTTCCTTATAGCTGCTATTTATATATAATAGCCTTAGTTAATGTCTCATAATGGGATGATTGAGAAGCCTAGTGTATTATTAGGAGGGAAAAGCAATATGGCAACGGAAATTTCGCGCCGCACATTTATCAAAGGGGCGGCTGCGGCCGGTGTTGTACTGGCAGCAGGCACGTATTTTGCCTGGGATGGAAAGAATATTCCGGAAAAGGTAAAAACGGGTGATGTGACCTATGATGTTTTGGTAATCGGCAGCGGTGGTGCCGGCATGCGGGCGGCGCTGGCGGCAGCTGAACGCAAGGAACTCAAGGTAGCCGTGATGACGAAGCTGGTTCCGACCCGTTCTGCTTCCACGATGGCACAGGGCGGCATGAATGGTGTTACGGGCGTGAGCGACCCCACGGACACCGTTGAATCCCATGTCTTTGACACCATCAAGGGCGGCGACTATCTCTGCGACCAGGATGCCGTGGAATACTTCGCGGAACGCGCCGGACAAAACATCTACGAAATGGATTATATGGGCTATCCCTATAACCGTCAGAAAGATGGCGCCTTCCATCAGCGCAAGATGGGTGGTCACAGCCATCCGCGTGCTTCCTACTTTGAAGACCGCGCAGGCCATGCCATGGTGCATACCCTTTTCGAACAGTGCCTCGATAACAACATCGACTTTATCTCCGAATGCCAGATGCTCGAAATCAGCATGGACGGCGACAAACTCAACGGCGTAATCGCCATGGATATGCGCACGGGCAATCTGCTTGGTGTACCGGCCAAATCCATTATCATCGCTACCGGCGGCTATGGCCGCGTATACTGGGTGCGTACGTCCAATCCCTACAGCTCCACAGGTGATGGCATCGTAGCCGGCATGAACGTGGGCATTCCCTTCAAAGACCCCGAAATGGTGCAGTTCCATCCCACGGGCCTGTCGGCTAACGGCGTACTGCTCTCCGAATCCAGCCGTGCCGAAGGTGCGCTGCTCATCAACAAGAACGGCGAGCGTTTTATGAGCAAATATGCGCCGGAACGCATGGAACTGGCAACGCGCGATATTGTAGCCCGCGCCATTGCCACGGAAATTGAACAGGGCCGCGGTGTCGGCGAAGGCATCCATGCCGGCGTCTATATGGATTTCACCAAGATTCCGGCTGAACGCATCCATGAGCGCCTCGGTCAGGTATATGACCTGTCCCGCCGCTTTGCCGGTGTGGATATCACCAAGGAACCCGTACCCATTGCGCCGACCTGCCATTATTCCATGGGCGGTCTGGAAATGGCAGACTTCCATACGGGCGAAAGCCGCGTGAAGGGCGTTTATGTAGCCGGTGAATGCAGCTGCGTATCCGTACATGGTGCCAACCGCTTAGGTGCCAACTCCCTGTCGGAAGTGCTGGTATTTGGGCATACCGCTGGTGACGGT
This sequence comes from Selenomonas sp. FC4001, assembly GCF_000701565.1. Lineage (NCBI taxonomy): Bacteria > Bacillati > Bacillota > Negativicutes > Selenomonadales > Selenomonadaceae > Selenomonas > Selenomonas sp. FC4001. Next base: position 518,140 of record NZ_KL370793.1, on the reverse strand, counting down.
GCCGCTGAATTTGCCAAGGCCAACTCCTATGTAGGCAGCCAGGATTCTTTGGCGAAAGCCTGCGACAAGTGGAAAGAGACTTTTGACAAGGCAACCACCCGCGGCCGGGAAGGCAACAAGAGCGTGCCGGAAATCCGCGATGCCATGATTAATACCATGTGGTACAAGGCCGGCGTATTCCGCGACGAAGCGCAGCTCACGCAGGCCAGCGCCGAACTCGATGCCCTGGATAAAGAATACGAACATTGCTATGTCGGCGATAATTCCCATGTCTATAACACCGCTTTCGAGCAGTATGTAGAGCTGGGCAACCTCCTGCAGATTTCTCATGCGATTGTGCAGGGCGCGCTTGCCCGCAAGGAAAGCCGTGGCGGTCATTCCCGCCGGGACTTCCCGAAACGTGATGACGTGAACTTCCTCAAACACACCTTGATTTTCAAGGACAAGGAAACCGGCAAATACCGTGCCGAGTATAAAGATGTCGTAATCACGAAATACCAGCCGAAAGAAAGGAAGTATTGATTATGGATGTGAAACTGAGAATCCATCGCTTCGTCGAAGGCAAAAAATGGGTACAGGATTATACCGTAGCCCTGAAAGTCGGCATGACGGTTCTCGAAGCCCTCATTGAAATCAAGGAAAAACAGGACCCGACGCTCTCCTTTACCTGCTCCTGCCGTTCGAGCATCTGCGGTGCCTGCGCTGTCCGCGTCAACGGCAATGCAGAACTGGCCTGTGAAATGCTCGTGGAAAATCTGGTGAAGCGTTATGATACCAACCTGCTGACCATTGAACCGCTGGGCAACTTCAAGGTCATCCGTGACCTCGTCGTGGACTGGGATCCGAAATACGCTCGCATCAAGAAGATTAAACCCGTGGTGCAGCCCAAGGATGAATTCTCCAAGGAAACCGGCTGCAAACAGTCACCGGAGGATTTCAACAAGTACAAAAAATACGCCGGCTGCATTCTCTGCGGCTCCTGCGTATCCGAATGCAACAAGAATACGCTGAATCAGGAGGACTTCCTCGATCCCTTCGTATTCGTCAAGGCCGAAAAACTCGTGGCTGACAGCCGCGACAAGAGCCCCGAAGAACACCTCAAGGCTGTTGTGGATGCCGGACTCTGGCGCTGCTTCAACTGTCAGGAATGCACGGCCAAATGTCCGAAAGGACTTGACCCGGCAGGCGCTATCGAAAAACTCAAGGAAGCAACCTTTAAGAAGGGGCTTGATGATAACGTCGGCGCCCGCCATGCAAAAGCCATCTATGACGACATCAGCGAATCCGGTACACTCGATGAAGCCAAACTCAATATTAAGTCCGAAGGCTTCCTGATGGCCGGTCTGCGTGCGCCCATGGCTCTGCGCCTCATGCGGGTAGGCAAGATGAATCCGCTGGATACGCATAAGGTGAATCCCGAAATCGAAACCATCCGCAAGATTGTGAAGAATGCCGAAGCGGCAGCGAAGGAGGCTGAATGATTATGAAATACGCATTATTTCCGGGCTGCGTGCTGGAAGGTGCAGCAGCGGAAGCCTATACTTCGCTGAATAAGGTCTGCGAGAAATTAGGCATTGAAATCGAGGAAATTCCCAACTGGACCTGCTGCGGCGCCTCCCATGCGCAGGGCGTCAATGACTTTGCCGCACTCGTAGTCAACGCCCGCAATATCTCCATTGCCGAGAATATGGGCCTCGATATCATGACGGTCTGCAACACCTGCACCCTGCAGCTGCGCACCGCCAAAGCCCGACTCGATAAAGATGCCAAACTCAAGGAAAAAGTCAACAAGGTGCTCAAGGAATCCGGCCATCCCTATGAGTACAAAGGCACGAGTAAGGTGACGCATTTCCTCTGGATTCTGGACGAACATCCGGAACTTCTGGATGGCAAAGTGGTTAATCCTTTGCATGGCGTCAGGATTGCCGCTTACTATGGCTGCCATATCCTGCGCCCGCAGGAAATTATGAACCATGGCGACGGCAAGCATCCCGAATATATGGAACGCCTTATTCGCAAACTCGGTGCAGAACCCGTATGGTTTGATGCCAGCCGTAAATGCTGTGGCTTCCATGCCCAGCTGGCCGCGGAACATGATGTACTGACTGTTACCGGTCAGATTGTAGACAGTGCAGGCCGTGCCGGTGCTATGGCCATTGCCACGCCGTGCCCGCTCTGCCAGATGCAGCTTGACATGTACGAGCCGGAAGGCCGCGAAGCTGTTCACTCGCAGGCTGAGGTTCCCATCCTGCACTTGCAGCAGCTCGTCGGTTTTGCCCTTGGCATGAGCAAGGAAGATATGGGCTTTGACCGCCATGTATCGGCTCAGGCAAAACTCAAAATCGGTTGAACGTGAATAAATAATGATGCATAAAACAGCCGCTGTCGGGAATTCCCAACAGCGGCTGTTTCAGTTTTACTATTTTAGAAAAGTCCTGTAATCTTTCCTTCGTTATCGATATCCATGTTTTCGGCAGCCGGTTTCTTCGGCAGGCCGGGCATGGTCAGGATGTTGCCGGTAAGCGCTACGATAAAGCCGGCACCAGCGGAGATGCGAAGTTCTCTTACGGTGACGGTAAAGCCTTCGGGGCGGCCAATCTTCGTGGCATCGTCGGACAGGGAATACTGGGTCTTAGCCATGCAGATGGGCATCTTGTCAAAGCCCAGTTCCTTGATTTCGGCGAGCTGTTTTTGTGCTGCCGCGGTGAAGCTGATACCGTCAGCGCCGTATATTTCCCTGGCGATGGCGCTGATTTTTTCTTCCACGCTCTGCTCGGTTTCATAGATGAAGTGGAAGTTGTTGGGCTTATTCATGGCTGCTTCGACTTTTTCGGCGAGCTTCAGGCCGCCTTCGCCGCCTTTTGCCCAGACTTCGGAGAGGGCGACTTCGGCGCCGCGCTTATTGCAGGCAGTTTCGACGAAATCGAGTTCTTCCCTGGTATCGGTGGGGAAGGCGTTGATAGCTACTACGGCAGGCAGACCGAATTTCTGGATGTTTTCAATATGCTTTTCGAGGTTCTGCATACCGCGTTCCAAAGCTGACATGTCAACTTTGCCCAAATCCTTCTTATCCATGCCGCCATGCATTTTGAGGGCGCGGACAGTAGCGACGATAACCACGGCATCCGGATGGATGCCGGCAAAGCGGCATTTGATATCGAGGAATTTTTCGGCGCCGAGGTCAGCACCGAAGCCGGCTTCGGTCACCACATAGTCAGCAAATTTGAGCGCGAATTTCGTCGCCATGACGCTGTTGCAGCCATGGGCAATGTTGGCAAACGGGCCGCCGTGGATAAAGGCGGGCGTGCCCTCCAACGTCTGCACAAGGTTCGGTTTGATGGCGTCCTTAAAGAGCAGGGTGAGCGCACCAGTTACGTTAAGTTCCTTGGCTCTTACGGCTCGGCCGTCGCGGGTGTAGGCGACAACGATTTCGCCGAGGCGCTTTTTCATGTCTTCAAGGTCGGAGGCCAGGCACAGAATCGCCATCATTTCAGAGGCTACGGTGATATCAAAGCCGGTTTCGCGGGGCACGCCATGGGCCTTGCCGCCCATGCCGATGACCACATGGCGCAGGGCGCGGTCGTTGAGGTCGAGCACGCGTTTCCAGACCACGCGGCGCACATCGATATCGAGGGTATTGCCCTGCTGGATATGATTGTCGATTACGGCAGCGAGCAAATTATGTGCCGTGGTGATGGCATGGAAGTCACCGGTAAAGTGCAGGTTGATATCTTCCATGGGGACGACCTGAGCATAACCGCCGCCAGCGGCGCCACCCTTGAGGCCGAAGCAGGGACCAAGGGAGGGTTCACGCAGGGCTACGGCAACCTTCTTGCCCTGCTTATGGAAGGCATCGGCAAGGCCTACGCTGGTGGTCGTCTTGCCTTCGCCAGCCGGAGTCGGATTGATGGCTGTCACCAGCACCAGCTTGCCGTTGGGCTGGTCTTTGACCCGCTGCCAGGCGTCCAGACTGATTTTGGCCTTGTACTTGCCATAGAGTTCGAGTTCATCCTCGGAGATGTTGAGTTTCTCCGCGATACGGCGAATGTCCTGCATTTCTGCGCTTTGCGCGATTTCCACATCGGTTTTCATTGAGCTTTCTTCTCCTCTGCATAAAAACTTTACATAAAGCTATATAGTTATAGCCTTCTCCATAGGGGAAGGCTATAATTATCATTGTAGGTGCGCCTCTGCTGCCTGCACAACATTCTGCATGAGCATGGCGACAGTCAAGAGGCCAACGCCGCCAGGTACGGGGGTGATGGCGCCGGCAACTTCGCTGACGGCTTCAAAGTCCACATCGCCCACAAGTTTCTTGGGGGCAATGCGGTTGATGCCGACATCAATGACGGTTGCACCTTTTTTTACCATATCTTTTTTTACAAAATTGGGCTTGCCAATGGCCGCGACCAGAATGTCGGCCTGACGGGTGATTTCCGCCAAATTCTCGGTGCGGGAATGGCACACGGTTACAGTCGCGTTTTTCGCCATCAGCAGATGGAACATGGGCTTGCCCACGATATTGCTGCGACCGATGACCACGGCGCGTTTGCCTGCGATTTCAATGCCGGCCATTTCCAGCATGCGGATGCAGCCTGCCGGCGTGCAGGGCAGCAGGGCTGGTTCGCCCGTAACCATCTTGCCGACATTGACGGGATGGAAGCCGTCAACATCTTTTGATGGGGCAATGCGGTTGAGGATTTCGGCCTCAAACTGCGCAATCTGGGCAGGCAGGGGCAACTGCACGAGAATGCCGTCGATTTTTTCGTCGGCATTCAGGGCATCTATCTTGGCGATTAATTCGTCTTTGCTGGTTTCTTCGGGCATGGCGATAACTTCCGAATAGATGCCGAGTGCAGCGCAGGCCTTGTCCTTGTTGCGGACATAGACTTCGGAAGCTGGGTCGTTACCCACGCGGATAACGGCCAGCCCCGGAGCGCGGCCATATTTTTCCTGCAAAGCCGCCGCCCGGCGCCCGGCATCATCTTTTAACTGCTGTGCGAAAAACTTGCCTTCGAGAATTTTTGCGGACATGGAGTCACCTCAATTTTGTTGATTATAAGTAGAAACTAAGCCAGGTGCAGACAAAGATGGCGACGGACACAATGCCGTTGCGCATGAAGTAGCCTTGCGTCACCCGGGAAAAATCCGTGGGGCTTACGATGCGGTGCTGATACACGAGTGTACCTGCGGCAATGCCCACGCCGATAAAGTAAAGCTGTCCTAAGGACATCATGATGCCCACAGCGAAGAAGCAGGCAATGCAGATGACATGCATGGCGGCTGACAGCTTAAAGGCATTGTCAGCACCATAACTTACGGCCAGTGAATGAAGCCCCTGGCTCTTGTCAAAGTCCTCATCCTGAGCGCCGTACATGGCGTCAAAGGCACCAATCCAAAGGGCCACGGCAATACACAGAAGCACCATGGGCGTGGTTATTTCTCCGCTGACGCCAACCCAGCCGCCTGCCGGCGCCATGGCGATAGCTACGCCTAAGAAGAGATGGCACCAGCCCGTGAAGCGCTTGGTAAAGGGATAAATCAAAAAGGGCAGTGCGGCAAGGGGCAGCAGGTAAATGCAAATGGGATTCAGCTGCATAACCGACAGCACCATTAAGAGCAGGCAGATGACGATAAAGACTTTTGCCTCACGCTTGCTTATCCGTCCGCTGACCATGGCGCGGTAACTCATGCGGGGCTGCAATTTGTCGTACTTTAAGTCCGCCAGATTGTCAAGGGCCATCGCTGCGGCTCGTCCTGTGGTGATGGCAAGAGCAATAAAGATAAGGTCATGGATGGTGGGCGTTCCGTTTGCTGCCAGCACCGCGCCCATAAAGGCGAACGGCAGGTCGAAAATCGTATGGTGCAGCGCCACGTTGTTAATATGGGCTTTTATATCAATCAATCCAGACCAAGCTCCTTCCACTTGGCATCTACGCGGGCCTTGATTTCTTCGCTCATGCTGATTTCTTCCGGCCATTCGCGCGTATGGCCTTCCTCCGGCCAGGTCTTGGTGGCATCAATGCCCATCTTGGAGCCCCATTTTGCCATCGGGGAGGAGTGGTCAAGAACGTCAAGCGGACCTTCGACGATTTCCAAATCGTGCTTGGCGTCGATGTTGTTGTAGACACGCCACCAGACTTCCTTGAGGTCCTGTACGTTGACATGGGCATCGACGACAATAATCATCTTGACGTTCATCATCTGGCCCATGCCCCAGAGTGCATGCATGACCTTGCGGGCTTGCATGGGGTACTGCTTCTTGATGGATACGATGCAGCAGTCATGGAATACGCCTTCAAGGGGCATATTGATGTCGATGATTTCTGGCTGCATCTGTTGTAACAGCGGCAGGAAGATGCGTTCCGTAGCCTTGGCGAGGTAACAGTCCTCCATAGGCGGCTTGCCGACCACCGTGGAGAAGTAAATCGGGTCTTTGCGGTGAGTAATCGCCGTGATATGGAACACGGGATAATCGTCTGCAAGTGAATAATAGCCCGTATGGTCGCCAAAGGGGCCTTCGCGGCGCTTTTCATCCGTCAGCACATAGCCTTCGAGGATGATTTCGGCCGTGGCGGGCACTTCGATATCCACGGTCTTGCACTTGACCATTTCCACGGATTTATGCCGCAGGAAACCGGCGAAGACCATTTCGTCAATATCGCGGGGCAGAGGAGCGGTCGCGGCATAGGTAAGCACCGGGTCCGTGCCGATGGCTACGGCCGCTTCAATTCTATCGCCGCCCTGCGCCTTGGTGTCGCGGAAGTTTTCTGCGCCGTTCTTGTGGATATGCCAGTGCATACCCGTGGTGCGGCTGTCGTATTTTTGCAGGCGGTACATGCCCACATTGCGCTTGCCGGTCTTGGGATTCTTGGTGAACACCAAGGGCAGGGTCACGAAGGGGCCGCCGTCGTCGGGCCAGCATTTGAGAATGGGAATATCGTCAAGGCTCGGATTTTCCGTTTCTACGACTTCCTGACAGGGGGCGTTCTTCACGTATTTGGGGAAGTTTATCGCCCGCTTAATCATGGGAATCATGGTCACAACGTTCATTTTATTCTGCAGGGAAACGTAGGGGAGTTTGAGCATCTCCCGCAGCTCGTCTGCAACATCATCGAGCTTTTCCACACCCAAGGCCATCGCCATGCGTTCATAGCTGCCGAAGGCGTTCATGAGTACCGGCATGGTGGAGCCTTTGACATTTTCAAAGAGCAGGGCGACGTTTTTGTCCCCTTCCATTTTCGATACCCGGTCGGTGATTTCCGTAATCTCCAGTTCCGGGTCAACCTCGGTCTTTATGCGCTTTAAGAGCCCTTTTGACTCCAAGTCGGTCATAAATTCCCGCAAGTCCTTATAAGCCAAGAAATTTACCTCCTCTTATCTGCGTAAAATATAACGAACAATGAAATAGCCTACCTCATAGAGTACGATGATGGGCAGAGCAATCATGGACTGGGTGAATACGTCCGGGGTCGGGGTGATGAGTGCCCCGACGACGAAGGACAGGAAGATGATGATGCGCTGATACTTCTTCAGAAATGCCGAAGTAATAAGCCCCATCTTGCCCATAATAGTCATGACCAGTGGCAGTTCAAAGATAAAGCCGAAGGGCAGGACAAACATGATGACAAAGTCAAAGTATTTGTTCACCGACAACAGCGCTTCCAGCTCTGCATTGCCGAAGCCCAGGAAGAATTTGATACCCGCTGGCAGTACCAGGAAAAAGGAAAAGGCCAGTCCACAGAAAAAAAGAACGACGGATGCCGGCACCACAATACCAAGCACCATACGTTCCCTCGATGTCAGGGCGGGCAGGAAAAAACGCCAGACCTGCCAAAAGATAATGGGCAGCGCCAGAAGGAAACCGGCCACGCAGGCTACCTTTAAATAGGTAAAGAATGCTTCAGCGGGCTGCATGTAATAGAGTTTGCCCGCCGGCAGGGTCAGATAGTGCATGATATCCTGAATGAAAAAATAGCCCACACAGCTTCCAAGCGCCGTAGCTACCAGACATTTAATCAGGCGGCTTCTAAGCTCGGTCAGATGGGCAATCAGGGACATGCTGCCATCGTCTAAGACCACTTCGGCATCTGCCGGGGCGCCAATCTGCTTGGGCGCCTCGATTTCTTCGTATTTTTGTTCTTCTGCCATTTATGCCACCGGCTTACTGTTTCGTCTGGTCTTCAGCCTTGGGCAGTTCTTTGGGCTGTTCCGTTACGTTCATCATCTGCGTATCTTCCGGCTTTTTAGCTTCATCGACAACACCGGATTTGAATTCCTTGATGCCCTTGCCCAGAGCTTTGCCAATTTCCGGCAGCTTGCTGGGGCCGAAAACAATCAGAGCAACCAGTACTAACGCACCTGCGGTATATGGACTAATCATGATAATTCCTCCTAAACGTTACATATTCTATACACTTGTACATTATAACGAAAAAACGGGAAAATCTCAATGTCACTTTGCACAATATAATAGATAGGATTTTCCTATACGAACATAGGAGAAGATAATGCAATTATTTTTCTTGACAAGGCCTTAGGCCTATGTTACTATTACTAACTGTAGACGCATGCAGTGCGTCTGATTTGGGTTTTATAGCCCATCCCCAACCGCACAGCGAGGCTGTTAAAATCTGCCTTGTGGCAGTGCCGTAGTTGGCGAGTAATCTATAGGGAGGTGTTTTCATGTACGCAATTATCAAAACTGGTGGCAAGCAGTACAAGGTCGCTGAAGGTGATGTAATCATGGTGGAGAAGCTCTCCGCTGCTGAAGGCGAAGCTGTAGTGTTTGACGAAGTTCTGACGGTAGTAAACGATGGTGATGTCAAAGTTGGCAAGCCGGTTGTTGAAGGTGCCAAAGTAACGGGCAAGGTTGAAGCTCAGGGCAAGGACAAGAAGATTCTGGTCTTCAAGTACAAGGCTAAGAGCAACTACCGTAAACGTCAGGGTCATCGTCAGCCGTTCACGAAGGTTGTTATCGAAAAGATCGAAGCTTAATTCATGATTAAGGTGAAAATCTTTAAGGAGCCAACGGATCGCATTGTTGGCTTTGAAGTTGTCGGCCATAGCGGCACGGCGGCGCATGGTCAGGACATTGTCTGTGCCGGGGTTTCGTCCCTTACGCAGACGGCGCTTTTGGGACTGGGTGAGCATCTGCATCGCGACATGGATTATTCCGTAGCGAGTGGAAAGCTCAAAATGCAGCTCAAAGGGGCTCCTGATGAACTGACCGAAGCGATTTTACAAACGATGCTTCTAGGACTGATGGAGATTGCTAAGCTCAGTCCGGAAGGTGTACGAATTCAAGAACAGCGGAGGTGAATTCGATGTTTACTTTTGATTTGCAGTTGTTCGCACATAAAAAGGGTGTTAGCTCCACGCGTAACGGCCGTGACAGCCATTCCAAGCGTCTCGGCGTTAAGGAGCAGGCTGGTACGGTTGTAACTGCTGGCAGCATTCTGGTTCGTCAGCGCGGCACGCACTTCCATCCGGGCCACAATGTTGGTATCGGTAAGGATGATACCCTGTTCGCAAAGGTTGCCGGCAAGGTCGCTTTCGAGCGCAAAGGCCGCTACCAGCGTCAGGTCAGCGTTTATACGGCTGAAGAAGCTATGTAAGACATATAACGGATACCTGCGCTTTTCGGCGCAGGTATTTGTTTATAAGGAACGGCGTTAGGTTGCGTTGTAGTGCATAAAGGCAAGAGCCGGTATTGAACGCAATGCCGGCTCTTGCCTTTGTGTATTGCAAATGCGAGGTGGTACTTTTCTTTGGCGCAAAGAAAAGTACCCAAATACCCTTGCGGGCACAGGCGAAAACGTGGACTGAAATCCCATCACGGGATTTACGTCCACCAGCGCCCGTTCTTGGGCGCAGAAATTACATTTGTCTTATTGTTGTTACCATTAAGCCTTCCCCTTGAGGGGAAGGTGGCACGCGAAGCGTGACGGATGAGGTGGTGACGGATTACAAGATGGAGGAAATATGCAGTTTATTGATAGAACTCGTGTTATCGTGAAAGCTGGTGACGGCGGTCATGGTAAGTCGGCGTTTAGAAGAGAGAAGTTTGTGCCGAAAGGCGGCCCGTCTGGTGGTGATGGCGGCCGGGGCGGCGATGTGATTTTTGTCGTTGACCAGAATATGAACACGCTGTTGGATTTCCGTTTTCATCGGAAGTTTACGGCGAAAAATGGCGAAAATGGCGATATCAAGAATCAGTATGGTGCCAATGCACCGGCCTGCTATGTCAAGGTACCGCCTGGAACGATTGTGAAGGACGAGGCTACGGGCAAAGTGCTGGCGGACCTTACGGAAATCGGTCAGGAGGCTGTGGTCTGCAAGGGCGGCCGCGGCGGCCGTGGCAATGCGAAGTTTGCGAACTCCGCCAACCGCACGCCGACCTTTGCTGAATTCGGCGAGCCGGGCGAAGCCAAGAATCTGATTTTGGAATTGAAGCTGCTTGCTGACGTTGGTCTGGTCGGTTATCCGAGTGTGGGCAAGTCGAGTCTGGTGGCCAGCTGCTCGGCGGCGCGTCCTGAGATTGCCGAGTATCACTTTACAACGATTACGCCGGTGCTTGGTGTGGTCAAGACGGATTACGAAAAGAGCTTTGTCATGGCTGACATTCCGGGCCTTATCGAAGGTGCGGCTGACGGCGTGGGCCTGGGGCATGACTTCCTGCGCCATGTGGAGCGCACGAAGCTGATTCTGCATATCGTGGACGCTTCGGGCCTTGAAGGCCGTGACCCCATTGACGATTATTACAAAATCAATGCGGAGCTCAAGAAGTACAGCGAAAAGATTGCCCGTCGCACGCAGGTGCTCGTGGCCAATAAAATCGACCTGCCGGAAGCGCAGGAAAATCTGCCGCGCCTGCAGAAGCTGGCGGAAGAAAACGGCATGAAGTTCTTTGCGATTTCCGCCGCTACCCGCGAAGGCGTGCAGGAACTTATCGACTACACCGGTGAATGGCTCGACAACTATGTTGAGGAGCCGGAGACGGAAGACGAAGTTGTGGTCTATGACGAGAACGAGGAAGACCCGGATAAGATTACCATTTCCCGCAACATCAGCGGTGAACTTGTGGTGTCTGGTCAGAATATCGAAAAGCTCGTGAAGATGACCAACTTCCTCAACGATGAAGCTGTGCGCCGCTTCCAGTACATCTGGCGCATCAAGAATCTCGATGAAAAGCTGCGGGAAAAGGGCGCCAAAGAGGGCGATACCATCCATATCGGCGAAATGGAATTTGAATTCCGCGATTAAGAGTAAGGATTTACGGAGGAATAAATTTGTTAAGAAATTCATTGACAGGCAAGCAGAAAAGCTTTTTGCGTTCCATGGGGCAGAAATTGGAACCCGTGGTGATGATGGGCAAGGAAGGTGTGACGCCGACCGTTGTGCAGGCTGCGCAGGAAGCCATCAAGAAGCGCGAACTCATCAAGGTGCGCGTATTGCAGAACTGCATGGAAGAACCGGAAGATGCCATCACCATGCTGGCTGAACGTGCCGATGTAAATCTCGTGCAGATTATCGGCCGCAATGGTTTGCTGTTTAAGCGTAACTACGATAAGCCGAAAATCGAACTGCCGTAACCAAACTTGAGCGGAGGGAAGAACATGGGAACTGCCAGAGAGCGTTTGCGTGAAGCCAAGCGCATTGTGGTCAAGGTGGGCACGAGTACCCTGACCCATGAAACGGGAAAACTGAATCTGCACCGCATTGACCTGTTGCTGCGGGAAATCGCCGACCTCAAAAATCAGGGGAAGGAAATGATTCTCGTGTCTTCGGGCGCCATTGCCGCAGGCCTGGGGAAACTCGGCCTTGCCCAAAAGCCGGAATCCATTCCGGAAAAGCAGGCGGTCGCGGCTATCGGTCAGGGCGTGCTCATGCATATCTATGAGAAGCTCTTTGCCGAATACGGACAGGTTATGGGACAGGTGCTGCTGACTAAAGAAAATTCCGTGCAACACCATCAGTACATCCATTCCCGTAATTCCCTGTTGGCCCAGCTTTCCATGGGCGCTATTCCCGTCATCAATGAAAATGACGCGGTAGCGGTAGATGAAATCAAGATTGGCGATAACGATAACCTTTCGGCTATGGTGGCGACCTTGGTGGATGCCGATGCCCTGATTATACTGTCGGATATTGAAGGGCTTTACACGGCTAATCCGGCAACCCATCCGGAAGCCGAGCTTATCGCCGAGATTCCCGAAATTACGCCCGAGGTTGAAGCCATCGCCGGTGGTGCCGGTTCCAAGCTGGGCACGGGCGGCATGATGACCAAGATTCAGGCGGCGCAGATTGCCATGAGTGCCGGCGTGACGATGGTCATTGCTTCGGGTTCACGGGAAAATGTGCTGCGGGATATTTTGACCGGTCAAAATATCGGTACGGTGTTCCCAGCGCGGGAGTCGCATTTAAGAGTGCGCAAGTCATGGCTGGCCTTTGGCAAGCGACTGGCGGGCGAAATCGTTGTAGATGCGGGCTGTGCCAAAGCTATGCGCGAGCAGGGTGCCAGTATCCTGCCTGCAGGTGTTACGGCCTGTGACGGCGAATTTGCCGCTGGCAGCACCGTGCGGGTGCTCACGGCATCCCAGCAGGAAATCGCTCGGGGAATTGTCAATTTCTCAGCGGACGATTTGCAAAAGATTCTCGGCCGGCAGACGGACGAGATTGCCAGGATTTTAACCGGTGATGTACCCACCGAGGTTATTCACCGCGATAATATGGTATTGATGGTGTGATTATTGGCTGATTTTTGATGGGGAGGAATCGGATTGGATATTCAGGCAGAAGTACGCAAAAAGGCCGAAGCGGCAAAAGCTGCGTCCTATAAGCTGGGCACGCTTTCGACCAAGGTGAAGAATGAAGCCTTGCTGGCGATGGCGCATGCCTTGGAACAGCGCAGCAGCATGATTTTGGCAGCCAATGCGCAGGACTTGGAAGAAGCCCGGCAAAAGGGCGTCAAGCGCTCCTATCTGGACCGTCTGATGCTCGATGAAAACCGCATTGCCGGTATGGCTGAAGGCCTGCGGCAGACGGCGGCTCTGCCTGACCCCATCGGTCAGGGCGATTATTCGTGTGTACGCCCTAATGGTCTTTCCATCCGCCGTGTGCGGGTGTCATTGGGTGTGGTGGGCATCATCTATGAAGCCCGTCCAAATGTCACGGCAGATGCCCTGGCACTCTGCCTGAAATCCGGCAACGCCGTGCTCTTGCGCGGCGGCAGTGAGGCGATTCGCTCGAATATCGCCATCAGTTCACTATTGGCCGAAGAAGCCTATAAGCATGGTGTCCCCGAAGGGGCAATCCAGTTTATTGACTTTACGGACAGAGAAGCTGTAGGCGTAATGACCCATTTGACTGGCCTGTTGGATGTCATCATCCCCCGCGGCGGCGCAGGACTGATCAAGCGGGTGGTAGAGGATAGCTCTGTCCCGGTAATTGAAACTGGAACAGGCGTCTGCCATACCTATGTGGACGAGAGTGCGGATTTGCAGATGGCGCTCGATATCGCCATCAATGCCAAGACCAGCCGTCCATCGGTCTGCAATGCCATGGAAACGCTGCTTGTGCATAAGCATGTGGCCGAAAAATTCCTGCCCATGCTCTATGAGGCCATGACGGCGAAAAAGGTGGAACTGCGCGGCTGCGATAAGGCGCGCGCCATCTGCCCGGAAATGCAGACGGCGGAAGAAGCGGACTGGAGTACGGAATATGGCGATTTGATTCTGTCCGTCAAGGTGGTCGATGATGTGGCGGCAGCGATAGAACATATCAACCGCTACAACACCGGCCATTCGGAAACGATTGTGACGCGTGACCTCGTGAACGCGGCGCGCTTCCAGAAGGAAGTGGATGCCGCGGCGGTATATGTCAATGCTTCAACTCGCTTTACGGACGGTTTTGAGTTCGGCTTTGGCGCGGAAATCGGCATCAGCACGCAGAAACTTCATGCTCGTGGGCCCATGGGGCTTATGGAACTGACCAGCTCCAAGTATCTCATTATGGGCGAGGGTCAGATTCGCTGATGTTTCACTTGCAGGGTTACTATCGGGCTATGCGCCAGTATCTGTCTACCCCAAAAGGGGCACATGACAGTAAGGACTATGCCTGGGCAGTATTGCTTATCGTTTTGACAATAGCGGCAGTTTATCTGTTGCTTTATATGTGGGGAGGAATCCGGTGATGAAAAAGCGAATAGGGCTGATGGGGGGCACATTTGACCCCATCCATCTGGCTCATTTGCATATTGCGGAAGAATCCCGGGAGGCCTTCCAACTGGACGAAGTACGCTTCATTCCTGCGGCTCAGCCGCCCCATAAGCTGGGGCGAAAAATCGCTTCAGCAGAGCAGCGGATAAAAATGGTGGAGCTGGCCATTGCGGCCAATCCCTGTTTTTGTCTGGATTTGCTGGAGATGGAGCGCAAGGGGCCGTCTTATTCCTGGCTTATGGTGCAGGAGATGCAGCAGAAGCTGGGGGAAGATGCTGAACTATACTTTATTACCGGTTCAGATTCCATTAACGACCTGCCAACCTGGAATCATCCCCGGGAATTGGTGGGAGCCTGTCAGTTTATTGGCACCACCCGGCCGGAGATTCCCTTTGATGAGAAATTGCTGTTAGATTATTTTGGCCCTGAACTCAGAAGTCATATCCATGAACTGCAGGTGCCGCTGATGGAAATTTCCTCCACACAGATTCGGGAGCGGGTGGCAGAAGGTCGTTCCATCCGCTATTTAGTACCAGAAAATGTAGCTGATTACATCGAAAAAGAAGGTTTATACAAATGAGTTTTGCCATGAAATACGAGGAAATGCGGGAGCTTTTGGCAAAGAGCCTGAAGCCCTCCCGTTACCAACACTCTTTGGGCGTAGCGGAGACGGCGGTGTTTCTGGCGGAACGCTTCGGCATCGATAGGGAGCAGGCGCAGGTGGCAGGACTTCTCCACGACTGTGCCCGGGAATTTCCCAATGAGGATTTGATTCAGGAAGCAGAAAAGCGGCAGATTGCAGTGGAGCCGGTGGAAAAGCAGATGCCCCTGTTGCTTCATGCCTATGTAGGTGCCCATCTGGTGGTGGAAAAATACGGCGTCAATGACAAGGCGGTGGAGCAGGCCATCTGGCGGCATACCGTGGGCGGGGCGCAGATGACGGAGCTGGATAAAATCATCTGGTTCGCGGATATGATTGAGCCACAGCGGGATTATCCCGGTGTTGAGAAGCTGCGGGAACTTTCCAAAACTGCCAGCTTGGATGAGATGATGCTGGCAGGCCTTACCCAGTCCATTGCCTTTGTGCTCCAAAAAGGCGGGCTGATTCATCCCGATACGGTCATTGCCAGAAATGAAATACTGCTTAATAGATAGAAGGTCAGGCTGATGGACAAGATAAATGTCACCCAGCAAAATATAAAACATAAACGCAAGCTCTTGGCCCAAAGAAGGCGGCGGGCGAGGCTCAGGCTGTTGATTCTCCTCTTGTTCCTGGGCGTAATCGTCACCGGCGTACTCTTTGCTGGTTACGCTTTGGTGTCTTTGGGCTCCAAGCTCAATCAGGAGTATCAGACCATGTATGAAGGCTACACCCAGCGCCAGCAGATGCGGCGGGGCACCATTGACCCGCGGTTTGACGGCTATACCAATGTGCTGATTGTGGGGCTGGATGAAGGTGTGGATATTGATGGCAGTACCGAGAAAAAAGCGGACGGCATCGTGGTGGCCAGTTTTGAAAACAATACCGGCAGGCTGCGCTTTATTCATATCCCACAGGATACCTGGGTGAATGTCACCGGCAGCCAGGAGCAGACAAAAATAAAATACCTTTATGCCATGGGGGGTGCTCCCATGCTGACACGTCAGGTCAATAATCTTTTGGGCATTTCCATTCATCAGTACATTGTGCTGGATATGGCGGTGTTCAGTGAGCTTATCGATGCCATTGATGGCGTGGATATCTATGTGGAAGAGGATATGAACTACGATGATGCAGAAGGCAACATCTCCATCCATCTTCCCCAGGGCTATCAACATCTGAATGGCAAGCAGGCCCAGCAGTACCTGCGGTATCGCAGTGATGATTTGGATGACTTGGGCCGCATGCAGCGGCAGCAGCGGTTCTGTAAGGCGCTTTATCAGAATCTCTTGCAGCTCAGAACCCTGACGAAGCTGCCGACCATTGCGGAGATTATCAAGCAGCGGGTGGAAACCAGCGCGGAGATTTTTGACTCCGTGTATCTGGCCAATACTCTGCGGCATTTGAGCAGTGTGCCACCAGAGAGTATTATCCTGCCCGGTGCACCGGCAGCGGATGACCCCTCTATCTGGGTGCTGGATGATGCCGCGGCAGCCCAGCGGATACAGGA
Source organism: Selenomonas sp. FC4001 (assembly GCF_000701565.1). NCBI lineage: Bacteria > Bacillati > Bacillota > Negativicutes > Selenomonadales > Selenomonadaceae > Selenomonas > Selenomonas sp. FC4001. Next base: position 501,771 of record NZ_KL370793.1, on the reverse strand, counting down.
ACTTTTCCCGGCAGAGGGACCAAGTGAAGAAAAATAATGTTGTTTTTATAGATTCTAGGAGGATTCAAGATGACCATTGAAGAAATGAGCCAGGCAGTTTGCAAAGCAGCCAGCGATAAGAAAGCCAGAGATATTGTGGTGATGGATATGCGGGAATTGTCCCCGTCCACGGATTACTTTGTTGTCTGCTCTGCCAACACGGCAACTCAGGTGCGGGCTATTGCCGACAGCATTGAAGAACAGTTGCAGGAAGCTGGCGTGGACTTCTTCCATAAGGAAGGCTACCGCGAAGGCGAATGGGTATTGCTCGATTACGGTGATGTAGTTGCCCATGTTTTCATGCAGGAAGCCCGTGAGTACTATGCACTCGAACAGCTTTGGGGCGATGCTAAGCTGTCCGTTTACGAAGACTGATTGAGGCGTTTATGGAAGAACAGCGTAAAAGAAAATACGGCCCCAGCACGGTAGCAACTTTGAAGGTGGTGCGTGAGTCGGAGTTGGGGGCCTTCCTCGATGCGGAAACCGGCAACACCAATGACGATATTCTCCTGCATAAGAATCAGCAGACCCATCCGGTGAATATCGGTGATGAAGTGGAAGTGTTCCTCTATCTTGACCCAAAACGCAAACTGACCGCCAGCATGCGGGTGCCCAAAATGCGCGAAGGTCAGATTGCCCGCCTCAAGGTCATCAACGTGAGCCGCGATGGTGCTTTCGTTGATGTCGGAGCTGAGCGCGGCATCTTCATGCCCTATGCCGGTATGCGCGGCCGTCCCCAGATTGGGGAAGTGGTCTGGGCAAAACTCTACACCGATAAATCCGGCCGTCTGGCCGTCACCATGGAAGTGGAGGATGAAATGCGCCGGGCTTCACAGCCAGCCAAAGGTGTGAAAAAGGGACAGATGGTCAAAGGCGCCATCTATAACTACACCGATGCCGGCGCGTTCTTGTTCAGTGAGGAGCGTTATATCGTCTTTATCGCCAACAAGGAAATGAATCCGCAGGCCCGTCCAAGAGTAGGCGAAGTGGTTACGGCCCGCGTTACCTACATCCGTGACGATGGCCGCCTCAATGCTTCCTTGAAGGAGAGCAAGGAAAAAGCACTCATTACCGATGCGGAAAAGATTATGGAGCTCTTGCAGAATCGCAATGGCAAAATGCCTTATAGTGACGAGTCCTCGCCCGAGGTCATCCGCGATAAGTTCGGCATTTCCAAGGCCGCCTTCAAGCGGGCTTTGGGCCATCTCCTGCGGGAAAATCGCATTGTCGAAGAAGACGGTTGGACCTATCTCAAAGAAAATTAAGCAAATTCATGCAAATTTTTTCAAGGATTGAAGGAATTTGCACCCAAAGGGCGAATAAGAAAGCTAGAGATGAAATTCGAATGGGATATAAAATAGATGGGGGCGAAGTAGATGGCAGCAGAAACGACTGGAGACAAGAAAGGAATCTTGCTGGAGACCGGCACGAATGAGTTTGAAATTGTGGAATTCAGCATTGGACAAGTTAACTATGGCATCAACGTGGCAAAGGTACGCGAAGTAATTACCTGTCCGCCGGTGACGGCAATGCCGCAGGCTCATCCCTATATCGATGGCCTGTTCACCCTGCGCGGCAAGGCAATTCCGCTGGTAAATCTGCCGCGGTGCTTAAATGTGCAGTCCAAGGCAGAACCCCGCAATGTCATTGTTACGGAAATCAATAACTACAATATCGGTTTCCTGGTGGAAAATGTTTCCCGCATTCATCGCATTTCCTGGAAGGATATGGAGCCGGCTCCGGAAGTTGGCGACCAGTCCCGCGTGGTTGGTATCATCAAGATGGAAGACCGAATTGTGCTTCTGATTGACTTTGAGACCATCATTGCGGAAATCAATCCGGAAATCAATGCCAAGCTGACGACTTATGAAGAAGCTACCGAGGATGTTAAGAGCAAACGTTCTGATGTCCATGTAGTGGTAGCAGAAGATTCGCCGATGTTGCGTGACCTCTTGGTTACGACGCTGCATGAATCCGGCTATCGTTATGTCCGTGATTTCGGCAATGGCCAGGATGCCTGGGATTATCTGCAGACGCTTGCCCAGAAACCTGGCAAAATCGAAGACCATGTGCGGGTTATCATCTCCGACGTGGAAATGCCCAAGATGGATGGTCATCGCCTGCTGAAACTGGTGCGTGAGGATGAAAACCTCAACGCCGTGCCTTTGGTACTGTTCTCATCACTAATCAGTGAAGAGATGCGCATCAAAGGTGAACAGCTGGGTGCTTCCGGACAGATTGCTAAGCCGGAAATCAATCAGCTGATTGGACTTTTGGATAATCTCGTATTTGGAGTGCCGATTAAGGACCCGAATGCGGATGAAGAATAAGATGGGTTAACATCTAGGCTATAAGACGCCCGCGGGGCTGGTAATATTTTTCCTTCGCCATAGACAAGCTTGTCAAACGCTACGGAAAAACATCACCAGCCCCGCGGGCTTATTGCGTACATTACATCGATATGCTAAAGCCGCAGAGAGGACAGATAATATTTTTCCTTTGTTTATGCAGGCTTGCCTAACGCATCGGAAAAACATCATCTGTCCTCTCGGCTCTTATGTGTTATAGAATGTCAATGATATCGTGGCGTCAAGTCTAGGTAAAACCTGAGGAGGGAAGGGGCGGCAATGGCTTTCGGTCGCGTTAGGCAAGCCTGCATAAGCAGACGAAAGTTATTGCCGCCCCTTCCCTCCGTCTTTCGCTACGAATAAGAGAGCTGAAATCTATTGCGGCACTTCATTTCTTATGATAGAATAGGAAATGATTGAAGTTGTGAGCGAGGTATCGTTTGATGAGAAGGTATACATCCCTGCTGCTGACGGCTTTTTTGTTGTTTATTCTGGTTGTGGCAGGTTCTGCCTATTTTGCCGGAGCACGGCATGATGACAGGAACCGGCCTTTGCGGGAGATTGTGGTCTATACCACATTGCCTGCGGAGCATGCGTCGATTCTGACCAATGCTTATGAGCAGTCCCACAACGTGCGGGTAAACTTCGTGCCGTTATCATCCGGGGAAATCATAAAGCGCTTGCAGGCTCAGGCAGAAGCCGGGGATGAGGGCGCAGCTTCCATGGTACTGGCGGATAAGGATACGCTAAATAAGGCCGCGGTGGCCGGTTATTTTACGCCGTATCTTTCGGAGGCCGGCGATCAGGTGCCGGAGAATTTTCGGCAGCGTGACGGTTATTGGGTCGGTGTCTGGTATGACCCAATCGTGTTCTGCATGAACAAGGATTACCTTTTGACTCTGCCCTTGGTGCCGGATACGTGGAAGGAACTGGCGGCTCAGCCTCAGGTGCGTATTGGCATTACGGACTTTTTGGCGGCTGACGCGTCAGCTAATCTCTTTATGAGCATGGTGGCGCAGTTCGGCGATGCAGCTACTTATGATATCTGGCGGCAGATACACCCCAAGGTGGTGCAGTATGCCCGGTATCTGTCCAATCCTGTCCGTCAGGCGGGCATGGGCGAAGTGGATGTGGCCATTGCCGTGGAAAGCGAGGCTATCCGCTATATGCAGGGGGGCTATCCCTTAAAAATTGTCTATCCTGCTGATGGCACAGCGGCCATGATAACCGGTACGGGAATTGCCTACAAGGCAAAAACTGCGGACGCTGCAGCGGCCAAGGAATTTGCAGACTGGCTCCTGTCGGATGAAGCCCAGCAGGCTCTGCAGAAGAAGGAGTTCTACTTTGTACCTACCAATCCCGGTACGCTCTCCTACAAGTCCTTTGCGGGAAAAAATATGCTGCTCTTTGACCAGCCGGTGAACTTCACGGACCAGCAGCGTCATGATTTTCTGGACCGTTGGGTCAAGGAAGTCCGCTTTAAGTAATTTATTTTAGATTGTGTTGTGTGATATGCAGAGGGTGCTGTCTGTACATGCAGGCTGTATCCTCTTTCGTAATTCATAGCGTGTATTTACAGGAGGTCTTTTTGTGAAAGCAGGTTTTATCAGTCTTGGCTGTTCCAAGAATCTGGTGGATACGGAAATCATGCTGGGGGAACTCAAGAACCACGGCATTGAGCTGACCAATAACCCGGCGGAAGCCGATATTTTGATTGTCAACACGTGCGCCTTCATTCAGTCGGCCAAGGAAGAGTCCATTACCACGGTGCTGAATATGGCGGACTACAAGGAATCCGGCCGTTGCCGCAGTCTGATTGTGGCAGGGTGCTTAGGCCAGCGCTACAAGCAGGAACTGTTGGACGAACTGCCGGAAGCTGATGCCATTTTGGGCACCGGTGCCTGGGGCCGTATTATGGAAGCGGTGGAAGAAACGCTCAAAGGCCATCGTGTGGTACTGGCTGGAGAAGATGACACGCTCTATGATGCCAAGACTCCCCGCATCCGCACCACGCCGGATTATACCGCTTATGTGAAGATTGCCGAAGGCTGTGACAATCGTTGCGCCTTCTGCGCCATCCCGCAGATTCGCGGCAAGTTCCGCAGCCGCAAGATTGAAGATATCTGTGCAGAAGTGGAACAGCTCACGGAAAATGGTGTGCGGGAAGTAGTCTTTATCGCGCAGGACAGCACCAACTATGGCCGGGATATCTATAACCGTCCGGCTTTGGCAGAACTTCTGCGGGAAGTAGTCAAGGTGCCGAAACTCAAATGGGTACGCACACTCTATTGCTATCCGAAATTCTTTACGGATGAACTCATTGATGTCTATGCGACGGAACCCAAGGTCTGCAAGTATGTTGACCTGCCTTTGCAGCATGCCCATAACTCCGTGCTCAAGTCCATGCACCGCCCGGATACACAGGAGCAGATGATTACGCTGATTAAGAAGTTGCGGGAACGCATCCCCGGCGTAACCATCCGTTCGACCTTTATCGTGGGCTTCCCCGGCGAAACGGATGCCCAGTATCAGACTCTGCGTAACTTCCTTATCGAGCAGCGCCTGGACAAGGTCGGTGTTTTCACGTATTCCCGTGAGGAGGATACGCCGGCTTACAATATGGAAAATCAGATTTCCGAAGAGGTTATGCAGGAAAGATATCATGACCTCATGAGTGTGCAGAGCAAGATTTCCGAGGAAGTCAACCAGAGCTTCGAGGGCAAGGTTATCGAAGTCCTTGTGGAAGGACGCGATGAGGAACAGCCCAATATTGCGGTAGGACGCTCTTACCGTGAGGCGCCGGAAGTTGACGGTCAGGTTTATATTGAGGGAGATACTACCAGCAAACCCGGTGATGTCATCAAAGTGAAAGTCCTTCAGGGCTTTACTTATGATGTTGTGGGCGAGCCGGTAAAAGAGTAAAAACCCGCATTTACTATTTATAGATTTTTGGAGGAACTTTTTGAAACAGGAACTTAAAAACTTTGGTGAGATTGAACTTAGCCGTAAGGTGCTGCAGGCGCTTAGAGAGATGGGGTTTGAGGAACCTTCCCCCATTCAGGCGCAGACCATTCCGCTTACGCTGGAAGGCCATGATGTGATTGGTCAGGCGCAGACGGGGACGGGCAAGACGGCAGCTTTTGGCATTCCGACGGTGGAAAAGATGGCCGAGAAATTCCATAAGGTGCAGGCGCTCATTCTGACGCCGACCCGGGAACTGGCCATTCAGACTGCCGAGGAACTCAATAAAATCGGCAAGTTCAAGCGCGTGCGTACACTGCCCATCTACGGCGGGCAGGCCATTGACCGTCAGATTCGTTCGCTGAAACGCGGTGTTCATGCAGTAGTGGGTACGCCGGGGCGTCTGTTGGACCATTTGAACCGGGGCACGTTAGACCTTACCAATGTCCAGACTTTGGTGCTGGATGAAGCCGATGAAATGCTCGATATGGGCTTTATTGATGATATTGAAAATATCATCCGTCAGATTCCGGATGGCCGGCAGACCCTGCTGTTCTCCGCAACCATGCCGGCGCCCATTGAAAAGCTCTCCCGCCGCTATATGCAGCATCCGCAGCGCATTACCATCACCAAGGAGAACCTTACGGTTCCTCTGATTGACCAGCTTTATTACGAAACCCGCGAAAAGTTTGAGGGCCTCTGCCGGGTGCTGGATGTGGAAGAAACCGGCAAGCTCATTATCTTCTGCCGCACGAAGCGTGCCGTTGATGATTTGACGGCTTCGCTGGATGCCCGCGGCTATTCTGCCGGCGGCCTCCATGGTGACCTTTCTCAGATTCAGCGTGACCGCGTGATGAAGCGTTTCCGCGAAGGGCGCATCGACATTCTGATTGCGACGGATGTAGCGGCTCGCGGCATTGATATTGACGATATTACCCATGTCATCAACTACGATATTCCACAGGACCATGAATCCTATGTGCATCGCATTGGCCGCACGGGCCGTGCCGGCCGCAAGGGTGTGGCCATGACCTTTATCGAGCCGAAGGAATACCGTCAGCTGCGTCTTATCATGAAGCTCGCGCATACGAAGATTCAGCGCAAGGAACTGCCGACGGCTTCGGATATGCTGGAACGGCAGAAGGACTTGGTACAGGAGCGTCTGATTAAGACCCTGCAGCAGAATCATTATGATGATTACCATGAAATCATTTCGGATGTGGCTGCCGAAGGCTTTGATATGGTGGATATTGCCGCTGCGGCTTTGAAACTTTCCTTGGAAGGCTTTAAGGATGAAAAGAGCGATAATAACGGCTTCGGTGATACCGGCGGAGCGCCGGGCATGGTGCGCCTGTTCCTGAACATCGGCCGCAGCCAGAAAATCCGTCCGGCAGATATCGTGCGGGCCATTGCTGACGAAGCGGACATTCCGGGGGCTACCATCGGGGTCATCAACATCTACGACAAGTTCACCTTCGTGGAAGTGCCGGAGGATGTGGCAGAACGGGTTATGAACACGATGCACCGCAATACGGTGAAGGGCTATAAGGTGAATGTAGAGCCTGCCCGCAAACGTTGAGATAAGGCGTTTAACGGAAATACGCATTTTGTCATTGGCAAAATGGGAGCAATCGCGTTATAATTAGAGAATGAATTTAGGAATCCCCATTACTGTACGATAGAAAGAGGTAATGCAAGATGAATAAGAAAGCAAAGATTATTACAGCCTTAGGTCTTATGGGAGTTCTGTTTATGGGAACTGGTATGCAGCAGGTTGATGCCAAGGACAAGGCACCGGCAAAGACGGAGCAGCAGGCGAAGAAAACTTCGAATGCAAGCCAGGTTAAGAACAGCTATGTGTACACCAGCAAGGAATTTGGCTATACGCTCAAATGTCCAAAGAAACCCAATGTCATTCCTGCCAGCGCTTTGTATGAAGGCAAGGAAGGGGAAATTCTGGTTTTTGACAATGAAGGCTACAATATCAAAAATGCCTGGGTCATCATCAAGAATGCCTTTGATGATAAGAATGTGCCGGATTTGAACAGCCTCAAAGAGGAAGAGGCCAAGCAGTATCTGGCTAACCTGATGGCCACCAATCCTTATGAGAGTGTGGTAATTGTCAATCGCACCGGCAAGGAACGAGCTGTCTATGCCTTTACGGCTAAAGAGATTGCCTTTGACAGCACTGGCGATGGCAAGCCGGATTCGATAGCTAAGGCAGACAATCAGGAGATTGTTACCTTCTTCCGCGGCAACAAGGGCGGCTGCTACTCCATGCGACTGATGGATAATCCCGAACTGCGGAGCGAGGCAGTGGATTCTTTCCAGCAGGGATTTGCCAGCTTTACGGAAAAATAATATAATTTGTCATAAATTCGGCAGGACTTTTTGATTGTCCTGCCGAATTTTAGTTTGTGTTAGAGAAAAATTTAGGCGCAAGCCATTGGGGGATATGGTTATAATGATGTATCGCAGCAAAGCGGCTGGTATGGCCGTGTTCATTGGCATGATAATGGCAGGAAGTCTTGTTCAGGCGGCAGAGGGAACGGTGTCTACTGTGGATTCACAGGAACTGTTCCGTTCCCGCTTGGTCACGGATAACAAGGGCTCCAATGCACCGCAGGCGGCTAAGGCGGTGGATGAGGCAGTAAGCAATCTGCCCCAGCTCAATTCCCGGCTGCGGTGGTCGGCGGTGAAAACTCCGGCGGAGCTTGAAGAAGAAAAAAAGGCTGCGCAGCGACAGAAAAAGGCCATTCCCATAATTATCACAGCAGCGGATATCGACAAGGAACGGAAGGCGAAGAAGAAAGGGGAAAAGACGGATACCCCTGCGCTGATTTCGCCACGGCCCATTCAGCCGCCACAGATAACGCCGGTACAGCAGCCAGCGCCGAAAAAGCCAGCGACTCCGTCTGTACCTGCTGATGCTTTGGAACTGCCACCGATTCAGCCGGTAAGCGCTGCACCGCAGCAACAGGCTAAGCCGCAGGTTAAGGCACAGGAAACGGCAGAACTGCCGCCGATAACGCCGGTGGGGCAGTCGGCAGTGCCGGTGGAAACCATTATGGATGCCATTGTGGAGTCTACCAGCATCGAGTTGGTAATCAATGATATCACGAACAATAGTGTGGAACTGCCTGCGATTCAGCCGGTAAGATAACGTTCTACATAAAAAGAAAAGACGCCCGGTGGCTGATAATACTTTCCCTCTGCTTATGCAGGCTTGCCTAACGCGACGGGAAAGTATTATCAGCCACCGGGCTTAGTTTTGTTTAAGATGGCTTAGGCATGAACGATTTCAGTGGTTTCCACATGTTCACCTGCTATGGTGTAGCAGGTGACGGTCAGCTTTTCCTGGCTGGCGGTGAGCAGCAGGTAGTTGTTGGGGGTGGGCTGGTAGATGGCTGACTTGTCAAAATTCTTGTCGGCGGGGACGTTGTACTGCTGGTTGCCAATGGGACCGCTCATGATGTAGACGGGACCCTTGTCGGCTGGCTCCAGCTGGTAGATATGACCGCGATTGCGGTAGGTGTGCATATGACCGGTCAGCACTAAGTCGATGTTGAGCTTGTCGAAGAGGGGCATAAAGGCGTAGCCAACATCGCTGAGGCTCATCATGGTTCTGGAGCCTTGCTGGTATTCATCATAGGCCAGCACATCCTTGTGCATGAGTACCACCCGCCAGCGGGCCGGGTGATCTTTTACATCCTGGCGCAGCCAGGCTTTTTGTTTTTCGAGCAAATCCGGATGAAGGTCTTGAAGTTCCAGCATCTGGGTATTCAGCACGATGAAATGTACGGGGCCGTAATCGTAGGAGTAATAATAATTCTGCAGCTCCGGAGTGCCGTTGGCAGGCAGGTTATAGCTGAGTTCATAGCGGCGCGGGCGGCAGAATTTCCAAATCAGGCTGTAACATTCGTGGTTGCCCATCACTGGAACAAAGAGATGGCCGGGCAGAGCATCTGCGACAGCGGCGAAGAAATTCTGCCATTGCCATTCCTGCTGGCCATTGTCTACGATATCGCCGTTAATGGTAAAGAAATGAGCTTCCGGATGACGCTGCCATGCGGTGCGGAAGTTTTCGCCCCAACCGGCGTAAGTCTGCCCGCATTGGGAATCGCAGAAAATCAGCGCGGAAAAATCCGTAATCTCTGCCGGTGCTGTGATAAATTCCAGCCAAGGTGTGGCCACGTTCCCCTGCCAAATGCGGTAATGGTAAGTTGTTCCCGGCGTCAGGCGCTGCAGGTAAACGGTGTAATAATAATTGGTAACGCGGTCTTCGGTCAGGCTCTCCATGGCGACGGGCAGGCTTTGGCTAGGCGCTCCGTCAGCCTGATATTGCAGGCGGCAGTCCTCGAGCGGCGTCTTGCTCTGCCACATGATGGTGCGGGACGTGCGGGGGTCGCTGGTGATTAACTGGCGCAGTGCTTCAATGGGCAGCGAAAAGTTAGCGGCAGCAGCCAGTCGGGGGAAGAAGCCGCCAAGACCTAACAGGAGAATGATTTTCCCAGTTAAAAAAAGAAACCTACGGCGTGAAAGCTGCAAAGTAATCACTTCTTTCTCTGTTCGTGGCGTTCATAGAGCCAGGCACCGACGATAAGAACGATGGCAAAGATAATCACGACAATCATCCGCGTGGGGTCCTCCTGATGGGTAATGGCATCGTGGCCGATGATGGCTTCGATACCTGTGGAGGGAAATTTGCCCACGAAGGAGGCGATGACATAATCCCGGAACTTCATGGCGGACAGAGCGCCGATGGCGTTGAGCATCACCGAGGGAAGATAGGGAACCATGCGGGCGATGAGCATGACGACAAAGCCACGGCTGCCACTGTACTTGTCAAGATCGGACAAGGTCTTGTGACGGTTGATGATTTTTTCTGCCGCTTCCCGGAAGAAAAAGCGCAGCAGGATAAAGCTAAAGGCCACGCCGACAGTCTCGGCCACTACCGACAGAAAGATTCCCCAGCCGATGCCGAAAATCAAAGTGTTGGCGGTGGAAAAGATAATGGCGGGCGGAAAGCCCAGCGCATTGACAAAGAGGGTCAGCAAAAAGCTGAACACCACTGCTCCGGAACCAAACGAGGCAATGTAGCTGGCAGTCTCCTGAATATCACCTCGGGCCAGCAGGCCGCACATATGCGGCAGGAAGGCAGGATTCAGCAGATGGATGATGACAAAGAGCAAAATAATAGCAGCTAATGCGCCGAGTTTTACCACGTTCAAGGATTTCGTATTTGACAAAGGAATTCCTCCCAGACAAGATTTAATGAAGTTATGTTTAGTATAGCACGAATGGGGGCAGAATTTATGAAAAAGATATGGTGAAACTGTCATTTTTCTCTTTCCTGTGGTAAAATAGGATTGATATACTATGTGGAGGGTGAGCCGTTTATGAAGTTTAGCCGGGATATTTTCGCGGGGGCAACCATGGCGATGTCATCCTTGGCGGCTTTTACGGCAACCGCCTTCATGTGGCAGCTGGCCGGCATGGATTTTGCCGCCAGCTTTACCGTCAGCGTATTGCTGTCTCTGGCGGGAACATTGTGGCTGGCGCATGGCGGCTATGATTTGGTGCTGACGCCGTCCTTGACGGTGACAGGCTATCTGGTATTTATCGCCGCTGTTTCGCATGGCTTGGGATGGCAGACGGTTCTGGGAAGCTGCGCTTTGGCGTCTTTGCTGGGCTGGGCATTGTGGCATTTTGCGGGTTCTGCTCTGCGCAGGGGCTGGCCGCAAATTTTTTCCTGGGGAATTCAGCTCGCGCTGGCTGTCTTTATCATCAGTCTGGGGCTCAAGCTGGGGCGCATCGTCATCACTTCTTCCTGGCAGGTGACCATGCTCGGGGATGCCGCTGACCCGCTGATGTTTTGGAGCATGGCGGGAATCGTGCTGACGGTGGCACTGATTGCCGCAGGCTGGCGCATTGCTCTGTTTGCTGGCATGGCTGTTACGGGACTGGTTACCTTCGGCGAAGGCTTTTGGGTGATTCCTGCTGCGCCGTTTTTTCTGCCGGCAGGTCTGGATAAGGTACTAGGCCAGCTGGATTTTGCGGCTGCGAGCAGTCAGGATACAGTGTTTTTCTGGATTACGGTGCTGAGCCTGACGGTTATGCTAAGTGTTATTCATGGGAGCACTTTGCAGGCATTTTGCCGGGAGAAAGAGACAGCTGTGGGCATAAAAAAACTCTTTGCCCTCGGAGTGCTGGGCGTTCTGTGTGGGAGTTCGCCTTTGGTGGCGTCACCGGCTTCGGCGGCCAAGGCTGAAGCGGAAAACAGTCGGCGGGCGGTACTGGCAGCCGGAGCTGTTTTTGCACTGGCTATCTTCTGTGAACCGGTAATTGTGGCTATCGCCGATTTTCCGGCCATGGTGGTGCCTGTGTTGGTGGGCAGCGGCTTTTGGCTGTTGCTGGAAACTGTAAAGTCCTGTCCGTTATCGCAAGCGGAAGAGGACAGACGGGCAGAAATCCTGTCCGTCTGTGTCATGGCTTTGCTTTTGCCTTTGACCGGGAATTTTGCCACGGCTTTAGGCAGTGCTGTTATTGGCTATGCTTTGTTTATGACCATGGCAGGCAAGGCCCGGCAGGTGACGAAAATAGTCTGGTTAATAAGTGGCATTTTTGCCCTTTATTATAGCTATGGAAGTATGTTTTGAGTAAGTTAAGGAGTGTACTGTTCGTGATTTTTAACCGTTGTTCAAGAGTGGTTATGGCTGGCTTTTTTGCTGGCAGTCTGGCATTGGCGCTGCCACATTATACAGAGGCTCGTCATCTGGCTATGAATCCGGAAATGGAAACCAAAGTGGATACCAATCACAAACTCAAAATGGGAGGCAGCAGCACCCGCACCGTGGAACGCGGGAAGCAGAGCCTTGAGGATCGTATTGCGGTCATTCTGCATCCTCCTGTGGAGAAGCAGGAAACGGGTTTTCGGGTGCCACAGACCATGTCGGCCTATGATGATGCCATTATCGGTACGCCACTGGCCAGTCAGGAACAGTGCGTAAAATACCTTCTGAGTGTCAACCCCCAGCCGGATATTTCCGTATCGCCCAAGGAACTTGTTTCCTACTACTATGAGGAAGGAGCCCGGGAAGGGATTCGTCCGGATGTGGCCTTTGCGCAGGCATTGAAGGAAACGGGCTTTTTCCGTTACGGCGGTACGGTAACGCCTGACCAGAACAATTACTGCGGCTTAGGAACCACCAGCAGTGATGTGAAGGGCGCATATTTCAGCTCTGCCCAGATGGGGGTGCGTGCCCAGATTCAGCATCTGCTGGCCTATGCTTCCACCCGCAAACCAAGCGAGCCGGTGGTTGACCCCCGCTATGGACTCGTGCGCAGCTCCTATGGTGCGCAGACCCTGAACAGCTGGACTGATTTGAATGGCCGTTGGGCTGTGCCGGGCTATTCTTATGGCCAGAGCATTATGAGCATGTTCCGGGAAATGTTATCGAAATAAGTTTGGTATAGAGAGGATAATTAATACTTTATGATTACGACAAACAATGTAAGCTTACAGTTCGGCAAGCGTGTCCTGTACAAGGACGTAAACTTGAAATTCACGCCGGGGAACTGCTACGGCATTATCGGTGCCAATGGTGCCGGTAAATCCACTTTCTTGAAGCTGTTGTCCGGGGAAATTGAACCGACCGGCGGCAATATCGAAATTACCCCGGGTGAGCGCCTGGCTGTATTGCAGCAGGACCATTATGCCTTTGATGATTACGAAGTGCTGCGCACGGTTATCATGGGGCATAAGCGTCTGGTGGAAATCATGGAGGAAAAAGATGCCCTCTATGCTAAGCCGGATTTCTCGGAAGAAGACGGCATGAAGGCTTCGGAACTCGAAGCTGAATTTGCGGAACTCAACGGCTGGGATGCAGAATCCGAAGCGGCCCGCCTCTTAAATGGTCTGGGCATTCCCGAAGAGGAACACACCATGAAGATGGCAGACCTCACGGCCAAGGAAAAGGTGCGTGTACTTCTGGCACAGGCACTCTTTGGCAATCCGGATATCCTGCTGTTGGACGAGCCGACCAACCATTTGGACGTAGAAAGCATCAACTGGCTCGAAGACTTCCTGGCTGGTTTTGAAAATACCGTTATCGTGGTATCCCATGACCGTCACTTCCTCAATCAGGTCTGCACCTATATCTGCGATGTGGACTTCGGCGCCATTCAGCTCTATGCCGGTAACTATGACTTCTGGTATCAGTCCAGCCAGCTGGCCCTGCAGCTGCAGAAGGAGCAGAACAAGAAGGCCGAGGAAAAAATCAAGGAACTGCAGAACTTTATCGCCCGCTTTGCGGCTAATGCTGCTAAATCCAAGCAGGCTACCAGCCGTAAGAAGCTGCTCGATAAAATCAAGGTCGAAGACATCAAGCCGTCTTCCCGCCGCTATCCCTACATTGCCTTTACGCCGGACCGCGAAGCAGGCGACCAGCTCCTGCAGGTGGACGGTATCTCCAAGACCGTTGACGGCGAGCAGGTGCTCAAGAATGTCAGCTTCACGCTGAAGCGCGGTGATAAGGTGGCTTTCGTTGGCCCGAACAGCATTGGTAAGACCATGCTCTTTAAGATTCTCATGGGCGAGGAAGAACCGGATGAAGGTACGTTCAAGTGGGGCGTAACGACTACGCAGGCTTATCTGCCGGCAGATAACTCCGCTTATTTTGACGGCGTGTCCCTGTCGCTGGTAGACTGGCTGCGTCAGTATTCCAAGGATCCGGATGAAACCTTTGTGCGCGGCTTCTTAGGCCGTATGCTGTTCTCTGGTGAGGAAAGCCTCAAGAAAGCATCGGTACTTTCCGGTGGTGAGCGCGTACGCTGCATGCTGTCCAAGATGATGCTCTCCGGCGCTAATGTCCTGCTGATGGACGAGCCCACCAACCATCTGGATTTGGAATCCATTACCGCACTTAACAACGGCCTTATCGCTTTCGGCGGCACGGCGCTGTTCGTATCCCATGACCATGAGTTCGTGCAGACCATTGCCAACCGCATTATCGACATTACCCCGGATGGTGTGGTAGACCGTGTAACGACTTATGATGACTTCCTGGCTAATGAAACGGTAAAACAGCAGTTAGCAGAGAAATACGGCAAGAAGTAAGCAACATACAATCAGATCTACGACTAAAGGAGCCAGTGCTATGCTGGGACAATTCTTTAAGAAAAGTGAAGATGCCGGTACCGCCAACCGGTTGAAGGAAATGGTGGCGGTCCTGCGGAAGCGGGATGTGGTCAAGGGGGTAACCCCCGAAAAGCTGCGGCAGATTCTTGAGGACCTGGGGCCGACTTATGTGAAGCTGGGGCAGGTCATGAGCATGCGTCCGGACTTTTTGCCGCCGGAGTACTGCGATGAGCTGATGAAGCTGCAGACTGAGGCCAAGCCCATGCCTTTTTCCACCGTGGTGGAGGTTATTGAGCGGGAATACAACCGCCGCTGGAATCAGGTGTTCTCCTTTATTGACGAGGAAGCCATTGGTTCTGCCAGCATTGCCCAGGTTCACCGGGCAGTGCTCACCACAGGCGAAAAAGTAGTGGTGAAGGTGCAGCGGCCGGGAATCTACGAAATCATGAGCAAGGATATCGTCCTCTTGAAGCGGGCGGCTACACTGCTCAAGGTGGTCAGCCGTTCTCAGGATGTTATCGACTTCAATATGGTGCTCGATGAGATGTGGACCATTGCCAAACAGGAAATGGACTTCCTCATGGAGGCTGACCATATTGAAGAATTTTCCCACCTCAATCGGGATGTGGACTATGTGACATGTCCCCGGGTGTTCCGCAATCTATCCATGCAGCATATCCTGGTCATGGAGTATGTGGACGGTATCTGCATTGATGACTTTGCCAAGCTCAAGGAACGGGGCTATGATATCAATACCCTGGGCCGCCGCTTGGGGGAAAATTACGTGCGGCAGATTATCGAGGACGGTTTCTTCCATGCTGACCCGCATCCCGGCAATATCTGGATTCGCAATGGCCGCATTGTCTGGCTGGACTTGGGTATGATGGGCAGGCTTTCCGGCCGTGACCGGGCGGCTATCCGCAAGGCAGTGTATTCGCTGGCCCATCACGATACCTTCGAGATGAAGGCCGCGGTGCTCTCACTAGGGATTGCCAAGGGGAAAATCAACCATACGGCTCTTTATCAGGATATTGATGCTATGCTGGCCCAGTACAGCAGTCTGGATTTCAGCGAACTCCAGATGGGTGTTCTGACCCGTCAGATTATGAACCTCATGCGGGTGCATAAAATCGCCTGTCCGCAGGGACTCTCCATGTTTGCGCGGGGCGTGCTGACGGTCGAAGGGGTCATGCGTCTCTGTTGCCCCAAGGTCAGTTTTGTGGAGATTTTTGCCCGGAGCCTGGCAGTGGATTACAAGAAGAATTTTGACTGGAAGGACGAAATCGAAAAGGCCAAGCAGGAGGGCTTGATGCTGCTCAAAAAATCAGCCCAGCTGCCGGAGCAGATTTCCGATATCCTCAAGATGACTATGAGCGGCCAGACCAAGGTGAATCTCGATGTGACCGGTTCGGAAGAACCTTTGCGGCATCTCGACCGTATGATTAACAAGGTGATACTTGCGGTGCTGGTGGCAGCGTTGCTGCTGGGTTCCAGTACCATCTGTACCACCCAGATGACACCGAAAATCATGGAAATCCCTCTATTGGGCTTTTTAGGATATTTGATAGCATTTGTACTCAGTCTAAGAATTATTTGGGAAATTCATAAGGGAGCATAGGAGGAATGACTTATGAGAGGTATTCGCGGCGCGATTGTCGTAGGTGAAAACAAAAAGGAAGAGATTTGGCAGGCGGCTAAGATGCTGTTGTCACAGATTTTGCGGCGCAACAAGGTGAAGCCGGAGGATATTGGGGCTTGCATTTTCAGTTCCACCAGCGACCTGACGGCTGGTTTCCCTGCAACGGGAGCACGCCAGATGGATGGTTTCGATAAAGTGCCTCTGTTTGACACTCGCGTGCCGGAGGTGGATGAATCCATGGAGCGCTGCATCCGTGTACTTTTGCTGGTCGATACAGACATCAAGCAGGCAGATATCCAGCATGTTTATATGGGCAAAGCACAGGAATTACGCCCGGATTTGCGGAACTTCTAAGTTTCGTTTTTTGAAAACGTAATTATCAATAATCGTTTGTTAAAATATTATAAAAGAAATTAATGGGAAATGCGCAAAGGGTCTGTACATTTCCCATTTTTTTTTGTAGAATGGTGTTTGTATGTAAAAGAATCTTTTTTCAGGTAAGGAGAGATACACATTGAGTAACATCGATACCACTTGTGTAAATGCTATCCGCGTTCTGGCAGCTGACGCTGTTCAGAAAGCAAATTCCGGTCATCCCGGCCTGCCGCTCGGCAGTGCTCCCATGGCTTATGAGCTCTGGGCTAACCATATGAACCATAATCCGAAGAACCCCCAGTGGGCTAACCGCGACCGTTTCATTCTGTCCGGTGGTCATGGTTCTACGCTGCTGTATTCTCTGCTGCACTTCTTCGGTTATGGTCTGACCATGGATGACATGAAGAACTTCCGTCAGGATGGTTCGCTTACGCCGGGTCATCCGGAGTACGGTCATACGATCGGTGTAGAAGCTACCACTGGCCCCCTCGGTGCAGGCATGGGTATGGCCGTTGGTATGGCTATGGCAGAGGCACATTTGGCTGCTGAATTCAATCAGCCCGGTTACGATGTAGTTGACCATTATACCTTCGCCCTGGGCGGCGACGGCTGCATGATGGAAGGTATCTCCTCCGAAGCGTTCTCTCTGGCAGGCACGCTGGGTCTCTCCAAACTCATCATCCTCTACGATTCCAACAACATTTCCATCGAAGGCAGCACGGATATCGCCTTCACGGAAAATGTGGAAAAACGCATGCAGGCTTTCGGTTTCCAGACGCTGACGGTTGAAGATGGCACGGACCTCGATGCTATCGGTAAGGCTATCGAAGCTGCCAAGGCAGATAAGGAACATCCGTCCTTCATCACCGTTAAGACCCAGATTGGCTACGGCTGCCCGGCTAAGCAGGGCAAGGCCAGCGCTCATGGCGAACCGCTCGGCGTAGACAACGTCAAGGCCCTCAAGGAAAACCTGGGCTGGCCGGAACCGGAAGCAACCTTCAACATTCCGCAGAATGTTTATGACCATTATCAGGAAAAGGCTGCTAAGGGTGCAGAAGCAGAAGCTGCCTGGAATAAGCTCTTTGCAGATTACTGCGCTAAGTTCCCGGAACTCAAGGCAAAATGGGATAAGTTCCATGCACCGGTTGACGCTCAGGCTCTGCTGAACGATGAAAGCTTCTGGGCTTATGAAGACAAGGCACAGGCTACGCGAGCTGTTTCCGGCACGATGATTAACCGCCTCAAGGATATTCTGCCGAACCTCTTTGGCGGCAGTGCTGACCTGGCTCCGTCCAATAAGACGGACATGAAGGATGCCGGTGATTTCTCCAAGGCTAACTATGCTGGCCGCAACCTGCACTTCGGTGTGCGTGAACTGGCTATGGCAGCTATGGCTAACGGTATCACCCTCCATGGCGGCCTGCGCAACTATGTAGCAACCTTCTTCGTGTTCAGCGATTACATCAAACCGATGGCACGTCTGGCTGCGCTGATGGGCCTGCCTGTGACCTATGTTCTCACGCATGACTCCATCGGCGTTGGCGAAGACGGCCCGACGCATGAACCGATTGAACAGCTGGCTATGCTCCGCTCCCAGCCGAACATCAACGTATTCCGTCCGGCAGATGCCACGGAAACGGCAGCTGGCTGGTACCTGGCTGTGACCAGCGAAAAGACGCCGACGGCTCTGGTACTGACCCGTCAGAACCTGCCGCAGCTGGCCGGTTCCTCCAAGGAAGCCCTCAAGGGTGCTTATGTGGTATCCGAAGCAAAAGATGCTGCCAAGATGGACGGCATCATCATCGCTTCCGGCTCCGAA
Organism: Selenomonas sp. FC4001; assembly: GCF_000701565.1. Lineage (NCBI taxonomy): Bacteria > Bacillati > Bacillota > Negativicutes > Selenomonadales > Selenomonadaceae > Selenomonas > Selenomonas sp. FC4001. The sequence goes on along the minus strand of NZ_KL370793.1, from coordinate 483,451 downwards.
GTTTCTCTGGCTGTTGATACGCAGGCTAAACTGGCTGGTGAAGGCGTGGATGTCCGCGTTGTTTCCATGCCCTGCATGGACCTCTTCGAACAGCAGAGTGCTGACTACAAGGAAAGCATCCTGCCCAAGAAGGTTCGTGCCCGCGTAGCTGTGGAAGCTCTCAGCGACTTCGGCTGGGGCAAATACGTTGGCCTGGATGGTGCAACGGTTTCCATGGAAGGCTTCGGCGCTTCCGCTCCGGCAGCTGTGCTCTTCGAGAAGTTCGGCTTTACGGTTGACCATGTGGCTGAAGTTGTGCGCAAGGTTGTCAGCGACAATAAATAAGACTCAGGTGTTGGTTTACATCTGATTGGATAAGACGCCCGGGGGCTGATAATACTTTTCCTTTGCTTATGCAGGCTTGCCTAATGCGACGGAAAAGTATCATCAGCCCCCGGGCTTATTTCGTCCATTACACATCTATTATGCTAAGGTGCCCGCAAAATATTAGGACAAAATCCCGCTGCCTAAATATTTTTGTGGCAATACGGCAGGGAATGCGCTATAATCGAAGAAGAAAATACCGATAGAATCGGATTTTAGTGGGAGAGGATGAGGACGAGTGTTGAAGGTATATGCAGTGGAAGGCTTGCGGGCTGGCATGGTTGTCGGCCGGGATATTGTGGATGAACAGGGAAATGCCCTCATCAGTACGGGAACCACATTGACGAAGGAAATGATTTACGGGCTGCTGGACAGGCCGATTTTTTCCGTGTATGTGGAAGAAGAGGACCCTGTGGTGGGAGTTCCGAGCAAGGAAAACTTGCTGGATGATGATTACCTCAACTGCTATGAGTGGGTTTATCAGCAGTTGGAAGTTATCTTTGATGGGCTGGTGCAGCGGGGCGAGTTCAGTGCCAATGCTTTGCAGCGCATCATGGATGAGAAGAATTTTAACGAGCTTTGCGATGGTGCCAAGGCGGTGTCACAGATTCACAATATGGGACAGGAAGGCTCTTATCTGGTGCATCACTGTCTCCATGTAGGGATTCTGGCCGGGCTTATGGGGCGCTGGCTGGGCTGGTCGGTGCTCGACCAGTACAATTTGGTCATTGCCGGTCTGTTCCTCGATATCGGCAAGATGCAGGTGCCGAAAGAAGTGCTGGAGAAGCAGGGCAAACTTACCGATGAGGAGTTTGAACAGGTCAAGCGTCATTCCCAGTATGGTCATGACCTGCTGGCAGGAACCACGCTGAATGCCAATCAGGATATCATGCAGGGCATCCTGCAGCATCATGAACGCTGCGATGGTTCCGGGTATCCGCTGCAGCTTAAGAAGGAAACCATTTCCCGCTTCGGCAGGATTCTGGCCATTTTGGATATGTATGATGCCATGGCCAGCGACCGTGTCTTTGCCAAACGCCGTTCTCCCTTTGATGTGTTTGCCACCCTTTATGATGATATTTTGGATGGCAAGCTGGATACGGAATACGGTGTACTCTTCATCAAGCATCTCTGCCATGCCCTGAATGGCAACTGGGTGCGCTTAAGCAATGGCGAGAAGGGCCAGATTGTTTATCTCGATGAAAGTCGTGTGCGTTCCCTGCCTGTGGTGCAGACGGAAAAGGGTGAATTCATCGACTTGAACAAGAATAAGGATATCAAGGTAGAGTGCATCCTCACGGCCAACGAAGTGTGAGGCTGGCGAAAAGAGAAAATGACTGAGGCTCAATGGAATTCCATTGAGCCCTTTTAATCTTTGCGTTATAATGAAAGAATCCAAGAAAATCAGCAGGGAGGATGGACTATGGCTATGGTGCCGAAATTAAATACGATGCAGTTTGATAAAGAAATACCCTTCAAGGTAGTGGCTCCCTTCGAGCCCATGGGCGACCAGCCAAAAGCCATTGAGGATTTGGCGGCAGGCATCGAAAACGGCCAGCAGGCGCAGGTGCTTTTAGGCGCGACGGGCACCGGCAAAACCTATACCATTGCCAAGGTCATTGAGAAGGTGCAGAAGCCCACACTGGTCATTGCGCATAACAAGACATTGGCGGCACAGCTGGCCAGTGAGTTCAAGGCCTTCTTCCCGGAAAATTATGTGGGCTATTTTGTCAGCTACTATGACTACTATCAGCCGGAGGCCTATATTGCTTCTACGGACACCTATATCGAAAAGGATTCGTCCATCAATGATGAGATTGATGAACTGCGTCACTCGGCTACCTGCTCGCTGTTCGAGCGGCGGGATGTGATTATTGTCGCGTCTGTGTCCTGTATCTATGGTCTGGGTTCGCCGGAAAGCTACCATGAAATGGTCCTGTCCCTGCACAAGGGGCAGGAGGTGCCGCGGGAGGATATTTTGCACAAGCTGGTGCAGATTCGCTATGAGCGCAATGACATTGCCTTTGAGCGCGGTCGCTTCCGCGTGCGGGGCGATGTTATCGAAGTGTTCCCCGCAGGCTACAATAACCGGGCGGTACGCATTGAACTCTTCGGTGATGAGATTGACCGCATGGTGGAGTTCGATGTGGTGACAGGGGAAGTCTATGGCGAGCGCACCCATCTGATGGTCTTTCCTGCGTCCCATTATGTCACCGAAGACGAGGATATGAAGATTGCCATGCAGGATATCCGCGATGAGCTCGAGGTGCAGCTTAAGATGTTTCGCGAAAATGGCAAATTGCTCGAAGCTCAGCGCATTGAACAGCGCACCAACTACGATTTGGAAATGATGCAGGAAATGGGCTACTGTTCGGGCATTGAAAACTACTCCCGTCATTTGACGCACCGCAAGGCGGGCGAAGCGCCTTATACTCTGCTCGATTACTTTCCCGAAGATTTCCTGATTGTGGTGGACGAGTCCCATGTGACCCTGCCCCAAGTGCATGCCATGTATGCCGGGGACAGAAGCCGCAAGGTGTCCTTGGTGGAAAATGGCTTCCGACTGCCGTCAGCTTTTGACAACCGGCCGCTGACCTTTGAGGAATTTGCGGCCCGCATCAATCAGATTATCTATGTGTCGGCTACGCCGGGCAAGTACGAAAAGGAACAGGCCCAGCAGGTGGCCCAGCAGGTTATCCGTCCGACGGGACTCATTGACCCGGAAATCGAAGTGCGGCCATTGGAGGGACAGATTGATGATTTGCTGTCGGAAATCCGTCTGCGCATTGAGCGCAATGAGCGTGTGCTCGTCACGACCCTAACCAAGAAGATGGCGGAAAATCTCACGGATTTTCTGAAAGAGGCAGGTGTAAAGGTGCGCTATCTGCATTCCGATATTGCGACCATTGAGCGGGCGGAAATCATTCACGATTTGCGGGCCGGGGAATTTGATGTGCTGGTGGGTATCAATCTCTTGCGTGAAGGTCTGGATATGCCGGAGGTGTCTTTGATTGCCATACTGGATGCGGATAAGGAAGGTTTCCTGCGTTCTGATACGTCGCTGATTCAGATTATCGGCCGTGCCGCTCGCAATGCTAATGGTCGGGTCATTATGTATGCAGACCGGATAACGGATTCCATGAAGCGGGCCATGGATGAGACGGAACGCCGCCGGGAAATCCAGCAGGCCTACAACAAGGAGCACGGCATCGTGCCCAAGACGATTATCAAGCCGATTAAACCGTTGATTGAAACCACGCTGGTTGCGGAATCGGCGGCAAGTTATACTGCGGAGAATGGCAAGAAGAAGAAAAAACTCTCCAAGAAGGACAAGGAAAATCTCGTCAAGACGCTGCTGCGGGAAATGCAGCAGGCCTCCCGTGCTATGGAATTTGAGCGGGCGGCAGAGCTACGCGATATGATACTGGAACTTGATGGAACATTGCCAAAGGTAAAGGGCTAATGATAAAATATAGGGGAGATAATCATTGATAGAGATAAAAAAATTACAAGCTTATTATCAAGCTGATATGGTTTTTGTTACCGCGCATGCGGCAGAGCGATTTCGTCAAAGGGGAATACAGGCGAAAGACATAAGGCAAGCGGTCAACAATGGGGAAATCATCGAACAATATCCGGATGACTACCCATATCCAAGTTGTCTGATAATGGGTTTGTCGGTAAAGATGCAGACTATACATGTGGTTATGAGTGATGAAGGTAATTGCAGTAGAATTATCACGGCCTATTATCCTGATAAAGAAAAATGGGAAGATGATTTGAAAACTAGAAAGGTGTGATTGATATATGAATTGCTTAATGTGTAAATCTGGAACTATGCATCCGGCTGTGGACAGTTACTTTGCCAAGTTGAACGGTTGCTATGTCATTGTTGAAAATGTACCATGTTGGAAGTGTGAACAGTGCGGCGAGGTAGTGTATTCAGCTTCTGTTATGGAAAAAATTGATGACTTGCTGGAACATCTGGAAAAAATTGCAAGCAAAATTTTTATTGTGGATTATGAATCGGCGGCATGACAGCGGAAAGGAGTTGACTGGTAAAAGAGCCAGACAACTCCTTTAATTTGTCAAGGTAAGAGATATAGATAAATGCCTATTGTTAGCAGGATTTTTGATAATAATGTCGAATATCATTATCTCGAAATAAATGCGATGAGTTAGATGTCGAGGAATATATATCAGTTAAAGGGAAATTATGATATGAGAAAAAGGTTATATGAAATAATAGAGGTAGCAAGTCCTAATGATAAAATCAGCATAATCTATGATAAAATAATGATATTGTCGATTATAGTGAGTATTATCCCGATTGCATTTAAACAGCCACCTGTTTTCTTTGATTACACAGATGCATTTACAACAGCTTTGTTTATTACTGATTATATATTGAGATGGGGAACGGCCGACTTTAAGATGAATAAAAAGTCGGTAACTACATTTATAAAATATCCATTCACACTTTGGGCGATAATAGACCTTCTTTCGATACTACCGACAATTAGTTCCTTGAATAATGGGTTTAAGTTGTTCCGTGTATGCAGAGCATTTCGTGTTATTCGTGTATTTAAGCTTTTTAGATATTCTAAGGAAATAAAAATACTTGCTAGAGTTATTCAAATTTCCAAGAGGCCATTATTAACAGTGTTCTTTTTGGCAGTGGGCTATATTTTAATATCTGCTTTACTTATTTTTAATATAGAAGCGGATTCCTTTGAAACATTTTTTGATGCGATTTATTGGGCAACAGTTTCACTAACTACAGTTGGATATGGTGATATTTATCCGGTAACTACAGCGGGAAGAATCATAACGATGATTTCGTCTATGTTTGGTATTGCTGTTGTGGCACTACCATCAGGGATAATTACAGCGGGATATGTAGAAGCTCTGACTAATGGAAGAAAAGAAGAAAATGAATAAATAAGGAGGTCTGTAGTATGTTTTTGGATAATATATTTGGACTCTTTGCAAACGATAAGTTAGTAAATGATTTTCAAAATATTCTTTTTAATGAGCTGGTTCAAAAGCATGATGCGAGTATTGCATTGAGTAAAGCAATGTATTTTGCAGAACAAAATAATATGTCAGGTTTAGAAATCAAAAGAGGAAAGTTAAAATTCGCACAAGGGATAGAATCGTTTATGGAAAGACTAAACGGTATTTCTGCAAGAGATATGGAGGAACTAGTCAATTTGATTAAGAGCTTTCGTTTGGGAGAAAACGAGGAACAGGAAACTCTTAAGTTAGCGTTGAAAAAATGTTTGATTTTGATGGCTCAACAGGGCACGCCATATGAATTTGATAAAAATGAAATACCTCTTTCTATTGTATATAAGAATGGGGAGAAATTGTATTATGCTCATAGCGCTATAAATGTAAAGAAACGTAAGAAAACTGTTGGGGCTTATTTTTCTGGGCCTGTTGGAAGTATACAAATTTGCAAGGGACTGAAATATCGTGTCGGAAGTATGAATGTTTCAAGAAAAACTGTAGAAAGCTATGACACAAGCGATAAGGGGATTTTTTATATCACCAATATGAGAATTGGATATTTGGGGAATACGCAATTCTCTTTTGATCTGAAAAAACTTGTCAGTATTCAAAATGGAGAAGCTGGTTTGCTGATTTATAAGCAAGGTAGAGAGAATCCATTCATGGTTGCATTTGATGATTATGATGCTCCGTGTTCTATTCTTTCTTGTTTATTGAATCAGTAATCATATCGTATACTGATAATAAAGAGGTAATATAATGGAACAATTTATCAAAATAAAGGGCGCTCGTGCCCATAACTTAAAAAACATCAATGTGGATATCCCGCGGGATAAATTAGTGGTCGTTACCGGCCTGTCTGGTTCAGGGAAGTCCTCGCTGGCCTTTGATACGGTCTATGCGGAAGGTCAGCGGCGCTATGTGGAGTCGCTGTCCTCCTATGCCCGTCAGTTTTTGGGGCAGATGGATAAGCCGGATGTGGATAATATTGACGGACTTTCGCCGGCGATTTCCATTGACCAGAAGACCACGAGCCATAATCCGCGCTCGACGGTGGGCACGGTCACGGAAATCTATGACTATCTGCGCCTGCTCTTTGCCCGGGCGGGAAGGCCTCACTGTCCCAAGTGCGGCAAGCCCATTACCCAGCAGACGGTGGACCAGATGGTGGACCAGATAAAAGATTTGCCCGAGCGCACGAAGCTGCTCATCATGGCACAGGTCGTGCGGGGCAAGAAGGGCGAGCACCGCAAGATTCTCGACCATATCCGCCATGAAGGCTATGTGCGGGTGCGCATTGATGGGGAAATCTTCGATATCAACGATGATATCAATTTGGAGAAGAACAAGAAACATACCATTGAAGTCGTGATTGACCGTTTGGTGGTGCGCGATGGCATGGACCAGCGGCTGGCTGATTCCCTTGAAACCGCGCTCAAACTGGGCGAAGGTGTGGTCTATGTGCAGGTGGTGGACGGCGAGACGCTGATGTTCAGCGAGAACTTCGCCTGCGTGGACTGCGGCATCAGCCTGCCGGAAATCACGCCGCGCATGTTTTCTTTTAACAGTCCGTTTGGGGCCTGCCCGGTGTGTATGGGGTTGGGCAGCCATATGGAATTTGACGAGGAACTTGTGATTCCCGACCCGAAGCTGTCGGTGGGCAGCGGTGTCTTTGCGCCGCTGTCCAAGAATGTCCATTCCTATGCCATGTGTGCTATGGGCGCTGTGCTCAAGGATTATGGCTATGACCTCGATACGTCCTGGAAGGATATGGACAAAAAGACGCAGAAGGTACTGCTCTACGGTTCCAAAGACGAAAAATTCCGCTTCCATTACACCAATATGTTCGGTGAAAACAAGGAATATAATGTGGAATTTGAGGGCGTTATGCCCCTGCTGGCCCGTCGTTACCACGAAACGGATTCCGACGAAATGCGGGAGTCCTATGAAAACTACATGACCGAGATTCCCTGCTCGGCCTGTCATGGTGCGCGCTTAAAGCCGGAAACGTTGTCGGTTCTGGTCGGCGGCAAGAATATCCATGAAGTGACAGATATGAATATCCGGGAGGCCGAGAATTTTTTCCAGAATTTGGAATTGACGCCGCGGGAGGCCAAGATTGCCAAACAGATTTTGAAGGAAATCCATGCGCGGCTGAACTTCCTCTTAAATGTCGGTTTGGATTATCTGACGTTGTCGCGGGCGGCAGGTACGCTCTCCGGCGGCGAGGCCCAGCGCATCCGTTTGGCTACGCAGATTGGCTCGGGGTTGCAAGGCGTGCTCTATGTACTCGACGAGCCAAGTATCGGCCTGCATCAGCGGGACAACAACCGCCTGCTCGAAACCCTTAAAAATCTGCGGGATTTGGGCAATACCCTGCTTGTCGTCGAACATGATGAAGACACGATGTATGCCGCTGACCATATCATTGATATCGGTCCGGGCGCCGGTGAACATGGCGGTCAGGTCGTTGCGCAGGGGACGGCGCAGGAAATCATGCAGGTGCCCGAATCGGTGACGGGGCAGTACCTTTCCCGCAAGAAATTTATTCCCGTTCCTGCCCGCCGACGTCCGGGCAATGGCAAATGCTTGGAAGTTGTAGGGGCTGCGGAAAACAATCTCAAGGATATCAATGTGAAGTTCCCGTTGGGAACCTTGACGCTCGTAACGGGCGTGTCCGGTTCGGGCAAGAGTACACTCGTCAACGAGATTCTCTATAAGGGCATTGCTTCGCGGCTCTACCATGCCAAGGGCAAGCCGGGCAAACATAAGAAAATCAAGGGCTTGGAGCATATCGACAAGATTATCGATATCGACCAGCAGCCCATTGGTCGCACGCCGCGTTCCAATCCGGCCACTTATACCGGCGTTTTTGATGCGATTCGGGAGTTGTTCAGTCAGACCAGTGAGTCCAAAGTGCGCGGGTATAAGGCTGGGCGGTTCAGCTTTAACGTCAAGGGCGGCCGCTGTGAGGCTTGTAAGGGAGACGGCATTTTGAAGATTGAAATGCACTTTCTGCCGGATGTCTATGTGCCCTGCGAGGTCTGCAAGGGAGCGCGGTATAATCGTGAAACGCTCGAAGTCCGCTACAAGGGCAAGACCATTGCCGATGTGCTCGATATGACGATTGATGAAGCGGTGGTGTTCTTTGCCAATGTGCCGAAGATTGCCCGCAAGCTGCAGGTGATTCAGGATGTGGGCTTAGGCTATATCAAGCTGGGCCAGCCGGCAACTACATTGTCCGGCGGTGAGGCACAGCGCGTAAAATTGGCTACGGAACTGTCGCGCCGCAGTACGGGCAAGACGCTTTATATTTTGGATGAACCGACTACAGGTCTGCATTCAGCGGATATTCATAAGCTGCTAGGCATTTTGCAGCGGCTGGTGGATGGTGGCGATACAGTCGTGGTCATTGAGCATAATCTCGATGTGATTAAGACGGCAGATTATATTATCGATTTGGGGCCGGAAGGCGGCGATAAGGGCGGTACTATTGTGGCTGCGGGGCGGCCGGAAGATATCGTCAAAGTTTCTGCATCCTATACAGGGAAGTTTTTGAAGCCTTTGCTGGAAGAGAAAAATGAATAGTATGCACCATCGGTTTCGTGGTGATTGACGCCCGGCAGGGACATTGCCTGTCATTCGCTATGGTATTTAGCTAAAAACGATTTTTGCCTTTCAATTAAGTATCTGTAAAAATCAAAACTCGCTCTGCTCAGACAGTAGATTTTTACCGATAATATTGCGGTAGGCAAAAATCGTTTTTTACGCTAAGCACCATACGCTACTGACAGGCAATGTCCCCGCCGGGCTTAATGCATAATAACTATATGGTTAATAACTAAGGCTTAAATCCAAAACGCAATCTCAATTTTTAATCCTTACGCTTTAATGTAGTTGCGGAATTGTTATTTTTTGTTAGAATAGGAGAGGTGAGGGAAAGGACGGTGAGGTATGTGCAAACAGTCAGCAATGTGCTGAATTTGGTTAAGGCGGCAATATTACCAGCTTTGGCTAAGGCTAAAGTGGTGGTAGATGCTACGGCGGGCAATGGCAACGATACGTTGTTTTTGGCCGAGCATACTGGTGATGAGGCAAAAATTTATGCCTTTGATATTCAGCAGGCGGCGCTGGATAATACCCGGATGAAGACGGCAGCTTATGCGCAGAGGATTGTGTATGTGCTGCGCAGTCATGCGGAGCTTGATTGTGTTGTGGCGGAAGATATTGACCTGGCCATGTTCAATCTGGGGTATCTGCCGGGCGAGGGGCATAATGTTACCACCCAGGTTGAAAGTACCAGGGAAGCGCTCAGGCAGGTGCTGGCGAAATTGAGCCTAAATGGTGTCTGCGTGCTGGTGGTTTATCCCGGCCATGAAGCAGGGGAACAGGAAGCGGCAATGTTGGAGGATTATCTGTCTGCATTGGTGAAGCAGGATTATACGGTGGGCTGTTACCGCCTGCTCAACCATAGCAGGACGGCCCCTTACGCCTATGTGGTGGAAAAAGTGCGCAAAAGGAGCGAGGATTAAATGTTTAACTGGAAAAAGAAATTAGCGGCAGCATTGCTGGGCATGGTGCTGGCTTTGCCGTTGCCGGCCTATGCATCGGTGCAGAAGGATGGGGTGCATATCACGGTGCTCCATACCAATGATATGCATGCTCGTGTGCAGAGTACGGATGATGAAGGCAAGACCATTGGTATGGACTGGCTGGCCGGTGCAATTTGGAGCCAGAAGGGTGCCGATGCGGATTCGCTGGTGCTCGATGCCGGAGATACCTTTCATGGTGTGACGTTAATCAACCTCAGCCGGGGCAGCAATATGGCCATGCTGATGAATCTGTCCGGCTATGATGCCATGACACCGGGAAATCATGATTTTAACTTTGGCAGCCAGCGGCTGGTGGAACTGGCCAGTATGTTGAATTTTCCTGTGCTGAGTGCAAACCTCATGGATAAGGAGCAGAAGCAGTATGTCTTCCGCCCTTATAAGAGCTATGAGTTTAATGGCGTCAAGGTAGCGGTGGTGGGACTGACTACGCCGGAAACTGCCTATAAGACCAACCCGTTCAATGTAAAAGAGGTTGCTTTTGCTGACCCTATTGCGGTGGCCAAAGAACTGGTGCCGAAGCTGCGGGCAACGCATGATGTGGTAATCGGCCTTGTGCATATCGGGATTGATAAGAGCTCAGTGGTGACTACGGACCAGATTGTTAAGGCGGTGCCGGGCTTTGATGTCATCATTGACGGCCACAGTCATACGAGCCTGCCCAAAGGTATGAAGGTGGGTAAGACGTTGATTTGTCAGACCGGTTGGCATGGTCATGCCCTGGGCAAAGTGGAACTGGTGGTAAAAGACCATAAACTGCATAAGGTACATGCTTCCTTGTTAAATCGTCAGGGCGTAGAAAAACTGGCGCAAAAGCCGGATGAAGGTGTAGCGCAGGCTTTGCAGGAAATCAATACGCAGGTGAAAATGGAAACCGAAACCGTAGTGGCTGAAAGTCCGCGGGAACTTAACGGTGCGCGGGAGATTGTGCGTACGCAGGAGTCGGAACTGGGCAACCTTACTGCGGATGCTCTGCGGCAGGCAACGGGCGCGGATGCAGCTGTGGTCAATGGCGGTGGCCTGCGTACCAGCCTTCCCGCAGGAAAGATTACCAAGGGTGACGTGCTGAATATTTTCCCGTTTAACAATCGGGTGATAACTTTGGCGGTGGACGGCAAAACGCTCAAGTCCATGCTGGAATTATCCGTGCAGTATCTGCCGGCGACTTTTGGTGGCTTTTTGGATGTCAGCGGCATGACCTTTACGGTAGATACCAAGGCACCTGCAGGTAAGCGTGTAAGTGAAATCAAGGTGCAGGAACAGCCGTTAGAGGAGAGTAAAATCTATACGTTGGCGCTTAATGATTTCACCGCGGCCGGAGGCGATGGTTATGATATGCTGAAGGGCGCACAGATGAAAGGTGACTTTGGACCGCTGGAAAGCATTTTTGTGGAGTATTTGCAGAAAAATGGGCTGCAGGGGATTGAGCTTGGACGCATTACAATGAAGTAACATTTATATACTAAGACGCCCGGTGGTTGAAGAATTTTTCAGCCACCGGGCTTTTTCGTAAATTACAATTTGCCAGTACGTGCTGAAATTTTTTGTTACAGCTCAGTTTGGGCGGAGGTGGTAATACTTTTCGCCGTTGCACTGAATGACCCACAAGTAAATATATGGGCTTTTTAGTTACCTGCGCCGGGCAAGACCGGCGGCGCGTATGTTCAGCTCAGTGTTTAGTTTATGCTGTTTGTGGGCCAGTCCTCACTGCGTTCGGACAGTCGTTCCACGGCGAAAAGCATCACCACCTCCGCCCTAAGCGATGTCCGTATAAGACGGTATTTTCGTGGTGACAAGCGGCAAGAACATCGATGTTCTTGTTACGGGAGAGACGAGTTCGTGGCAATTGCCTAATTCGTAACTTGGGGCGAACGAGGGAGTGATTTTTCTGTAGGGAGCGACTGCCTGAACGAAGTGAAGGCCGGCCCCTGTAGAAATCAGCTAAGCAAATACGTTGAAAGCAGCGCCGTTGGCCTGCCCGGCGCGAGTAACTGGACAGCTCTATCTGGCGAAGGGGTCGTTTAGCGGAAAACAGAAAAATTACTCCCTCGTTTGCCCCTGACAACGTATGAACATGGGACCTTTATCACGAACTGAACTCTCCTACAAACTGCAATTGCAACTTAAAAACTGACCCGTCAATTGACGAGTCAGTTATGAAAACAGGGAACTTATGCGTTTTCTTTGCGGAATTTATCCATGAACTGGGCGAGTTTTTCAGCGCCTTCATAGGGCATGGCGTTGTAGATGGAAGCGCGCATGCCGCCGACACTGCGGTGGCCTTTGACACCGCTAAGGCCCTGCTCTAAAGCTTCTTTTACGAATTTTGCTTCGAGTTCTTCAGAAGGCAGGCGGAAGGTCACGTTCATGAAGGAACGGCTGTCCTTGTCAGCATGGCCTTTGTAGAAACCGTCGGAATTGTCGATGGCATCGTAGACCACAGCGGCTTTCTTCTTGTTGCGCTTTGCCATTTCCTCAAGTCCGCCTTCAGCCTTAATCCAGGCGGCAACTTTGCCGACCATGTAGATGCAGAAAGCAGGCGGCGTGTTGTAGAGGGAATCCTTTTCGAGGAAGGTGCTGTAGCGGAACATGGTCGGCAGAGTCTTAGGGCTCTTGGCGAGCAGTTCTTTTTTGGCAACGACGAGCACGACACCAGCAGGGCCTAAGTTCTTCTGCACGCCGGCGTAGATGAAGTCGAATTTCTTGAAGTCGAGCGGGCGGGAGAGCATATCTGAGGACATGTCCGCAAAGAGGGGCACGCCGTTTGTTTCAGGGATGTAGTGATATTCCGTACCATAAATGGTGTTGTTGTAGCAAAGGTGTACGTAGGCAGCATTCGGATTGATTTTGAGTTCTTCCTGAATAGGAATATGCTTGAAATCTCTGTCCTTGCTGGAAGCGGCGATTTCGCCTACGCCTAAGAGTTCCGCTTCTTTGTAGGCTTTGGAGGCAAAACTGCCGGACAGGACATAGCTGCCGGGATGGTCTTTGCTTGCAAAATTCAGCGGAATCATGGCGAATTGCTGGCTGGCGCCGCCCTGGCAGAACAGAACTTCGTAATCGTCGCCGAGGCCCATGAGTTCCTTGATATCGGCTTTGGCCTGCGCATGTACGGCGGCATAGGGTTTAGCGCGGTGGCTGATTTCCAGAATGGACATGCCGCTGTCACCGAAGTTTAAGAATTCTGCCTGTGTTTCCTTGAGTACCGACAGGGGCAGGGTAGCCGGGCCGGGGTTAAAGTTATATACGCGATTTGCTTCCATGGAGTACCTCCTAAAAGTAAAAAACTTACAATGTTACATATAGCGGATATTTTTCTTTATTTTACCCCTAATTTTTTATAAAAGCAAGGGCAAAAACAAATATTGTTTCTCTATAAAATACAGATGATGAAGCTGGAAAGATAAATTTTACAGATTTACGAAAAATATCTTGACATACCTGCGGAATAATGATAAGCTTACATCAATTTCAAAATTAAACAATAAGGAACTGCGATAAATAATATTGTAAGATTATTTTATCGTAGTGACCTAAACCGATGAAGCGGAGATAACGGCTTTTACGCCTTTACAGAGAGCCTGCGTTGCTGGAAGTCAGGCAAGAAACGAATTGTCAAATGGACCGCCGAGGGTGCAGTCAAATGGTTTGACCTGTCAGGCCAGAGTATTCTGCAACGTGAGGAACGCGTGAGTTTCCGGGGATATGGTTGTATCCTGCAAAGCGCATGGCCAAAAGCCATGAAAACAAGGTGGCACCGCGGATAGTGTGAAAACTTTTCGTCCTTGATAGAATGGATAGTTCTGTCAAGGGCGTTTTCTATTGCCTGAGTTATGGCAGAACCGTGCCGGAGTTTTTGTATCGAAGGAGGATTTACCATGATTGAGCAGGCTATTGTAAAGATTGTCAGCAAAGAGGATTTGACTTACGATGAAGCTTATGCCGTGATGAATGAGATTATGAGCGGCAAGACTAGTCCTACGCAGAATGCTGCGTTTCTGGCGGCACTTTCCACCAAGAGTGCCCGCGCGGAAACCACGGAAGAAATCGCCGGTTGTGCGGCGGCGATGCGTGACCATGCGACGAAGGTGGACACGGGCATGGATATCTGCGATATCGTCGGCACGGGCGGCGACCATTCCCAGAGCTTCAATATCTCGACTACGGCAAGTTTAGTTGCAGCTGCGGGCGGCGTAAAAGTGGCCAAGCATGGCAACCGGGCAGCATCTTCCAAATGCGGTACGGCAGATTGTCTGGAGGCGCTGGGCGTAAATATCGAGCAAAGCCCGGAGATGTGCAAGAAACTTCTCGATGAAGTGGGCATGTGTTTCTTCTTTGCGCAGAAGTATCACACCTCGATGAAATATGTCGGCGCTATCCGCAAGGAACTCGGTGTGCGGACGGTGTTCAATATCCTTGGCCCGCTGACCAATCCTGGCAGCCCGACCCGTCAGCTCTTGGGGGTTTATGATGAATACCTCGTGGCACCGCTCGCGCATGTGCTCAGCAGTCTTGGTGTTAAACGGGGCATGGTGGTTTACGGCAAGGATAAATTGGATGAGATTTCCCTGTCAGCGCCCACGGCGGTTTGCGAAATCCGCGATGGCTGGGTCAAGGCTTATACCATTAAGCCAGAGGACTTCGGCATGGAGCGCTGCACGAAGGACGATTTGGTGGGCGGCACGCCCGCAGAAAACGCCGCGATTACCCGCAGTATTTTGCAGGGCGAACGCGGGCATAAACGCAATGCCGTGCTCCTAAACGCTGGAGCGGCGCTCTATATTAACGACAAGGCACCGACTTTGGTGGAGGGCGTAAAGCTGGCGGTAGAGCTTATTGACTCCGGCAAGGCCATGGAAACTTTGGAGAAGTTTGCCGCTATAAGTCAGAAAGTGCAGGCGGTGGCATGAATGTATTAGAGCGATTAGCAGGTTACGCCCGCGAACGGGTGGAGGCAGCGAAAGAAGAAAAGCCGCTCGCGCAAATCCGTGAGGAAGCAATGGCTTTGCCCAAAGGGGATTTTGCCTTTGAACAGGCCTTGCGGAAAGGAAAACTGTCCTTTATTTGCGAATGCAAGAAGGCTTCGCCGTCTAAAGGACTTATTGCGCCGGACTTTCCCTATTTGCAGATTGCCAAGGAATACGAGGCTGCTGGCGCTGATGCAATTTCCGTGTTGACGGAGCCACGCGAGTTTTTAGGCAGTGATGCTTATCTGCAGGAGATTGCGGCGGCGGTGAACATTCCCTGCCTGCGCAAGGATTTCACCGTGGATGAATATATGATTTATGAAGCCAAACTTTTAGGCGCGGCAGCGGTGCTCCTGATTTGCTCCCTGCTGACGGAGGGGCAGATTCGGAAATACTTGGCCATCTGCGATAAGCTGGGGCTGTCAGCGTTGGTGGAAGCCCATGATGAAGCAGAAGTCAAGATGGCCTTAAATGCGGGGGCGCGGATAATCGGCGTCAATAACCGCAACCTCAAGGATTTTTCCGTAGACCTCAATAATAGTGTCAACTTGCGTGAACTCGTGCCTGCAGATATTATTTTTGTAGCCGAAAGCGGCATCAAGGATGCAGAAGATGTCAAAGCCGCTGTGAAGATGGGTGCCAGTGCCGTGTTGGTGGGAGAAGCCCTGATGCGGGCAGAAGATAAGAATGGAAAACTAGCGGAGTTTTATACCGCTGCGGATAGAGTAAAGGAGAGTTTGCAATGACCAATCCTCAGGGGAGATTTGGCATTCATGGCGGGCAGTACATTCCCGAAACCTTGATGAATGCCGTTATCGAATTAGAAGAAGCCTATAACCACTATAAAAATGACCCGCAGTTCCAAAAGGAACTTACGGAACTCTTAAACGACTATGCCGGCCGTCCATCACGGCTTTACTACGCGGAGAAGATGACCCGCGACTTGGGCGGGGCGAAAATCTATCTCAAGCGCGAGGACTTAAATCATACTGGTGCCCATAAAATCAACAATGTGCTGGGACAGGCACTCCTCGCGAAAAAGATGGGCAAGACCCGCCTGATTGCCGAAACCGGCGCGGGCCAGCATGGTGTGGCTACGGCTACGGCGGCGGCACTTATGGGCATGGATTGTGTAGTCTTTATGGGCAAGGAGGACACGGAGCGGCAGGCGCTCAATGTCTACCGTATGCGCCTGCTCGGGGCAAAGGTCGTAGCGGTTACTTCCGGTACGGCAACGCTTAAAGATGCCGTATCTGAAGCCATGCGCGAATGGACGACCCGCATCAGCGATACCCATTATTGCTTAGGTTCTGTTATGGGGCCGCATCCGTTCCCGACGATTGTCCGCGACTTTCAGGCGGTTATCTCGCAGGAAATCAAAAGTCAGATGTTAGAGAAAGAAGGCCGCCTGCCAGATGCGGTGCTGGCCTGTGTAGGCGGCGGTTCCAACGCCATCGGCAGTTTCTATCATTTTATTGAGGATGAGCAGGTACGGCTGATTGGCTGTGAAGCTGCTGGCCGGGGCATTGATACCTTTGAAACGGCGGCGACCATCAATACAGGACGTGTGGGGATTTTCCACGGCATGAAATCCTATTTCTGTCAGGATGAAAACGGTCAGATTGCACCGGTGTATTCCATTTCAGCGGGCCTTGACTATCCCGGTGTTGGCCCGGAACATGCCCACCTGCATGATATCGGGCGGGCAGAGTATGTGGCGATTACTGATGATGAAGCGGTGGAGGCGTTTGAATATCTCTCGCGGACGGAGGGCATTATCCCGGCGATTGAGTCCTCCCATGCCATCGCCCATGCCATGAAACTGGCACCGCAGCTGGACAAGGACAAAATCATCGTTGTAACGGTATCCGGACGGGGCGACAAGGACTGTGCCGCTATTGCCCGCTATCGGGGGGAGGATATTCATGAGTAATATTGCAAACGCATTCAAAAACGGCAAAGCCTTTATACCCTTTTTTACCTGCGGTTTTCCCGATATGGAAACGAGCAAGGCCGCGATTAAAGCGGCTGTGGATAACGGCGCTGACCTTATCGAACTGGGGATTCCCTTCTCTGACCCCACCGCCGAAGGGCCGGTAATTCAGCGTTCCACATTGGGCGCGCTAAAAAATGGCGTCAATACCAACAAGATTTTCAAAATGGTCAAAGAACTGCGGCAGGAAGTCAAGGTTCCGCTGGTCTTTATGACCTATGCCAATGTGGTGTTCTCCTATGGCGGGGAGGATTTCTTTGCCAAATGTCAGGAAGTCGGCATTGATGGCCTTATCCTGCCGGACTTGCCCTATGAGGAAAAAGAGGAATTTTCCGCACTTAGCGAAAAGTACGGCGTGGATTTGATTTCCATGATTGCGCCGACGTCCCATGAGCGCATCGCCATGATTGCCAAGGAAGCCACGGGCTTTATCTATGTGGTCAGCAGTCTGGGGGTTACCGGCGTGCGTAAGGAAATCACCACGAATCTGACGGAAATGGTCGAGGAAATCCGCAAGGTTACGGATGTGCCCTGTGCCATTGGCTTTGGTATCGCCAATCCTGACCAGTCCAAACGCATGGCACAGATTGCTGACGGCGTGATTGTGGGGTCGGCGATTGTGAAATTGCTCGAAAAATACGGGAAGGATGCGCCGGAGTATGTGGGTGCTTATGTGAAGTCTATGCATCCGCGAAATCTGCTGTAAGTTCCAAATTGTAGCCAGAAGATAGAATCACACTGGGATTAGCTGGCTAGGCTGAGCTGCCCGTTGACATGTCAAATTGACTTGTCAACGGGTTTTTCTTATGTGCAGGAATCTGGAATGATGTCCTAAAAGCAGGAATTTTACGAATTAAAGAGAAAATTATTAACTAATAAAGATAATTTTATATTTTTATAGAATAGGGGAAACACCGCGGAGAAATGGATTGGGAAAGGATATAGATGATTATGAAAAAATATTTTTATATTGGTATTGTCGTTATCCTCATGATATCCCTGGCTATTGTTGGTTATGGGGCATGGCTTAATTACAGTGATGAGAATCAGATAGCCAGTCGCATGGACAACAGAACGCTGCAGCTCAAGGCGGCCAAGGCGGAAGTTCGGGAGATGCAGCCCATCATTACCATGGAGACGGTGCGCTTTGTCAGTGAGCGTATGACGGATGCGGTGGCCCTTACGGATGGACGTATCCTGCAGTGGTATGTGGAGAAGAACAGCAACGTGAATAAGGGGCAGGTATTGCTCTCCATGGCTAATGACCAGATTCCGTTGAAGATACAGCAGGCAACCAGTGCGGTAAGCCGCGCTGAGGCAGCTCTGGCGCAGGCCAATAGCTCATACCGTCGGCAGCAACGGCTTATGGCCAAGGATGCTACTTCCCATGAGAAATACGAGGAGGCAGAGGCCCGCTACCTGGCTGCCAAGGAGGCCCTGCGCGAGGCTGAAAGCCAGCGGGATCAGTATCTGGTGCAGAAGAATTGGCTCTCTGTGACTTCACCGGTGGATGGGGATGTGCTCCTTATCTATCAGCGGGAAGGTGCTTATGTACAGGCGGGTACGCCCGTGGCGCTGGTGGGCAATTTCGACCGGCTGACCTTCGCACTGACGGTAGCAGACAGCAGTACCCGCCGAATGGAGCTGGGAGAGTCTTTCGAACTGAAATTCCCCAACCGCTGGAGTATGGGCAAGGCTTATGATACGGAGTTTGGCGCTGGCAATCAGGGCTGGAATCAGAAGGTGAAGGCGACGCTCCGGGAAATCGTGCCGCCGCTGTCCGAGCCTGCTGATGTGCGGCGGGCTGTATGGGAAGTGGACAACCGCACGCATCTGTTGGAGCCGCTGACCTATACGGGCGTCATTATGCAGGCTGTTAATCCCTATAAGTGCCTGACCGTGCCATTGAGCTCCATGTATGACAACGCGCGCAATGCGGTTTTTGTCGTGGATGGAGACGGCATTATCCATCTGCGTTCCGTGGTGACCGGAGCGGATGATGACAAGTATATCGAGATACGCGAGGGCCTGGCTGAAGGAGATATCGTGCTAGTGGGCAACTTCGAGGGCCTGGAGGATGGCATGAAGGCGGAAATCGTGCTGGAAGGGGAGAATAGCTGATGGACAAGCAGGAAAAGGATAATAAATCCCCAGAGGGCGCAGCAGAGCGCTGGACGCGCAGCAACAATCAGATTTTCAGCCAGGAGGCGCTGGACAAGATGCGCTCCCCGGAGAAACTGGATACGGTGCTGCCCATCACCACCCCACTCGGTTGGATGGGACTGGTGGCAGTAGCAGTAATGGTTTTTGCGGTGGTTATCTGGTCTGTTTTTGGTTCCTTTACCGTCAAGGCTGACGGCATGGGGCTTATCATGGATGTTTCCGGCGTGGCAAAGATTTCCACGGTATCCGGCGGCACCATTGATGAACTCTTTGTCCGTCCCGGTGTCAAGGTGAAAAAAGGGGAGATTGTCGCGCATCTTTACCAGTCCCAGGAGACAACGGCTGCCCGCATGGCCCAGTATGGGCCGGAGCTGGCTGCCAACAGCCGGGATGCAGTGAACCGGGTGCATGAGTTCGATTCGCGGCGCAATCAGAAGGAGGCGGCGGAGTATATTCACTCCCCCTATGACGGTACTGTGAGTGAAGTCCTCGTGGCTGCCGGTTCCGTGGTAGGCGGCGGGGTGCCCATCGTCAACGTGCGCGTGGAAAATACCAGCGGCGACCTTCGAGGCGTGCTCTATATCCCCGTGGACAAGGGCGGCAAGCGGGTGGAGAAAGGACAGACAATCCAGCTGGCCCCCAATGGCGTGGATGTTTCCCAGTCGGGCAGCTTGCTGGGCATTGTGCGCTCTGTCTCCGAGTATCCCATTTCGCCGCAGGCCATGCAGAAGGAACTCGGCAACGAACAACTGGCGCAGTGGATTCTCCAAAGTCAGCAAAGTGCTGTGATGGAAGTGAACTTTGATTTGGTGAAAGACCCCGGGTCGCAGTCGGGTTATCTTTGGACTTCTTCCGTAGGCGAGCATAAGCCTATAACACCGGGCAGTTTCTGCACCGGCTCCATCATCATCGAGCGGCGTCCGCCCATCGAGAAGGTTTTCTATAAATTGAGCCAATGGCTGAGGAACAGGTGAGGCCATGTTAGAGAAAGTGAAACGCATATTCACAAGGGACTGCAGCCGGGTAAAAGTTCCGACCATCCTGCAGATGGAGGCTACGGAATGTGGCGCGGCGGCTCTGGCCATGGTGCTGGCTCATTACGGCCTTTGGATACCGCTGGAAAAGCTTCGGGCTGAGTGCGGTGTAAACCGCGATGGTTCGAAAGCAAGTTGTGTCATACGGGCGGCACGGAACAGAAAGTGTCAGGCAGATGGCTACCGCTGGTCAACGGATGACCTGTTGGAGCTCCTGCCGGAAAATCCCTTTCCCTTGATTATTCATTGGGAATTCAATCATTTTGTGGTGCTGGAAGGTATCAAAAACGGCAAAGCCTATCTCAACGACCCCGCCATGGGGCGGCGCACCGTGCCGTTGGAGGAGTTTCGTACATCCTATACGGGTGTATCCCTCTATATCGAGCCGGGCGAGGACTTTGTAAAAGCCGGTCACCGCTACAATGTTTTCAAAGATTTGGGCAAAAAGCTCATGGAAGACCATTGGGCAGCCCTGTTCATTCTCATACTGGAATTTTGCGCCATTATTCCCGGTCTGGCCGGGCCGGTCATGAGCCAGATTTTTCTGGATGAAATTCTGACACGGAAGCATCTGAACTGGATGACGAGTTTTTGTATGGCCATGACGGCCTCCTTTATTCTGTCGGGCATCATGACCTGGCTGCGGGCGGTTGTGCTCACCCAGTGGCAGAGAAAGCTGACACTGGCGGATTCTTCCAGCTATTTTTGGCATCTGTTGAAGCTGCCCATGCAATTTTTTCATCAGCGCTATGCTGCTGAAGTAGCGGGCCGCGTGGGATTCAATGAATCCATTGCTGGTGTCCTTTCAGGGCCTGCAGCTACGGCTGTGCTGGACTTTTTCGTAGCGTTATTCTATCTGTTGCTGCTCTTGCAGTACAATGTGACTCTGACCATTATCGGCGTACTCTTCAGCTCGGTGGAAATCGTGTTGTTCCTGGCTATGCGGCGGCATCTGACCGACCTCAATATGCGCATACAGCAGGATGCAGGCAAGGCTTATGGTGTGGCCATGAATGGACTGCGCATGATTGAGACCATCAAGGCCAATGGGGATGAGTCGGATTTCTTCACCAAGTGGGCAGGCTACCAGACGAAAGTTCTTACCGCCTCTCAGGAGACGGCTCTTTGGGCCATGTCGGTGAAGATGCTGCCCACATTGCTCTCGGGTATCAACGGTGCCCTCATCATGACCATCGGCGGCTTCTCCATCATGGAGGGCGCCATGACTGCCGGTATGTTTATGGCTTTTCAGCATCTCATGCGCAGTTTTGAAGCTCCTGTCAATGCATTGGTGGGGCTGGGGAGCACCCTGCAGACCACAGAAATGCAGATGCAGAGGCTCAATGATGTGCGCTGCTATGAGGTGGACAGTCTGAACTTTCCTGCAGATGAAGAGGAAAAGAGCAAAAAATTTCCCATGGATAGGCTTTCGGGGGAGGTAACCCTTGATGATGTGAGCTTTGGTTACAGTCCGTTGGAGCCGCCCCTGCTGGAACATTTTAACCTCCATGCCAGCCCTGGCGACTGGGTTGCGGTGGTGGGTGCCTCCGGCAGCGGGAAGTCCACTTTTGCGAAAATCATCACGGGTCTTTATGAGGAATGGACTGGCACGCTGGCCTTTGACGGCACGCCCCGGCGGCAGGTGCCGCGGCAGGTCATCACGAGTTCGCTGGCAGCAGTAGACCAGGACATCTTTCTGATTACCGGCACGGTGGCAGAAAATATTGCCCTCTTTGACAGCACTGTGCGCAAGAGCGACATCATCGCGGCGGCCAAGGATGCCTGCATACATGAGGATATCCTGCAGCTGGATGGTGGCTATGAGGCCCAGGTGGCCGAAGGCGGCGTGAATTTCTCCGGCGGTCAGCGCCAGCGGCTCGAAATCGCCCGTGCGTTAGCCGTGAATCCCTCGATTCTCGTGCTGGACGAGGCCACCAGCGCCCTCGACCCCATTACGGAAAAGAAGGTGCTGGAAAATATCCGGCATCGTGGCTGCACCTGTCTGATTGTGGCCCACAGGCTGTCCACTATCCGGGACTGCGATGAAATCATCGTCCTCTCCCATGGCAAGATAGTGGAGCGCGGCATCCATCGGGAAATGGTGCAGCATGATGGCCCTTACCGTAGGCTTATCGAGGAGCGGGAGAAAGAAGAAATGGAAACTATGGATGAATGAAGGAGGTAATGCCCATGAAGGAAAATATGCGTTTATTAGCAGGGCAGCGCTTTCTTCTTGAGGACGATAAGAGCTTTTGGCAGGTGCTTTCCGGACAGGTGGAAGTCTATGCGGTGCCCAGCAGCGGCAAGCTTTCTTTCCGCCGCTGCTATCTTATGGAGCTGACCTCCGGGGAAGCAGTCTTTCCGGCCATGGATGAGTTCGAGGAAGTCCGTATACAGATTTATGCCGTAAATGATGCCGTGCTGAGCGGTGCTCCCTTGTCAGGGACAGAGCTCGCTGAATTGCGCCCGCTGATGGAGCACTGGTTCCGCAGTCTGGTGCGTATTCCCTGGCTGCGTCTTATCGCAGACAAGGGCGACGATATGCTCCGGCAGTGGCAGCAGGCAGATATGCTGGCAGGCTTTACAGACAAGGAGTCCCTGCTGGAGGAGTTCGTCCAGCATGAGGAGCTTTTATCCACGCTGCTTGGAATGCGTTTCGGAGCGGAGGACGAGCGTCACTCCCGCCGCATTTTGCAGAAGAAGAATGCCAAGAAGACGATGGTGGAAAACGGCATCCGGAGTCTTTTGGGAGAGGAACAGCTCTTTGCCGGGACGTGGACGCAAAACCGCAGCAACCATCTGCTTTCGGAAGTGGAATATGTGGTGGAGCAGGCCGCCAAGGCCCTTTCCATGCCGACGACGTTTCTGGGCAATATGAAGGATAAGGTGCAGGACAAGGAGCCTGTGGCGCTATTGCGCCGCTTCATCCAACAGGGCAATATGCAGATGCGCTTGGTGAGCTTGCCCGAGGGCTGGTACAAGAAGGACACAGGCGTCATGATTGGCTTCTACACCCCGCCGGGGCATCATGAGAAGCTGTTGGCGGCTTTTATTCCCGACAGCCCGGAAAGCTATCGTATTCTGCTGCGGGAAAAGCCGGAGGGCATCCCGCTTACGGATGCAGAGGTGAAGAACATAGCTAAGGATGCCTTCCAATGCTATGCGGGCTTCCCGTCCCGTGCGCTGAAACTATGGGATTTGGTGAAGTTCATGTTTCACCAGTGCTGGAAGGCAGACTATCGCACGATTATCATTTGCAGCCTGTTTGCGGGACTTATTCCTTTGGCAACACCGATTATCACGGAAACCATATTTCAGGACATTATACCGATTTTAGACAGGCAGGGACTTGCTACAGTCACGCAGGCGCTGATGGTGACGAGCTTCACCACGGCGGCGCTGGGCATCGTGCGCTCCGTGGCGGTGATGCGCATATCCAGCCGCATTGAGATTTCCGCCGAAGCTGCTATGTGGGGCAGGCTCATGAGTCTGCCGACGAAGTTCTTCCGCCGGTTCACCGTGGGAGAACTGGCCAGCCGCATGGCCGGTATTGGCATTGCCAAGAATCTGGCTTCCGGCGAGTTTGTAGGCTCCATTCTCAGCTTTATCTTCTCATTCTGGAGCATTTTCCTCATGTGTTACTACAGCCTGAAGCTCACGGCGGCGGCCATTGGCGTCTGGATTGTCTATAGCTTGTTCGTGGCCTTGGTGCTCAGACGGGTGCTGTTTTTCCAACGGAAAATCATTGAGGCGGGCAATAAGTCTGCGGGCACTGTGCAGCAGATTTTCGCCGGACTGTCCAAATTCCGGGTGCAGGGGGCCGAGGAACAGGCGTACAATCTCTGGACGCGTGCCTTTGGTGAGCACTGGAATTGGAGCCTCAAGCTGCGCTGGCAGAACAACTACACGAGCATAATTTCCAGCATCCAGCCCTTCATTCTCACGCTGATTCTCTACTGGATTGCCGTCTATGGTATGAATGAAGTGGGGCCGGACGGCAGGACGGTGAAGCAGGGCATCGGCTATGCGCAGTTCATCGCCTTCAACGCCGCTTACTCCAGTTTCAACGGAGTAGTAGGCGGTGTGATTGGCCTCGTGAGCCAGTATTTTGCCATCCAGCCGCAGCTGGAGAATCTGCGGCCCATTTTGGAGGCCGTGCCGGAAAGCGGCGAGGAAAAGCATGAGGCCGGCCGCCTTACCGGTGCTCTCGAAGTCAGCCATGTTTCCTTTGCCTACACCCATATGGTGACTGACGATAAGGGCGGCGTCAAGGAAGTCGAGGGCAAGGAAGTGCTTTCGGATGTGAGCTTTTCTGTGGCGGCAGGAGAAAACGTGGCCATCGTGGGCAAATCCGGCAGTGGCAAGAGTACTTTGGTGCGTCTGCTGCTGGGCTTCGAGGAACCCAAGCGGGGTAGCGTTTCTTTTGACGGGCAGGATTTATCGGAACTGTCCCTGCCCTCCGTGCGCTCGCAGATGGGGGTGGTGCTGCAGAATGGCCAGCTCATGACAGGAGATATTTATACCAATATTGTCGGGACGCGGCTGCTGACGCAGGAAGATGCCTGGCAGGCAGCGGAAGCGGCGGGCATTGCCGAGGACATCGCCGAGATGCCCATGGGTATGCAGACGGTCATCAGCGAGGGCAGCAGCAATATTTCCGGCGGCCAGCGACAGCGCCTGCTCATTGCCCGTGCTCTGGTGGGAAAACCCCGCCTGCTGATTTTTGATGAGGCAACGAGTGCTTTGGACAACCGTTCACAGGCCATTGTTACCAAGAGTCTGGACCGCCTCAGGGCAACCCGCATCATCGTGGCGCATCGTCTTTCGACCATCCGAAATTGTGACCGCATCATCGTCATGGATGATGGCAAGGTAGCTGAACAGGGGACTTTTCAGGAACTATTGGAAAAGGGCGGTCTGTTCTCAGAATTGGTAAAACGGCAGGTAGCATGATTGACACAAAAGTTATAGCAGATAGATTTAGAAGGTGAGACTTCCCATGAAAAAGACGATTTTACTGACATTGACGGCACTGTCCTGTGCTATGACTCCGGTTAGTGCCGTACCCTACGGGGAGATGTACGGGGAGAACAATGAGCCGGTGCAGCTGACTCTGGCCCAGTCCATCGAGATGGCGCTGGCAACGGATGAGCGAATTGAGGCGGCCCAGGCGGGCAGGGATGCTGCCAAGTGGAGCCTGTCGGCCACGCGGCGGTCCACAGGGCCAAGTGTCACATGGAACAGCCAGGCCTACCGCATCGGCGGAGAAAACTACAGGCTTTCTGGCTATCGCAGCACCTTTGCCAACAGTTGGAACCTCACGGTGCCCCTCTATACCGGTGGCCAGCTGGAAAATCAGCAGGAGGCCAAGGGTTATGCGCTGAACCGGGCGGACATGACGCTGGAGAATACCCGGCAGACCGTGCGCTTTCAGGCGGCGGAGGCTTACGCCAATCTGGTTCATCGGGTCAATCTGGAACGCATTGCCCAAAAGGCGGTGGACATGGGGGGCGCCCAGCTAAAACTCATCAACGATCAGTACACCGAAGGGGCGGTGGCCAAGGCCGATGTGCTCTTGATGCAGGTCCGGTTGGCCAACTACCAGCAGAATCTCAATTCAGCCCAAGCGGCCGTGGAAGTGGCAGAGTCAACTCTAGCCAGCAAGCTGGGGTTGCCCCAGAATACAGATATCGAAGCCGTGGATGTCTTTTCCTATGAGCCGTATGAAAAAGATTTGCCAGCCTGTGAGGCATATGCGCTGGCGCATCGTCCGGATGGGAAGGCAGCTGAACTGGCAGTCAAGAGCGCCGAAGCGGAAAAAGACGCGGCCAAGTCCGGCTACCGCCCCAGAGTCAATGGTGTGGCAGGCAAGAGCATTACCGGCACCAAAGCCTTCCAAAATGAGCGCAGTGACAGCTGGGAGGCGGGGATTACCCTGTCCTGGAACATCTTTGATAACGGCGTCACGGCAGCGAAGGTACAGCAGGCCAAGGCCGATGTTAACCAATATCAGGCCGAGGCCAACCGCATCAAAAAGACCATTCAGCTCGAAACCCGCTCGGCTTACATTCAGATGAAGACGGCGGAGGATAATATAAAAGCGGCGGCAGCAGCGGTGAAGCAGGCTGAAGAAAGCTATACCATAGCGCAGGTGCGCTATGAAGAAGGTGTGGACATCCTGCTGAGTGTCGCAGATGCGCAGGAAAAGCTCACACAGGCCCGGTCAAACTACAGCACGGCTCTTTATCAATATAATCTCTATCGTGCGACGTTGGAAAAGGCCATGGGAATCCCTGTGATTCGCTCTGATAAGGAGAGAAACCGGACAGAGGACATCCAGGCAAAGGAGGAACATACATGACCAAGGATATTGCTTATTGGAGCCAGGTGGCCCAGAATGCCGTCAAGGATGAGCAGGCCTTTACGGAGCTGTATGAGCATTATTTCCCCAGAGTCTACCAGTATCTTTTGAAGAAAACCTGTGACCATCATCTGGCAGACGAACTGGTGGAGAAAACCTTCATCAGCATGTATGAGAAACTCTCCCAGTACGACCCGGACAAGGGCGCTTTCTCCACCTGGCTTTTCCGCATTGCGCAGAATGCGCTGAACAAACATTTTGGCAGCAAGGCTGTCACCATGCACGCTACCTGGGAAGATAATTTTGACCCGGCCGCAGATACGGCTACCCCGGAGCAGCAGACGCTTAACACGGAGGAAATGACGGAATTGCGCGAGGCCATTATGCAGCTCTCTGAGCGTGAACAGAGAATTTTGGAGATGACCTACTGGCTGGACATGAAGTCGGGAGAAGTGGCCAAAGCGCTCGGCATGACCCCGGATAACGTGCGGCATGTGCTCATGGAGGCCCGGAAGAAGCTGCGGGTGCTATTGTCGGCAAAAGAAAAGTAATTTTTTTTGAAAACCCCTCACAGTTTTTGCTGCCAGGGATATAAAGGACAAGAAAGATAGAGAACAAACAAAGGAGGGAGAAAGATGAACGAGATGGAACTGGAACAGAAACTGAGAGCCTTTGATTATACGACACTGGATACCGTTAAAGAAAATCTGAAAGACAAAATTCTGGCCATGCACCGCCGGGATAATCAAACCGTCCTGTCCTTCCGCTCCAAGTGGAACGATAAGAGACTCAGCGAGGACGAACTGGACTATGCAGCAGCTGCAGGCACTCCTGGATGCCAGGAAAAAAAGAAGGAAAAATAAAATGAATAGGATAAAAAGCAGAGCCAAATAGCAAATTGGCTCTGCTTTTGGAACGGAGGAAATGAAGATGGATACACTGGAATTTGAAACGGGCAAGCAGAACGATTGGGTAGTGGTGAAAGCCAAGGGGCGGCTGGACAGATTGAATGCTGCCGATGTCAGTGTGGAGTGGGAGAAGATTCAGGAAGAAAGCCAGAAAATGGTTCTGGAACTTTCCGAAATGGATTATCTTTCCAGTGCGGGCATTCGGATTTTGCT
The DNA here is from genome assembly GCF_000701565.1 of Selenomonas sp. FC4001. Taxonomy (NCBI): domain Bacteria; kingdom Bacillati; phylum Bacillota; class Negativicutes; order Selenomonadales; family Selenomonadaceae; genus Selenomonas; species Selenomonas sp. FC4001. The sequence continues at coordinate 455,826 of NZ_KL370793.1, read as the reverse complement.
GCGCCTGTCCAAAAAGGCAAAAGCGGAGGGCAAGGAATTTGCTCTTTGCTGCGGGGAAGGTTTTGTGAAAGAAGTGCTGGAAGATTCCAATATGGATATGCTGGTCAAAGTTTATGATAGTCTGGATGAATTGGCCTGACCATAGGGCAGAAACTATTAAAAGATAGGGGGCAGGGGCGATGAAGATGAATATCCACGGCAAGGCCCTGCTCTTTATTTGTGCGGCAGGTGTTTCCACTTCCTTGCTGCTGGGGAGCATGTTCTTCCTAGGGTTAAAAGAAGCGGAGAATCTGCTTGACCGTCAGGTGGTCACTCTGGCGGGGAATATTACGCAGGAAGCAGAGAACTTTGCCGAGGACGAAGTGCGGAAGCGCATGGAATCTGTCATTTTGCAAAAGGCCTATTATGTGGAAATATTTATGCAAGAACTGGAAGGCGATGTCGCTATCCTGGCCAAGAGCATGACAAATCTTACGCAGGAGAATAGCGCTGCTTCCGCATACCGTATCTATGACCCGCGACAGGAGAATGTGCGCTCCGGGCAGCTGTATTTTCTCGCAGGCGCTTCCGGAGGCAGCCCCTCGCCAAAGGCCTTGCAAAGTGCCAATATTGGTGATGTTATGCATCGCTTGGCCAAAAGTTATGAGGCAGCTCCCATGCTGTTCTATATTGGTTCCAAGGATGGCTGGAGCCTGCGCATGGATTTTATGTCGAATCCGGATGAATTGATTGTTCTGCCTGCGGAGGCTCTTACGCCTGCTTATGATACCAGAGACAGGTATTGGTATAAGCTGGGGAAGGAAGCCGTGGGCAAAGATGTGGCGGAGATTATTCCCATATACGCGTCTCTGGGCGGCGAGACACTGCTGGCCTGTGTCATGCCTTATGAGGATGCAGACGGCTTTGCCGGTGTGGTGGGCATTTCCATTGCGCCTGTTGTTTTGCAGCAGGAAATAAAAAAAGAGGTACTCACCGAGGACAATATCAGTTTTCTCATAAATCCCCAAGGGCAGATTGTCTTATCCTCCGCAAAAGAGGGAACCTTTGCCCCGAATCGTCCCGACTTTGACTTGCGGAAAACGGATAATCAGGCGCTTTCGCAGGCAGCAGAGGATATGATTGCCGGGAACAATAATTCAAAGCGTGTGCAGGTTGACGGGGAAGATTGTTATCTCGTATATGCCCATGTGGGCGATAAAGGCTGGAGTTATGGGGAACTGGTGAAGCTGGAGGAAGTCCGGTCGGATGCGCAGTTCATTGGCCTTTCGACGAAAAAGGAACTGCAGGAACTGCAGGGAATGGCGGCGCCGTTGCTGGAAAAAATTCGCATTTATTTATTCTGCGCTATGGGCATGTTGCTCGTGGTATTATTTTGGGTGAGCTGGCGCTGGGCAAAGAATTTTACGCGGCCCTTTACGGAACTGGCGGAAGGTATGCGCCGGGTGGCAGGTGGTCATTTCGATGAGAAAATCCATATTTCCACCGGGGATGAGATAGAGAAATTAGCAGATAGTTTCAATGCCATGACAGATGACTTGAACGTATATATGCAGGAACTTTCTGAGGCGCAGGCGAAAAAGGCCCAGGCTGCAGCAGGGCTGGACGTGGCCATTGGTATTCAAAAGGGCCTGCTGCCCAAAGCGTTTCCAAAAAGCGAGAAATTTTCTTTGTTTGCCCGCATGGAACCGGCTAAAGAAGTGGGCGGGGATTTTTATGATTTTTACTATCTGGACAAAAATCGTCTGGTTCTGACTATGGCCAGTGTCGATAGCAGTTCCCATGATATGGGGAAGGGCATACCTGCGGCACTCTTTATGGCGGTGGCGAAGAATATTCTCAGAAATTGCCTGAATACGAACCGGGGAAAAAATCCAGCGGCTGCCTTGCAGCAGGCCATGGAACGGCTGGCGGAGGAAAATGTGGAAAAATTATCCGTCAATGTTTTTGTCGGGATTCTCGATACCGGGACAGGCGAGCTTTCCTTTGCCAATACTTCGCCGACTCCGGCGCTCTTATGTCATGGGGAGGATATTGAGGAACTGGCTAAGCGGGAAGATGTGGGCGAGTTAAAGCAAGGCAGGGCAGTTCTTGCGCATGGCAATGTACTTTTCCTCTATACGGACAATGTATGGAGCCATAGCGGAGCGGACGGGAGCTATTTGGATTTGGCCTGGTTCCAAAAGACAATGGCGCCGATGGCTACTGAATCTGCCGAGAATATTACGCTTACCATGGAAGCGGCCATGAAATCTTATCGGCAGAAGTCCGGACAGGAAGGCGATATTGCCCTGATGGTACTGCGCTGGAACGGGTGAAAATCATGACAGACTGGTGGGAAAAGGATGTGTTGACAATGAGGCCGGGCATAAGAAAACGGCTGTTCCTGCTCATGTTATTGGGGTGTACTTTGGGCATTCTCTTTTTGGGAATGCCTATGCTTTATGGCATTTATGAAATGCAATCCCTGGTCAGCGGGAAAGACGAGATTATCTCACGCGCCGTTTCCTACTATACAACGGATTTTGCCAAGGAGCAGGCGCAGGAACAGATTGAGGGGGAAGCGGAAATCCGTGCCGGCATAATGGGGTATGAAGCGGGGATGGTGCAGGCAGATGTGCAGTATATTTGCGATGAATTGAACAGCATTCTGCAGGCACCCGGCAAGTATTCGCCCAAGACAATTCCCAATGCACTTTATGAGGATGTTCCGCGGGGGACGGTTTATGTCCATTTTAGCCCCGAACTGGTACAGAAAGGTGTTTCGCCGGAGTTGGAGCAGGAAATACGGAGAGTCGCCAATATCGCGACGACCATGACCAAACTGGGCGAATATTATCAATGCGTATTTGTGGTTTCCAAACATGGTTATATTATCCGCTTCGACGCAAAAAAAGAAGCAGACGCTATTTCGCAGTTGAGTAAAGAACCTTGGCGACATACATATGATGCCAGAAAGGGGAATTGGTATAGCAGCGGCTTAAAACATTCGTCACCTGCGTATACCGAGAGTTACCTGGGAACGGATGGCGAGCTGGTGCTGCCCTGCGTCACGCCTTATTATGATGCCAATGGTATTGCCGGTGTGGTAGGCGTGGATTGCAAACCCGACAACTTTCTGCCGGTCGAAGAGGAAGGCAATATTAATTTCTTTGCCTTGGGTAGCAACGGCGAAGTTCTATTAAAGGAGTTAGAAGAGAAATTTACTGCGGACTTTCCCTTGGGACAGGATTTGCAGAAAAGCAATATCACCAGTTTGTCTTTTGCAGCCCGCCGTATGGTGAAGGGCAATATTGGCTATCGAAAATTGAATTTCGAAGGGGAGGAATATTATCTTTCGTATGCACCTGTGCCAAGGCAGACTTGGAGCGTAGGCACTTTGATGGAGAAAGCCAGGGTGACAAAGGCGGCTAAGGATGCCCAAGGACGGATGATGGGCAAGATGGATGAACTGAATGCCTCGTTGCAGCGAATGGTGGCGCTTTTCGCGGGGCTGCTGATTATCAGTGTAATGCTCGCTGTAGCCTTGGTATCCTATGGAAGTGCCCGTGCATCGGAATTCTTCTGCCGCCCGTTGCGCAAGCTAATGGAAGCGGCCAAAGAAATTGCTAAGGGGAATTTTTCGCATAAATTGGAAGTGATACCCGAGGGGGATGAAATCAATCATCTGGCCGCCTGCTTCAATGGCATGACGGATGAATTGGAACGCTACGAAGATGAAATTGCCCGCATATCCTTTGAAACTTCCCGCATCGAGGCAGAGCTGGCTGCGGCAGCTCAAATTCAAATCAGTCTGCTGCCGGCCCCGCTGCCTAAAAATGAGGCGTTTCAGCTGGCCGCAGCCATGTATCCTGCGAAGGAAGTGGGGGGCGATTTCTATGATTTCTTTTACGTTGACCAGAATCACCTGACAGTAATCATTGCGGATGTGTCGGATAAAGGCGTATCGGCCGCCCTGTTCATGGCCGTAGCCAAAACGGTGCTCAAAAATTCCATCTTGTCGGGCAAGACGGAAAGGAGTTTGGCAGAAGCTGTGGCTCTGGCCAATGACCAACTGTCGGCCGAAAATGAAGAGGGACTCTTTGTGACGGTGTTTGCAGGCATTTTAGAGCTGAACACGGGAGATTTTACCTATGTCAATGGCGGTCATAATCCGCCCTTGCTGCTGGAGGGAGATATGCTGTCCTACTTGCCTTTGACCAAGAAAAGTCCTGTCCTGGGCATGATGGAAGGAATTCCCTTCGAGGAAAAAAAGATGTGTCTGGGCAAAGGTTCCCGGCTATTCCTTTATACAGACGGTGTGACAGAGGCCATGAATGTGAGTGGGCAGATGTTTACCAAGGAACGTCTGGAAAAGAAATTGTCCCTGCTATCTGTCAAGGCGGAGCCGGGGGAAGTCATAGAAGATGTGCTGCTGGAGGTCCAGCGTCATGCAGGGGCGGCTGAGCAGTCGGATGATATCACCATGGTGGCTCTGAATTATGCGGGCAGGGGATAGTTACATAAAGAATAAATTAATAGCATAAGGCTAAAACAAAAAATAAATCTTGTTTTTCTGCAAAATACACTTGCTGATATAAAGTGGATAAACTATAATGGAATAGTGTTATTTTGATTATAAGGAGCGATGGATATGAAGGTTTTGGCTGCTGATGGCATTTCGCCCAAGGGCATTGAGCTTTTGCAGAAGGAGTTTGAAGTAGATGTGCGGGACAAAATTTCCGCCGAGGAACTGTTGGAAGTAATTCCGCAGTATGATGCATTGATGGTGCGCTCTGCCTCTAAGGTGACGGCTGAAGTCATCAATCGGGCAGAGAAGCTCAAGATAATCGGTCGTGCTGGTGTTGGCGTGGATAATATCGACATTCCGGCAGCTACGGCCAAGGGCATTATCGTTATTAACTCTCCCGGCGGCAACACCATCGCCGCTACGGAACATACCATGGCCATGATGCTGGCCATGTCCCGTAATATTCCCATTGCCAATGAAACCATGCAGAAGGGCGAGTGGAATCGCAAGCAGTATGTGGGCGTGGAATTGCGGAACAAGACGCTGGGCGTTATCGGCATGGGCCGTATCGGTTCTGGCGTGGCCAAACGCGCCATGGCCTTCGATATGAATGTTATCGCCTATGACCCCTATATCAACGAAGACCGTGCCAAAGATTTGGGTGTGACGGTCGGCACGCTCGACGATGTCATCACGCAGTCGGACTTCATCACGGTGCATATGCCGCTGACGCCTGACACCAAGGGCATGATTGGCATGGAACAGATGAAGAAGATGAAAAAGGGCGTGCGTCTGGTGAACTGCGCCCGCGGCGGCATTATCGTCGAGGAAGATTTGGCCGAAGCTGTGAAGCAGGGGATTGTGGCCGGTGCAGCCATCGACGTATTCACCAGCGAGCCTGTCGGTGCAGACCATCCGCTCGTCGGTGTGCCGGGCATTGTGCTGACGCCGCATCTGGGTGCATCCACGGTGGAAGCGCAGGTCGGTGTATCTCTCGATGTATCCGAAGGTATTCTCGCAGCTCTCAAGGGTGAGCCGGTGGCAACGGCAGTCAATATGGCGCCGGTTTCTCCGCAGGTCATGAAGGTTATTGCGCCTTACCTTACGCTGGCTGAACGCCTGGGCGGCACTGTGGCATCTTTGGCTGAAGCTCCCGTCAAGAAGGTGGAGGTTACCTACAACGGCGAGATTACGGAAGTCAACACGGGCATGCTGACCACGGCAGTAATCAAAGGCCTCTTGAATCCCATTATGGAAAACGATGTGAACTACGTCAACGCACCGGGACTGGCCAAAGAACGCGGCATCAAGGTGACGGAAGTCAAGAAGAAGGAAGCCGAAGACTTTGCCAACCTCATTACGGTCAAAGCCGATATTGGCGGCGGCAAGAACCTCACGGTGCAGGGCACACTCTTTGGCAGCGAAGCCCGCATTGTGCGCATCAACAAGTTCCGTGTGGACGTTGACCCGCAGGCCCGCATTCTCGTGTGCCCGCATATCAACAAGCCCGGCGTTATCGGTACGATTGGTACCTTCCTCGGCGTGCATGGCATCAACATCTCCGGCATGCAGGTGGGCAAGACGGAAGTCGAAGGCACGAGCCTGATGGTGCTGACCGTTGACCATGACATTCCGGCAAGCGTGCTGAAAGATGTCAAGGGCATTGACGGCATCATTGATGCCAAGCTGGTCAATTTCTACGCCATTTGACAAGTCAAAACTGTATATAAAGCTAAAACAAAGCTCTGTGTTCAATGGACACAGAGCTTTGTTGTTTGGGAAGGTTTGCATTATGTATACGCATCGCTAACATTCACATAATTCAGTAAACAAAATTTTAAGTATACATGCATACAATTTGCGAACAATGTAAACTTGTGCTATTATATATCCACGGTAGGAGGTGCTGTGTATGTATACGAAAGAACTTTATATAACGAGAATTAAACTGATTGCTCTGAGCCGTATTCGTCAGATTGGGGAGGCGGTGCTGGAAAGCCCGGGCGATTTCCGCAAGGATACGCGGGACTATCTGGATGCCATGTATGAGGGGATTTCCTACATGCGTCCGGAGCGTCTGGCGGAGGTAGTAATGACTGTCTATGACGGCTACGCCGAAGCAGGGAATGCTGACGATGGCTGTGTGGCAGACTCTTTGATGTCCATTGCGCTGGCAGAATACCAGAACGAGCTGGGCGAGGATAATATCTACGATTTGGGCTGGAACAGCTGGGTGGAAGATTTCTTCCGCACAGAAATCGCGTAATCATAAGCAATCATTATATTTTATGCAAAAACTTCTGCAACTGGCAGGAGTTTTTTTATTGCCCGCGAAGCATTGATGTATAATGACAGGGGATAAAGGATGGTGGTTGTATTATGCCAATGTACAAGAAACAACTATTTGTCTTAATAATTATTCTGCTGGCGGCTATTGGCGGCACTTATTACGGCTTGTACAGCGAGGAGCAGTCTGCCGTGCTGGAATCCTTTCCACCTGCTGAGAATGCATTGCCTATTAAGGAAATAACCATCTATGTCACAGGGGCGGTCAATAAACCGGGATTGGTGAAAGTGGCCGAAGGTGCGCGGGCCGCTGATGCCATCAATGCCTGCGGGGGACTGCTGCCCATCGCGGACAGCGAGAAAATCAATCTGGCCCAGAATCTGAAGGACGGCCAGCAGCTAAAGGTGCCGGAAAAAGAACGGTCAAATAGCAACGTTGACAAGTCAAAAATTGACAAGTCAAAAGCTGACATGTCAAAGAATGGCGGCAGTGGCGAACTGGTCAACATCAATACCGCGGATGAAAAGGTTTTGGACACCCTGCCGGGCATTGGCCCCGCCATGGCCAAACGGATTATCGAGTACCGGGAGACGGAAGGCCTGTTCCAGTCCATTGAGGATATCAAAAAGATTCGGGGCATTGGCGATGCCAAGTTCGAGAAGCTGAAGGATAAGATTTGCATTTGATGTGGGATGTGAGGCCATGAAAATCGGTCAGGGGCAGGAAATATTTTTAGCGGGACTGCTCATAGCCTTGGGGACAGGGATTGGCTGTGCGAGCCTGCTGACATTGCCTGGAAGCATCATTCTGCCGTTGCTGCTCTTGGCATTGAGCTTATCTATCTTTGGCGCTTGGCAGGGACGGCAATGGACATGGATGGCTGTGCTGGCTGCGTTTTTTTGCGTGGGTATGCTGCGCTTTATGGCGGCGGATTATCTGTCGGAGCAGGATATTAGCAATTTTGCGCGAGAGACGGTGAAGGTGGAGGGGATTCTGCGGGAGGAACCGCGGCTGACGGAAGACAATCAGGGACAGCAGAAGCAGCGTTATCTGCTGGATGTGACGCGAGTAAGAATTAAAGGGCAGGAATGGCAGAAAGCCAGCGGGGGAATCTATGTCTATGCCCGCCATCGTGAGGCGCCTGCCGTGCGCATTGGCGATAAAGTGACGGCTGCGGGAAAGGTGCGCTCGCCGCACGGCTATCAAAATCCCGGCCAGCTGGATACGAAACTGCTGCTCAAGAGTCAGAGGATAACGGCTTCGCTGTCAGCAGGTAAGCAGGGCATCAAAGTGGAACCGGTGGAAACTGCCGCTTTTGCTCGCAAGCTGGCAGATGTGCGCAGCCATTATCGGGAACGAATGCAGACGGTCATGCCCAAAGAGGATGCGGCGGCTATCTTTGCCATGCTCTTTGGCGGCTATGATGGCGTTAATGAAGATTTGGTGCAGAATTTTACGCTCACGGGACTCATTCATCTGCTCTCGGTATCCGGCTCGCATATCAGTCTGCTGGCGGCGGTGATGGCGGGGGTGGGCACATTGCTGCGCATGCCTAAAGCCGCTACGACTGTGCTGGTGGTCGGGCTTATCGTTATCTATAGTCTGCTGGCTGGGGCGGTACCGCCGGTTATCCGTTCTGCGATTATGGGCGGACTGGCCTTTGTGGCTTTGGCGTTGGACAGGGAACGGGATGCCCGGCGGATTTTGCTCGTAACTGGCTTGGTGATGCTTGTAATCTGGCCGTTATTGCTCTTTCATATCAGCTTTCAGTTGTCCTTTTTGGCTACAGCGGGGCTGTTGTATTTGGCACCGAAATGGCAAAGTTTTCTGCGGGAGCGCGGCATAAACTCTTTTGTGGCGGCGGGGCTTTCGATTACGCTAGCGGCGCAGCTGGCTACCCTGCCTATACTAGCCTGGTATTTCAATCAGCTGTCCCTGTCCTCACTGCTGGCCAATCTGGTGGTGGTGCCACTGGTGGAACTTTTGATTGTGCTAGGACTCTTTGCCGGCGTGCTGGCTTTCGTCCTGCCGTTTGCCGGCAGTGTGGTCTTTGCCTGTGACAGTCTGCTCTTAGGTGTTGTGGAAGAATTGACCGCCAAAATCGCGGCTCTGCCAGCTAGTGCCATTTGGATTCCTTCTTTGCATTTCAGCGGGGGATTGCTTTACTACGTTTTGTTGGGGCTGTTTCTGTTAACGGCAGAACAGCGGGAAAAATTATGGGAGGGGTTGAAAGCCCGGCGTAAAGTGCTGGGGATGGCGGCGTTGGTCTTATTTGTCTTTGTCATCAGTTGGCAAATAGCAAGGCCCAAGGAAATGCAGGTGCATTTTATCGATGTGGGGCAGGGAGATGCGGCGCTTCTCATCACGCCGCATGGTCATGCCTTTATGTTTGACTGTGGCGGCACCAGAGATGGGGCCTTTGATGTGGGAGCCAAGGTGGATGTGCCCTATCTGCTGCATTATGGCGTGTTGAAGCTGGATGCTGTATTCCTTACCCATGCTCATGAGGACCATGCGGCAGGCTGTGGCTCGCTGATGAAAAAAATTCCGGTGAAGCAGGTGGTCACGGCAGATGAGGGGATTAGCGATTATGCCCGCAGTATGCGGCTGGGGGATAATGACCCGCTGCTGCATAAATTCCATACTGCCCGGCAGGGGGAGGAACTTATGGTTGATGGTGTGCGGATTGAAATCCTCTATGCGCCAAGTGTCAGTGGCGGAGAAAACAAGACTGGCAACGAAGCCTCGAATGTCTATCGCGTGAGCTATGGAAGAGCTAGTTTTCTCTTTACCGGGGATTTGACTAAAGAACGGGAAGCAGAACTTTTGGCAGCAGGAATAAATCCGCAAAGCACCGTGTTGAAGGCAGGCCATCATGGCAGTGATACATCAAGTTCGCCGGAATTTTTAGAGGCCGTCCGCCCTAAGTTCGGTATTTTTTGCGCGGGTGCCGATAATTCTTTCGGGCACCCGAAGCCGGAGATTGTCAAGCGCTTCCGCCAGATGGGAATCAAGACATACCGCACGGATGAAGATGGCGCTGTGGTGTTTTATACGGATGGGGAGAGAATGCGGGTAGAAACCTATAACTGACACCAAAGATGCTAAACATGGTGGCTTGAAGTTTTTGCGGGGACTGGGCAGGATTTTGCCTTAGAATGTGGAATTGTTAAAAATAGTATTAGTATGAAACAGCAGAAGGGATGATTTTTATGACAGCAGAAGAATTCAAAGATGAAGCCAGAAAGCTGGGCATTACGGAAGCGGCAGCTGACCAGGCCATTGAACTGCACGAGAAGTTTCTGCGCATGGGCATGACTCCGGCCAGCTATGAGGAGATACTGGCAGCGAAGCAGAAGAAATCCTGTGTGGAAGTGTTCGAGGCGGCGCTGGGAGCGCAGTAAAATAATATTACAACAAATGTCGCAAATTTAAGAAAAAAGGATTTGCTGCGATATAAGGGATAGAAGTACATAGGGATTAGCACTTGGGGAGGCGCAAGGGAATGGTTAAGCAAAAGAATAAGTGCAATGAGGAGCGGCTCACTCGCGCTGTTTTATTAGGATTAGCAACGACTACAGCACTGATGTCTTTTGGTGGGACAGCTTCGGCAACGACACTAACGGAGTATAAGGCACAACTGGCGGCGCAGGAGGCTGTGGAGGCAGGTAGTGGTGAAAAGGTGCTGCTGAAAGAAGTCAATGGTGATAAAAGTAGTGGCAAGGTGATTCATGCTAGTGATGGAGGGCAGATTTTTATTGCTGATACACCTGTTGCGGATGTTGCTAGCTACCAGAGTACGATGGCAGATACGGTGGCAGGACATTGGAATACGAAGTCTAATGTAGTAGTTGATTTGACCAACGATGTGTTTTTTGCCGAGGGCGAAGACAGCAAGATTACCATTGAGAATGGTACGGTGTTGGCCAAGGCCAGTAATTTATATGGGCACGGGGAAACGGAATTAACGGAAATACCTTATGAAGATAATGGAAGCTCATATATTAAACGTTATGGGGAAAAATCATATTATGATGCTGAACAAGGGAAAACTGTCGAGGAAAAGTTTTTAACACCTGAATATCCCGCAGGTATAATTGAAATTGGCGATGTGAATGAGTATAAAAATTGGCAAACTGAATCAAATACAGGTGCTTATGCAACGTTAAAGCTGATTGGCAATACAAAGTTTAATAACAGTGGTTGGACAAATGAAGTAGGCGAAGCAATAAATAATAAGAATTTTATTGTGTTGCGAAAAAACGGCATATTGGAGGCAGAGTCTGCGCAGATTTTTAATTTTGGACTTGGTGATGGCACGACAATAAGCACAGGTGGTGTGCGAAAAGATGCAAATGATGCCATTTTATTTGAATCAGGCGTAGTTTTACTAGGGGATGATAAATATAATAATGAATACCTTACGGATGCGAATATAGCTGTAAAAGCAGCAGATAATGGTAATACTGTTGTAGAGGTGAAAAGTACAGCAAAAAAAGTAGACGTAGGGACAGACGTGGGTAGTATTAAAAGTGAAATAGGGAAAAGTGACTATTGTTTAGAAGTTCATGAAGGTACTAATTATTCTTTGAACAATTGGTGGAACTTGGACGATGAATATATAAAGGGATATGTAGAAGACGGGAATAATCTGCACAATTATTATTGGAATACAAAGCATAATAGTATGCGGCATAACTATGTGCGTAAGCTTTATGTGGAAGATGGTACCGTGGTTAAGCCAATGACTGTGGCTGCCGGGTTTAATGATTCATATTCAGGTGATGTGTACATGATACACAGAGAACCAGATAGTGAAAGTAGTAATCTTTATTACCACGATCCAATAAAAGAATTAAATACTGTTGTGGATATGTCAAATGTGGTTTTTAAGGTTTCACCTGTTAATGGAACATACAAGTCAGGAAACACTGTAGAGGAGACATTGCCTACAAGAAATGTGATTGAATTTTGCAATGGTACAACGCTAGTAAAAGCATCAAATCTTTATGGGGACGAAAAAAATGTTATCAATGTAGCTAGTGTTCCTTATGATTATGAGTCCATGATTAATGACCACGAATATCGCGTCAATAATGCAACAGAGCCTCCATCAGCTACGTTAAAACTGATAGACAATGAAAAATTCAATTCTATATGGCAAACTGATGCCGGTGATATTGTTAATGGCAAGAATTTTATTGTTATCAATGCTACTGGTACATTAGAGGCTAATTCTGCGCAAATCTTTACTGTCGGCCTTAACAAAGCTGGCGATATTATGAGTCCGAAGTCTATCCGTGTGGATGCGGACAACGCGATTTACTTTAAGTCTGGCGTATTGATGTTGGATGATGAGAAGTATAATGTGGATTATCTGAATGAAGCCAACAAGTTGGTAAAAGAGGCTGATGGTGGTAATACAGAGGTAGAGGTTAAGCTGACGGCAGTAAAAGTAATAGGTAATCCTAGTGCGATGCCTGATTCAGAGGAAGATAATAACAATGATACAACTGTGTCTAAGTATAGAAAACAGTTCTCAGCAAATGGACCAGTGGTGTTAGCAAATGATACTCCTAAAACCATTACTGTAACAGATGATGTTTCTGAGTTTAGAGTTGAAAATGAAGTGTCATTAATGAGATTTGCTGATGATACAAAAAGCAAAGGTACATTGATTAATGTTAAGGCTGTTGCTTTGGAAATTGGTAATGTAGAATATAATGCAGAAAGTCAGAGTAAAATATATGGAAAATCTGAGGCTGTTACAGATTTAACCAATGATGTTTTTTTTGCAGAAAGTCCTATTATTTTCCTAAATGGTACATCTGAGGTAAAGGCTAGTAATCTGTATGGTAATGGCTGGGGGAAAGAAGTGCATTACTATATGGATGACTCGAATGAAGGGGGATTTATATCCTATTCATTGGGGACTATAGAAATTGGTAATGTATTGACTGGAGGCTGGAATTATAGTCAGGCGGAAGCGGCTGATGTAACGGCGACATTAAAACTCGTAGGAAATACTAAGTTTAATAACCATGGATGGACCAATGAGAATGGGGACATTAAAGATGGCAAGAATTTTATTGTCTTGCGAAAAAATGGTGTTTTAGAAGCGAACTCTGCTCAGATTTTTAATTACGGTCTTGGTGCTGAGGGGACTATAACAACTACGGGGGGCGTACGCACGGATGCTAATGATGCTATTTTATTTGAGTCAGGTGTGGTGTTACTAGATGATGAAAAGTACAATCTGGATTATCTGAATGAAGCCAATAAATTGGTCAAAGAGGCTGATGGCGGTACTACGAAGGTAGAAGTTAAGCCTAATGCAGAGAAAGTGGAGGGAAATCCTGATGCCGTGCCAGACATTAAACCAACACCTACAGATGATGATAATAAAGATTCGGTAATTCGAGATATTGGAGATGTGCCTGATGATTCGTGGTTCGGCCCAGTAACTACACAGAATACAGATATAACTATAAGTGATGAAGCAGGGGCTGATTCCAATGCGGATAAGCTTAATGCACAGTCTTTGGATATGGCAGAGCCGGCGGTTGGCAATACCAATAGTATTACCATCAATGGTAAACAGCTACGTTTGGGGAGCAGTACGCCGGGGCAACATCTGTTGACTGTTGGGGGGAAAATGCCTCCTCATCCTGTGCAAGTAAGTGTGCTTAACGGTGGTATTTTTGCCTTGGGTACAGGGAATGCAGCCAATGATGTGTATGCTGACATTACTGTTGGTAATAGTGTAGGCAATGATGCTTCACAGTTTAATGTTATGGCTGGGAAAAAGACTATAAATTCTCTAATTGCTAACGCCGGAGCATTAGTGAGCATAGCTATGAATACTATGCTTAATGTGCCTACTGTAACCTTTAACGGCGCTACAGTGCGGGTAGATGGGATTTTGAATATCACGGGTACAGCGAACTTTAGCACAAATTCGGTTATTTATGTCGGAAGTGCGACGTCGGCAGGAAAGATGGTAGTATCAGGTGACATATCTTCACTTGCCGGAGCGGCAATTTTCCTTGACCCTGTATGGAAAGATGGCGTAGAGATAACCGATGCTTCGCAGTTAGCTGTAGGTGACACCAACATTGATTATAATCTGATTATAGGACGCAATTCTGTGGCTAGCATTGGTACGGATGATTCAACCAAGGCGCAATTGGCTTTTGCGGAAACCCAACTTAATTGGGGCGAAGATGATATAACCGCCGCATTGTATTTGGCAAAGCCGGTAACTTTGGATGGCAGTGCTGGGCTTACTGTGGATGGTTCGTTGTCTTCATATGGTGCTCCTAATGCTAATACAGCAACATTTGCGGCAAATTCCCTGCTGATGGTTGATGCAGAAGCCTTGGGGGGAGAAGCTGCGCTGACGGCATCTTCAGGAGCGGGAACTTTAGCTGTAGATGATACGGCTAAACTGTATTTGGCCAATGCACAGGCAGGGAACAACTATACGTTGACAGCAGGTTTTACTACGACAACTGATGCTAAGGGCTGGTACACTGACACAGACAACGTGATTGTTAATAAGCTGTTAAAAGTTAGTAACACTGGTAGTACTGCTGCAGTAGATAAGGATGACAATTCTGTTGTATTGAAGAATTGCGCAATTCCCAATGCAGTTAGTGCGGTGGTTGATGAACAGGTACTGACTACAAACGAGGGGATAGAACCTTATTCTACAGGTGCAAATTATGTAGCTATGGCAACAAGTGGATTGCTTAAAGATGAGCAGTCTATAGAGCTTATTAACACAGCCGCTCAAGCTGCGGAAACTACAGGTGCTACTGCAAATGCGTTGGGAATGGTGACGACATTCTCAGAGGCTGTACAGAATCAGTTGTCATTTATGGCTCAGCCACAAATAGGTGAAATGGTCAAGGTGCAAAATGTAGAAAAGACTGTAATTAGGGGCTCGTCCTTTGCTGATGATAAGAAGGAAGCTACGCCTGTGCTGGAACTGCATATGAGTGATAAAGATAAGTCCATTAAGCAGATTGCTAGAGAGGCGAAATATGAAACGTCTAATGTTGAGTCAGGAAAAGGCAGGATTTGGGCGAAGGCTTCGTATGAACGGGGGAAGATTGATGGCAGAGCATTGGCTGGGACAAATACAATAGCAAATTATGACAATAATTTTACCGGGATTTCGGTAGGCTATGATTTGGCTCCAAAAGGGAATTATGAACAGGGGATTGCAGTAAGCTATGGTTTTGGTTCAGCTAGTGCAAATGGCGTTAATGAGCGGGATAAGTATCAAGGTGGTGGTGTTTCCTATTATGGCAGTATCAAGAAGGGTGATTCTAATTTAATTGTGGATGTAGGCGGTTATCAGGTTAAGCATGATGTGGAGGGCCTGTTGAAAGCAGAACCCAAGACTAATCTGATTACGTTAGGCATCACCGAGGAATATCGTAAATCTTTGGGCAATGGTGGTATGTTTGTGCCTCATATAGGCTTGCGTTACACATATATTGATACGCCTGCTTATGATGGCGTTTACAATGGCAAGACAGCTTTCCGTTATGCGCCAGAGAAGAATCATGTATTTACTGTGCCGGTGGGAATCGGTTATATGAGTCAATTTAATTCTGGTGGCTGGAAGTATAATTTTGCTGCTGATTTGTCCTATATTGGTGTTCTAGGAGGACAGTCTGCTAATATGGATGTAACGATTCCTGGCTTGAACGCAAAGGATTCAGTTTGTTATGATGTGATTGACCGGTCAGCTGTAAAGGCAACTTTAGGACTAGCGGCTGAAAATGACAGGATGAAATGGGGCGTGAATTATAGCTTTAAGGGAAGCAGCAATGAAAAATCTCATCGTGTGTCTGCGGGGATAAGCTGGAAATTCTAAGATATTGAAGGAGTTTGCATGGGGTGCAGGGAAATATATACCTGCACCTTTTTGATATAGCAGAAGATGGAGTGATGAGTATTGAACAATATGGCGGATATGTTTGCAACTTATTTGGAGTTTAAACACATCGAAGGATTTTCACGGGAAGATTTGTTGGACCAGCGGCAAAGTGTTGTCTTTAGAACCAATGTAGTATTGAAGGGAATGGCTGTACCTGTTGGAGTAATTATTGATAACTCACCTTATGTGATGGTGCGGGCCAATATTGCGACTCAAGCGATAACAGATGAAAATGCTTTTGCAGTCAGTAACTTGTTGATGCGGCGCAATTATCAGAACCGATTGTTCAAGTATTATCTGACACCTGATGCCTCTGTGATTCTTGATGTGTGTATTCCCTATCAGAAGGGGCATTTTTCAGCAGAATTGGTGTACAATATTGTACAGCTAATGGTTAAGGAAATAATGGAGCAATACAAGGAATTCGTCAGTGTAATTTGGTTGACAGATTAAATGAGGCAGAAAATAATGGAGTTACAAGAACTAAATAAGGAACAAAAAGAAGCAGTAAATGAATTAGATCAAAACATACTTTTGCTGGCTCCCGCAGGGACGGGCAAAACCAATACCCTGGCCTGCCGCATTGCACATATTATCGCCGAAAACCGCGCGCTGCCGGAGGAAATTCTCTGCCTGACCTTTACCAACAAGGCCTGCCGCGAGATGCGGGAACGGGTGGAGGCCCGGGCCGGGGACAGTGGCAGCCGCGTGATGGTCAAGACCTTTCATGGTTTTTGCTATGAGGTGATTAAGACCGAGGCCAAGCGCCATTCGGATTTGTTTACGGATTTTACCATCTTTGATGAGACGGACTGCCAGGGGCTGTTGAAGGAAATTGTGGCCGAGGAGTGGCCGCTGCGGGCGGTGCAGAATCTGGTGAACCAGCTCAAGGAGAAAAAGGCAGAGTTTACCGTAAACAGTGGGGATTTGGTTAAGGATTACGAAGATACCTTGAAGCGCCTGCTAAAGGAAGATGGGCAAAGTGTCAAGGCCTTGGCCTTGGATGACAGCTATCAATTCCATCAGCGCCTGTTTGAAGGCTGGCAGCAGTGGGGAGCGCAGACGGCGGCCCTTTATGATGAACGGCTGCATGAGCTTCATGGTTTGGACTTTGCGGATTTGCTGGTGCAGGTGGATGAACTGTTCCGTCAGGATAGTGTGGCTTCCAAATGGGCTAGGCGTTTTGTCTACATCAACATTGACGAGGTGCAGGATACCAGTCTTTTGGAATACCGCATAATCTCGCAGATTTTTGGGGCCAGCCATCTGCTGTTGTGCGGGGATTACTTCCAGACTATCTACGAATGGCGGGGTTCCCATCCGGAGCTCGTGCTGCGCAAGTATCAGCAGGACTACAATCCCCGGCGCATTGTGCTGCACGAGAATTACCGGGCTACGCAGGTGCTGTTGAACGCCTCCTTTGACTGGCTGCGCAATTCCTTCCCCGAGCGAGTGAACCTGCTCTATCCGGATGGTTTGCAGGCGGTGAGTCCTGACCATGGGGAACCTATCGTGCTGAAGGGCGCCATGGATTTTGCCGAGGAGGCCCAGTGGATTTACTATGCCATCCAGCAGCTGCCGGTGACCGATTACAGCAGGGTCTGCATTTTGACCCGCAGCAACCGCTACAACAAGGATTTATCGGCGCAGTTCCGCTCTTTGGGGCGGCTGCTGCCGGAAAATGAGCGTCTGCCCTTTATGCTCATTGACGAGCAGAAGTTCTTCCGGCGGCAGGAGATAAAGGACGCGCTGGCGGTGCTGAAATTGGCGGTGAACAAGCATGATGTGTCGAGTCTGGTGCGGGTGCTGAACCGCTACGTCAAGGGGATTGGCCCTGCCACCATCAAGAAACTCTCCAGCGAGGAAATCCGCGGTGCGGGTATCCGCCTGACGGATTTTGTGGATGAAGATGCCCGCAGGAGCGGCGACCCTTATGCGGGGCTGCTTGCGGCACTGGAGGCTGAAAACGTGGTAGTTTTCGATGTGGAGTCCACGGGCGTTGACACCACGCGGGATGAAATCATCCAAATTGCCGGCATTCGGCTGGATAAAAACGGCGGCGTCAAGGAAGAGTTCGTACGGCTCATTAAGCCCCTCTCCAAAGTGGGCGATTCTGTGCATGTTCATGGCCTTTCCGATGAATTTCTGGCGGAAAATGGGGATGACCCGCGCAAGGTTTTGCAGGAGTTTTGTGCCTTTGCACACGGTGCTGTGCTTGTGGGGCATAATGTGACCTATGACTTGCGGATTCTGGGCAGCGAGCTTTCGCGGCTGGAGATGCCGCCGCTGGAATATCCTCAGTTCTATGATACTTTGGATATCTTCCGGCGGTTCTATCCGAATTTGCCCAATCACAAGCTGGAATTTTTGGGCAAGTATTGTCAGGTCAGCCATCCTTCCTCCCATGATGCGCTGGATGATATTTTGGCTACGGCGGAAATTTTGCTCTATGCGGTGGAGCGGGATTTGCGGCCCAAGGTGGATGCACGGCGGGAAATCATGGAAAAGTATCAGGAACTGTTTAGCGAGTGGGCGGAGAAACTGACCGTTATCCGCCGTGAGGCAAGGCGGCTTCGTCCCTGGCAGCTGCTAGGGCAGATTGTGCTCGACTGCGGCATGAAGGCTTATTACGAAGCCCATAAGGAGCCTCAGCGGGTAGAGCATCTGCGGGATTTATTCCGGCAGGCCAAGGAGCTCGATGATGAAGCCATCCGTCCCTTGGATGCCATTGAGCGGTTCCTGCGCTACACCACCTTATCCAATACGGAGCTGGATACGCTGACCCGCCGCCAGCAGATTCCCATTATCACCATTCATCAGGCCAAGGGCTCGGAGTTTGATTACGTGTTTTTGGCAGGGCTGCAGGAAGGAACCTTCCCGGGTTTTCAGGCGGAGAAAAGCGGGCGGCTGGCCGAGGAATTCCGCCTCTTCTATGTGGCGATGACCCGGGCCAAGAAGCGTCTTTTCCTGTCCTGGTCGCAGACTCTTTATGGCCGTTATCGCCATATGAGCGGACTCGTGAAGAATATCCCGCGGAAATATCTGCAAAATGGCTGATACAAATATTCTGCCTTGTATACAGTGTTTTGGATATTTTCTCTTTTATGACAAAATTATGTACATTTAGGCGGGTTTGTAGTATACTATTGTTTGTTGGTAAGATTGTATGAGTTTTATAGGCAAATGACAAAGGAGCGATTACTTTGGCAGACATGAAACAGTATGTACAAGACACATTAGACCTGATTGCAAAACGCGACCCGGACCAGCCGCAGTTCAAAAATACGGTATCGAAGGTTCTGGAAAGCGTTATTCCCGTGCTGGAAGCACATCCTGAATTCAAGAAACAGAAGATTCTGGAACGCATTATCGAGCCGGAACGCGTGATTACTTTCCGCGTGCCCTGGCAGGACGATAAGGGCGAAGTTCATGTAAACCGCGGTTTCCGTGTGCAGATGAGCAGCGCCATTGGCCCCTACAAAGGCGGTCTGCGCTTCCATCCCAGCGTAAATCTCGATATTTTGAAATTCCTGGCCTTTGAGCAGGTGTTCAAGAATGCTCTGTCCGGTCTGCCCATCGGCGGTGCCAAGGGCGGTTCGGATTTTGACCCCCATGGCAAATCCGACAATGAAGTCATGCATTTCTGCCAGAGCTTTATGACGGAGCTCTACCGCCATATCGGCCCGGATGTGGACGTTCCGGCTGGTGATATCGGCGTAGGCGGCCGTGAAGTAGGCTATCTCTATGGCCAGTACAAGCGCATTCGCGACAGCTATGATGCAGGCGTCCTGACGGGTAAGCGCGTGGACTATTGGGGCAGCCTTGCCCGTACCGAAGCTACCGGTTACGGCCTGCTCTATTTCGTCAAGAATATGCTTGACGCTAAAGATATCAGCCTCAAGGATAAGACGGTTGTAGTTTCCGGTTCCGGTAACGTGGCAACCTACGCCATCGAAAAAGCACAGGCTTTTGGTGCCAAGGTGGTTACCTGCTCCGACTCCAACGGCTATGTTTATGACCCCAATGGCATTGATCTTGCTGCCGTTAAGGAAATCAAGCAGGTTCGCCGCGGTCGTATCAAGGAATATGTGGAAACGCATCCGCAGGCTGAATACCATGAAGGCTGCAAGGGCGTTTGGACGGTCAAATGCGATGTGGCTCTGCCGTGTGCAACCCAGGGCGAAATCGACCTCGAAAGCGCGAAAGCCCTCGTGGCTAACGGCGTAATTGCTGTTGGTGAAGGTGCCAACATGCCGTCCACGCTGGATGCTATCGCTTACTTCCAGCAGAACAAGGTGCTCTTTGCACCGGGCAAGGCAGCAAATGCCGGCGGCGTATCCGTATCCGCACTCGAAATGGCCCAGAACTCCGAGAGACTTCAGTGGACTTTCGAAGAAGTGGATGGCAAGCTGCAGGATATCATGGCCAACATCTACAAGAATGCCAAGGCCAATGCTGAAAAATATGCTGACCCGGATGATTTGGTAGCCGGTGCCAACATCACCGCCTTTGTCAAGGTGGCGAATGTTATGCTGGCTCATGGGTTAGTCTGATAGTTATATGTGATTTTTCTCTGACCGGTCAATTCGTTGGCCGGTCATTTTTTAATCTTATTTTAATGGAAAAACTTCTCAGACTACGCTATAATACTAAGATAATCTTAATGTTGAGGTAGAAACGTTGAAATTTGGCGATTTTATGGCCAGCCTGCAGCGTGGGGAATTGAAACACGTTTATTTACTGGCAGGCGAGGAACATTATTATATTGAAAAGGCGCAGGAGCGAATTCTTTCACGATTGTTTGCCAACCCGCAGGAGCAGGGGGAGGCAATACAGAAAATATCGGGGGTTGTTGACTCTGATGATTTAGTGGGGCTTATCGAGACCGCGCCTTTTTTTGCCAGCAAGAATGTGCTGCTGCTGCAGGACACGAGCTTGTTCAAGGATAAGAACGAGGGGGAGGAGAAAAAAGCTGGCAAGGACAAAAAGCTGGAACGGCTGCTGGCCACTTTGGCGGATATGCCGGAGTTCAGCTATGTGATTTTTGTCCAGAATGGCAAGGCCGATAAGCGGCGGAAAATTTACAAGACCATAGAAAAAAATGGCATGGTGCTGGAGGCGGAAGCTATCCGGGCCTGGAACATCAATGACTGGCTGCAGGGCAAGCTCCAAACCATCAACAAGGATATGGATAAAGAGGCCATGGCCTATTTCAGCGGTGTCGTCAGCACCATGCAGACGATTTCCCTGGAATTTCTGGACAGGGAGTTTGACAAGCTGGCGCTGTTTACGCAGGACAGGCGCATCACCCGGGAACTTTTGGAAAAGGTCTTTGCGGGGCTGCCGGAGGTGTCGGTTTTTGCCCTGCTGGATGCCATCAGCGAGCGCAAGGCGAAAAAGGCTTTGCAGCTTTTGCGCCGGCAGTTAAATGATGGCACTTATTTTACGGTGATTCTGGCACTGCTTACCCGCCATGTGCGGCAGCTTTGGCAGGCGCAGGTACTGCAGCAACAGGGCATCCGGGGAAAAGCATTGGCCAAGCCTTTGGAGCTGAATCCCTTTATTGCCGAGAAGTTGGGGCGGGCGGCTATGCAGTTTCCCGCTGCCGTGCTCAAACGCAATATGTTAGAACTAATAGACGCAGATTATTTTTTGAAAACAGGACAAGCAGGAGACGAAGTTTTAGAGCACATAGTGATTGACTTATGCCGTGGGGAGGCATAGGAAAAGGAGCGAATGTTTTTATGGCTGAGGAGAAGGTTAATCAGCTAAAACGCAGAGTTATCCTGACAGGTGTAAAACCTTTCTGGGATGAGCAGATGGAACGGCTGTTCATCAAGGAAAATTGGGAATTTTTCCGGGGTACGGAGAGTCTGGAACAGACCCGGGAAATGTTGCGCATTTACAATATACCTGTGCTCATTTATGTGTGGCCGGCGGAACGGCAGGCAGCTGAGCGCATGAATGCCCTGCAGCGGCTGGCGGATGTCTTGGCACTGGCCTATGAGTATGCGGTGGAAGCGGTGTATTTTATTTCCACGGCAGCTGCTGTACGAGGTGAAACGTCTGAACGGGCGGCTGATGGCATGGCGCTGGTGGCGGAAAAGGCTGTTAAGGTCTGGTCGGAGTGGGCGGTTATTCCGTTGACCATTATCCGCCTGCCGGAGGTCTATGGTCCGGACAGCGGCCCGCAGGACGGACTGGTGGCGCGTACACTCTATGCCAGCTTGAAAAAGAAAGTCCTGCCGCGCATGGATGATGAAACAACACCCCGCGATTTTTTGTATTCGGCAGATGCAGTATACGGCATCTATCGGGCGGTGGCCCGTGGCTGCCAGGGGGAGGAACTGAACCTCGGCACGGGGGAAGGCCTGTCGGCAAGGGGCTTTGCGGACTGGGTCAGAAATGTAACGGAAATCCCGGATATTTATGATGATGCGGCCAGCTTCAAATCCTTTTCCTATGTGCAGCCGGTGTTGGAGAGTAAAAAGGCTCAGCATGAATTGGGCTGGCGGTTAAAGTATGACCGGAAGTCCGGCCTGGCCCAGACCTGGGACTATATTCAGGCCAAGGTGGAAGCTGACCAGTTGGAGGCACAGGCCCGGAAGCAGCGGATTAAATGGCGGGTTTGGGGCAGGGAAATCATTCCCTATGTAGAAAATGCCGTAGGAGCAATTCTGATGGCAGGTATTG
Organism: Selenomonas sp. FC4001; assembly: GCF_000701565.1. Taxonomy (NCBI): domain Bacteria; kingdom Bacillati; phylum Bacillota; class Negativicutes; order Selenomonadales; family Selenomonadaceae; genus Selenomonas; species Selenomonas sp. FC4001. The sequence goes on along the minus strand of NZ_KL370793.1, from coordinate 433,389 downwards.
CTTATTGGCAGCAGGGGACCACGGTAAATCCGCAGACGCAGCTGGATTTGAATTTTGTCTATATCGGTGCCATGGGACTGCTCTACGGCAAGAGACAGTCCTTTATCGCCATGGTGGCGGCGGCGTTTATCTTTATTATGGGCTCCCTGGCTCGTGGCGGGGAGCTTATTTCCCTTACCTATGTACCGGAAAATATCCTGCATCTGACGGCCTATCTCTTTACGGCGGCCCTGACCGGATACTTTGCCGATGCCCGGCGTTTTGAGCGAGAGGCTGTGGAGTGGCAGAAGCGCCAGAGCCAGGAGCGTCAGTCCTTTATGAAGGAGATCTATGAGGATAATCTGGCGGTAAAGGATAAGCTCTATCGGCAGATTGTCAATACCGATGACAGTATCGGTCGTTTGTATCGTATTATCAAGCAGCTCGACAGTGTGGAGCAGGAAAATATCTTCACGCAGGCAACGGCGGTAACCGCGCAAATCCTCAATGTGGACGATATTGCCATCTATGTGGTGGGAACAGACGGCCACTTTTTGCGGCAAAAGGTGCGCATGGGCAAGCTGGCCGGACGTCAGCCTCGTTCTTTGCGGGTGGAGGACTATTCCTATCTGCAGGTTCTGTTGCAGGAACAGACGATTTTTGTGAATAAGGATTTGCTCAAGGATACACCGGATTTGGCCGCGCCCATCGTATATCAGGATAAGGTCATTGCCGTTATTACCATTTTTGGTCTGGGCTTCGAGCAGTGGAGCCTTTACCAGCAGAATCTGTTATCCATTACCACGCGCCTGATTTCGGCGTCTATGGCCAGAGCTTACCGCTATGAGCAGGAGGTGCAGGAGAAGCGCTTCGTGGCAGGAACCCGTATCCTGCAGGCGGAAGAGTTCCGGAAAATCATTCAGGAACTGCAAAACCGGCGTACGCTGCAGGAGGATTTGACTGTGGCCGTGTTGAAGGTGGTTATGGGAGATTTGGATTACGAAGGCCTTGACAGACGCCTGGGGCATGTTATCCGCAACGAGGATTTTGTGGGGGTAGGCGGCGATGGTGTCTACATCCTGCTGCCGGATGCGGATAAGAAGATTACAGCCATGGTGCAGGAGCGCTTGCAGGGAGCTGGTGTGGCAACAACGGTTTGTGAGGCGGTGGGCTGATGGACTTTTATGCAATTTTATTGCTACATCTGGCTGTGACCTTGATTTATTTTCTCGGGAACTCATGGCGCAAGCCCCGCTTGCAGGTGGTGACGGAAACGGTAATCGCTTTGGCCATTCCCTTCTGTGGTGTGTTGCTGATGGTGAGCTATCGTCTTTGCTGCCTGCTGCTGGCGTTGAATGGAGGCCGCCAGCCTGAAGCAGAGCAGGAGGGAGAGGCGTTATTTCAGGGAACCCATCTGAATGCGGATATCATTCCTTTGAACGATGCCTTTCTGGTGGAAGATGTCCAGAAGAAGCGCCAGTTTTTTACCGGAGCCATCAAGCAGGCTGTGGTGGATAATGAAAGCATTTTGCAAATGGCCATGCATGACCGGGACAGGGAAATCGCCTATTATGCGGTGGCACTGTTGACGGCCCGCATGGAAAAACTGGAAAATGAACTGTTTTCCCGCGAAACCATGATTGTAAGTGGTGAAGGGCAGGAGAATTTGCCCCGGCTGGAGGAATATGTGCAGCTGCTGAAGAACTATCTGGCACAGGAGAAATTTATCGACCATGTAACCTATGCCAAGAAGCAGGGGGATTATATCGGTTTATTGGATTACCTGAAAAAAGCCTGCCCGGATAAGATGGAATATTATATTGAAGAAATAGACCATCTTTTGGCTACGAAAAATTATGTGGAGGCAGAGCTGGTTTGTGCGGAATTGAAGGAACGTTTTCCAGAGAATGAGGAAAGCTATATGATGTATATCCGGCTCTATCAGAGCTGGCGTAAGCCCCGACAATTACAGCAGAAAATCCGGGAACTGAAGGCCTGCCCGATAGAGTTGTCGCAGGAAGCCTTGCGGGCTATACGCTATTGGGACAAAGATGGACACAGACAGGAGGAGGCAATCCATGGATAAGCGTGGTATTGCAGGCGTTATTGTCCTGGTTATCCTGTTGGGCTGCTTCTTTCAGTTCAGCAGAATGGATGGCTTTTTGAAACTGGATTATTTCCGTAATTTGAATTTCGTGCCGAAAAATATCCTTCAGGGTACGCATACGCAAGGAGAGAAAGAGAAGTACCTTATCCTCTATGACCCGCGGGATGTGCCCAGCGTCTTTGCTAATCACCGACTGACCTGGCTCCTGGAGCAGCAGAAGAAAGAAGCGGTTTCCTGCTCCATCTACGAGGATACAGAGGTGGATGCCTCCTATCGCGGCGTATTATTGGCTGCCGGCAACTGGAATAAGACCGTCGTTCTGCCCAAACTGGCAGACTATGCATCCCAAGGTGGCACAGTGGCCTTTATGATGCATCCGGAAGTGGAGGCTGGCGTGGGCGTGCCGGATATCTGCCAGGAAATGGCAGGTTTTGCGGTGGCCGGTGGGCAAAAGAGTGTTCTGGGCATCCGCCTGCATACGGATTTTCTCTTTGCTGGCAAGGGCTTTTCCTTTGGCGAGGGGACGCAGTACCATACGGATACCCTGTCGGTAACCTTGCAGGATGATGATGTGGTGCATATAGCTGCCTTGGATGGCAGTCCCCTGTTATGGGAACATGCTTATGGTCAGGGAAAATGCCTGTTCTACAATGGCGCTGTGCGGGATGACAAGACCAATATTGGTGTGCTAACGGCAATGCTCGCTCATTGTGGCGAGGATAGCATTTATCCCGTAGTGGGCACCAAGTTGTTTTTTATCGACGATTTTCCTGCGCCTGTGCCGGAGGGCAACTTTGATAAGATATATGACGAACTGCATGTAGATACGGCCGATTTTTTTCGTCATATCTGGTGGCCCTTTATGCGGGAGTGTGCAGATAAGTATTCCTTGAAGTATACTGGGCTGATTATTGAGTCCTACGGGGACCAGGTAAAGGGGCCGTTTGTGCCGACGCAGGGCAGACAGGCCCGGGACAATTTAATCGTCTATGGCCGGGAACTTCTCGACATGGGGGGCGAATTGGGCTTGCATGGCTACAATCACCAGTCGCTGGCGCCTGCAGGATATAATCAGGACGAACTGGACTATGTGCCTTGGGAAAGCAAGGAAGATATGGTGGAGAGCCTGCAGGAATTGCGCCGTTATATCAAGAGCGCCTATCCGGACTACGATTTTCAGTCCTATGTGCCGCCTTCGGATATTTTAAGCCCTGAGGGCCACGAAGCAGTAAAGGAAGTATTTCCAGAGCTTAAAGTGTATTCGTCTCTCTTTGATGGCCTTTATTCGGAGCGGGGCTATTATCAGGACTTTGGGCGTAATGCGGATGGAACCTATGAGATTCCCCGCTTTACCTCCGGCTATGCGCCTGATAGGCAGAATATGTGGGAAAATATCAGCGTGATTAATTACATTGGCGTATTTTCTCATTTCGTTCATCCCGATGAACTATTCTATGAGGAAAGCAAGGATTTGACTTGGGCGATGATGGTGCAGGGCTTCCATAACTTCCTGGCGGAGATAAATGACCGCTTCGGCTGGTTGCGCCCTGTAACGGATTCTGAATGCGTGGCTTATTTTGCCGACTATTTGGACATGGATTACCGGGTGACGCGGGAACAGGATAAGCTGATACTGAACTGTTGGAATTATCATTATCCCTTGCGGTTTGTGCTGCGTTCTTCAAAAGAGATTGCAGAAGTTACCGGGGGCAGTGCGCGTAAAATCGGTGATGATGCCTATATGATTGAAACGGAAAAACCGGAAACCATTATTCAATGGAAGGAGAAAGCCAAATGAGAATCTGTCTGTTGACGGAAGGTTCCTATCCCTATGTGGTGGGGGGCGTGTCCTCCTGGTGCCAGATGCTCATTCAGGGGCTTCCCCAGCATGAATTCTTCATCTATTCCATCGGGGCTGAATCAAAGGATAGGGGGGCTTTCAAGTATAAGTTCCCACCCAACTTAAAGGGAATACAGGAAGAATTCCTCGATGAGATTTTAAACCAGCGTTCGCAGGATATGCTGGAGAATATCCTGACGGCAGAAGAGCGGGAGGCCATCTATGATTTGGTTATGGGTGGCAGGCCGCTCGATATCCATAAGCTGGCTTCGATTTTCCGTGAGCGCCGCCGCTTTGCCAGCTCACTGGATATATTTATGTCCAGTGATTTCTTTGACATCATTCAGCGGGTCTATATGGAAAAATACAGTTATTTGCCCTTTACGGATTTTTTCTGGACCATTCGCTCCATGCTGCTGCCTCTGCTCTATCTGTTGCAGCAGGATTTGCCGAAAGCAGATGTCTATCATAGTGTGGCTACAGGGTATTGCGGCGTGATTGGCGCCATGGCGGCCGAAATTTATCATAAACCTTTTATCATCACGGAGCATGGCATCTACTCCCGGGAGCGGGAAGTGGAAATCATCAAAAGCGATTGGGCGCAGGGGGATTTTAAGTCTGTCTGGATTCAGTATTTTTATAATTTGGCAAAGCTGTCGTATAAGACGGCGGACAGGGTGTATACCCTCTTTGAACACAATGCTGAAATTGAGCAGGATTTGGGCTGTGCCCCGCATAAGATTGGCATTGTGCCCAATGGTGTGCATATGGAGCGCTTCGCAGGAATCGGGGAGTTGCAGCCCCATGAGGGGCCGTTAACCATCGGTGCGGTGGTGCGGGTGGTGCCGATTAAGGATATTGTGACCTTGCTCCGGGCGTTTTTCCTGTTTCAGGAAGAATTTCCCGATGCCCGCCTGGTGATTATGGGGGGCTATGGGGAGGACAAGGAATATTACGACTTGTGCCAGCAGACGGTTTCCATGTTGGGCATAAACCATGTGGAGTTTGCGGGGTCCGTCAATGTGGCAGAGTATCTGCCTAAAATGGATTTCTTAATGTTGTCCAGCATCAGCGAGGGGCAGCCCCTAGCGATTTTGGAGGGCTTTGCGGCGCATCGGCCTTTTGTGGCTACGGATGTGGGCTGCTGTCGGGAACTTATCTATGGTGACAGTCAGGATGATTTGGGCACGGCAGGCGCTGTAGTGGCCCCGATGGATTTTGAGGCCATGGCCGGGGAAATGATTCGCCTAGGCAAGGATTTTAAGCTGCGGCGGCAAATGGGCAACATTGGTTATGAGCGCACCCGGCGCGGCTATACCTATGAGCTGTTCATCGAACGGTACCGGGAGATTTATCAGATGTATGTGCAGGAGGCATAAGGGAAAGTGGCAGGCGTAGGTTTTGAGTTAAAGAAATTGTTTACGGCCCGCACGGCGGCAGGCCATATAAAAGCATATTCCTATTCGGCCATCATCACGGCCGGCCCCTTTGCCCTGATGACCAGTATGGTCTTGGCCGTGCAGAGCCTCTTTGCCTATTATGGCATTGAGGGGGAAGCCAGCCAGGTCTTTGTGGCTTCGGTGGTATACGCCTTTGTGTTTTCCCAGATTCTATCGGCCGGCTTTATCATGGTTTTGACCCGTTATTTGGCCGATTCCCTGTCCTTGGGCCGCTTTGAAAATGTGACTGCGTCCCTCTTTGGCATGGGGGCCATCATCACGGCGCTGGGAGCTGTGGCTGCGGGGATTTTCTTCTGGGATAAGCCCTTGCCGCTTCTGACCAAGTGGCTGGGGTATCTCTTTTTTGCGGAACTATTGCTGGCCTGGACGGAAAGCGTTTATCTGTCGGCAGTGAAGCGATATTCCCGCCTGCTCGTCAGCTATTTGACCGGTGTGCTCGTGAGTGTTTTTCTGGTTTGGATTTTTTTGACCCAGACCAGCCTGCAGCCGGAACAGTCCGGGCTGCTCGCCATGGATATAGGGATGGGGCTTATCAATCTGCTCTTTTTGCTGCACATTACCAGTTACTTTGGTCTGAACAAAGGTGGGCAGAATTTTGCCTTTCTGCCGTATTTTGAACGTCATTGGCGGCTCTTTCTTACGGCTGTCTGCTATATGCTGGGGCTTTTTTTGCCCAATATCATCATCTGGCAGGGGGATTGGGGTGTAATGGTAGGTGGTACGTATCTTTACTCACCCATCTATGATGTGGTGACCTTTTACGCCTTCCTGTCCATTTTGCCGCTCATGACCATGTTTGTGGTGACGGTGGAGACGAATTTTTATGAGCGCTATGCGCATTACTTTGCTTATATTACCCAGAAGGGCAACTTTCGGGAGATTGATGATGCCCGCAAGGATTTGCTGCATACACTCTGGTTTGAGCTGCGGCATATTACGGAGTTCCAACTGGTGTTCACGCTGGTGGCGCTGGCAGTGGGGAACTATCTTCTGAGCTGGTCGGGCATTACCTACAATCAGGTGAATATGTATAATGTACTGCTCTTTGGGGCCTTCTTTACCGGATTGCTGCAGCTGGTGTATATTCTGTTGGTTTACTTCGATTATCAAAAAAGCGTTCTGAGTTTATCGACGGTGTTTTTCCTGTCCAATCTGTTGCTGGGGCTTTGGGGACTCTACTATGGTGGCAGCTACAGTTACGGGTTCACTTTCTTTTTGGCGGCGGCGCTGTCGTTTATCTGGGCCTTTGTCAAGCTGAATCATTTTGCGCAGCGGATTAATTATCTGGTGTTCTGTTCCCAGCCGGTGTTTTACCGTTCCACCAGCGGGATTCTGACGAGGTTCACTCTGTGGCTTTACGGGGATAAGTATGTAAATCTGGAAACGGCAAGGAGCGATAACCATGAGAACAAGCCGTAGGGCAAGACAGCGGCTGGCAGAAGCAGCTCAGCTGGAAGAGGAGGGCCGGAAGCGCTGGGGCGCAGTGGCCTTTCGCATGAGCCGTAAGCGCCGTAAAAGGTTGGCTAAGGCACAAGTGGGGGAAGAACCCCGCCTCAAAAGATTTGTTCTGCAGCAAATGCGCATGACTCGCAGCCGTAAGCGGAAGATGCGGGAGGAGGCGGCCCTGCGGCAAACCGCGAAAGCGGCTTCCATCAGTGCTTTGGCTTTATTGCCGCCTATGGCCGGGGAAGCGGCAGGTATCAGCAATGCCATGAATGATATTCCGGCGGCTTTTGAATCCCTGCGCAATGACAGGGACAGAATAAGGGATTTCAAGGAGGCGCAGCAGAATGCTGCAGAAGCGGCCCAGGCCTTGCTCGAGGCTAAAGCTGATTTGCAGCAGGCAAAAGCAGATAAGGAAAATGCGGCCAGCGCCCTTCTGGAAGCACAGCAGAATTTGGAGAAGGCCAGCCTGAATCTGCAGCGTATTGCTCAGGAACTGGCGAATGCCCAGCTGGAAAGTGCTCAGCGCACTCGGGAGGCCATTGCCGCCCAACAGGCGGTGGCAGATTTTGCCCCGCAGGTATGGGCACAGGAGGGGGCCGTGGCAGACGTGCAGGCACGCCGCAACAGCACGCAGGCAGCCTATGAAAGACTCGGCAGGGAGCTGGGACATCTGCGGACGGAAAACGATGGATTAGAAGAACGTATCCGTCAGGCTTGGGAAAGTGTGGGATATGCACAAAACCGGCTGAACGATGTTATGGCCATGGTGAATGGGGCACAGGCAGCTGCGCCGGAGCGGCAGGCTGAGGAAGCCCAATGGGAGGCCTATGAAAAGCAGCTGGAATCCCTGGATGCTGAGGTGGATGATGCCGAGGCCTTGCTGGATGCACTGAACAGCCAGCTCGATGACCTGCAGGATGCCCGTATGGCTGCGGAAGATGCCGAACAGGATGCCCGGGAATTGGTGCAGGATTTAACGGCAGAACAGGCCGAAGCAGAAATAGATGTGAAGGAAAGCGCCAATGATGTAACGGAGGCTGAAAACTGGCATGAGGAAGCCATAAGCGGTGTTGCAACTGCGGAAAATAATTTAACAGAAACCCAAAACTGGAAGACAAAAGCCGATTATGATTTAGCACACTTTGGGGAAGGCAAGGGGCTTAGCACCGGCTTTGAATATTACACCTGGCATGGGGCCGGTTTGCCCAGAGGATACCAGCTGTATCAGCCTGTTGAATTTTATGCGACGGAGAAAAAATGGGATGTTTCCCTGTCTACTGGCTGGCTGGTTTCCGATACCGGCCTTCCGCATGGCCGCGTCAGTGGCTGGACGGATACGCAGCTGGGCCTAACCTATAAAAATGACCATAAAATCAATGATGTTCATTATAAGCTGACCGTCAACGCGCCGACAGGAGAGCAAAATGCGCATCAAAATGCCATGATGGCGGATAATTTGGCGGCCTTCAGCTCCTTCAGTGAAGGCTGGCAGTTTACGCCGGAAATCGAGGCAACCCACAGGCTTACGGAAAGAGACAGCCTGATAGGCAGGTTGAGCTACACGATTAGACGGGATTACAGCTATCGGATAGAATATGAAGATACAGATGCAGGAATTTATGACCCGGATGTTGCCATGGAAATATCTCCCCGCAATAAGTTCCAGCAGGAAATCGAATATCGTCATATCGGCGAGCAGCAGCAGTTTTCGGCGAAACTTATCCATGTGAATGCCGTCAGCGCTTACTATCGCAACCGATATAGCAGCGGGCGCTTTGAAGATGGCGAGGATTGGACTTTGCAGCTTTACGGCAGTCAGGATATCGACGAGCGCAATTCCTGGCAGTATTACCTATGGGGAAATTATCAGGCGGGTGATGTCGAGGACATCTATCGCTATTATGGCGGTTGGGGCTTAACACATCAGTTTGATAAAAAGCAGCGGGGCTATGTACTCCTTAACGGTGGCGGAAGCTACGGACAAAGCTACAATTGGCGCACGAATACCTGGCGGGGCAATCGTCATTTGTATGCGCTGACGCTTGGCTATGCGTATCGCATCGATGATACCTCGGAACTGCGGGCCAAAGTGGAACGCTATTATATCCAGGGCAGTGAGACAGATTCATACCAGGGCTGGAAGATGAGTCTGATGTGGAATCAATCCTTTTAAGTGCCTATATAAAATAATCCCCTTGGCGGTATATCAGAACCGCCAAGGGGATTATTTTTATTCGTTTCCATTTTGGAAATACTGGTAGACATCAATGACATCGAGAAAAGCGCCGTCAAAACCGGCGGCCAGGATTTCATCCAGATAGGCATTAGGATTGCCATAGAGCAGGTGTTTCCACTCCGGCATCCAGAATTTTACGCGGTAGTTATCCTGCCAGTCATCGTTGGGGGCGTCCAGCCAATGGGGGCGCTTCTTTTTCCATTCCGGCTGCCAATAGTGACGATAGGTTTCCGCCTCGCCGACGCTCATATAGGCCAGCACCAGGCGGCGCCCGCCATGGGCTTTGTGCTTCAGTTTTTCCACCTCACCAGCAGTCAGCAATGTATCGCCGGCGTAGAGGTCGATAATCAGCATATCGTAGTCGGTAGCTTGCAGCTGGGAAAGGTATTCTTCGCGGGAAGAAAATTTACCGGGATTGAGGAGAATCAAATAATTTTTGACATCCTGCAGCCGGGTAACATCTGCCGTATTTATATTGGCAGATGGGTACGGGGGCAGTTGGTCTAAATCGCGATAGGGGGTGGCCAGCGGAATGTAGCCCTTGGTTAGGCATTGCTGCGTAGCATCTGCCGCCTGACGAGCGTCTTTTACATAGTCCAGCACGAATATGGGCAGGCCGCCTGCTTTGGCGGCATCCAAGGTTTGCAGGAAAAATTCTTTTTCCTCGGGAGGCGTCTTCTCGCCATCTTTCATGTCAAAGCCATAATGGACGGATTCCGCCAGTTGTCCATCCACAACCTGCAGCATCTTGCCGACATTGGCAGGCGTATTGCCATCGATGGGCAGATATAAGGAGGAGCCGCCATTGGCCAGCAGCTGGAACCGGGGATTTTGTCTGTGCGCGTAGTCGTGGAGTTCCCCTAGAAGCCCTACCATGGCGGTGTCATAGCGGGCGGGAGCAGAGGCTTCGCTGCCCGACAGGGTTGCTGTACTGGCAGCCAGGATTCCGAGCCCTAAAAATAAACGCTGCCACCAGGTCTTGTCATTGTTCATCATGATTGCCTTTCCTTGATGATATTTTAGTGATGAGCAATTATAGCATGTTTGCCCGTCAGGAGCAAGATGTCTTTGGACAAAGGTTTTGTTGAGATTGCGGTAGAAAAATAGCGGTGAGTGGTTTATAATCATAAATGTATGTATTATGCTGATATTGACGGGGCGGCTTGTCCTGGATGGGGCGCAGTTGTTCCTTGTATATGATTGGGGAAGGTAGGGAAACGTTTTGTTGGAAATTGTTGCACAGCCAGTGGTGCTTCTAGCACTGCTGGGCGTATTGATATTGGCCATTGGCCTTATGCGTGTCCGTCATGAGTCCTTTGACACGCACACGATGGTTACTTCGGCGTTGCTGCTGGCGCTGGCGGTGGTTCTGCACCAGCTGCATATCTTTCATCTCCCGCAGGGGGGAAGTGTGACGGCGGGCGCAATGCTGCCGTTGATTCTGATTGCCTATCGCTTTGGTGTGGGCACTGGGGTGTTGGCAGGTTTTGTCTATGGCATGATTAACATCATACAGGACCCCTTTATCCTTCATCCGGTGCAGGTGCTTTTCGATTATCCGCTGCCCTTTATGGCCATGGGGCTGGCAGGTCTCTGCCGCAATCATCTGTATGGGGGAACGGCACTGGCCTTCGGCGGGCGGTTCCTGTGCCATTTCATTTCCGGCGTGGTGTTCTTCGGCAGTTATGCGCCCGAAGGCATGAGTCCCGTGTTGTACTCCCTGACCTTTAACGGCTCTTTCCTGCTGACGGAATTTGCCATCTGTTGTCTGATTCTGAAAGTATTGCCCCTCAAGCGGTTGGTGGAAAAAATGATGCCGGTTCATTCGTAAGAAACAAATAGGGAAATCCCTTCGTATATTTCCAGTTTGACAGTTCGTGCTTATGGTATCTCGTTCATGCGTAGTCAGGGACGAACGGGGAGTAATTTTTCTGTTTTCCGCTAAACGACCCCCTCGTTAAATAGCGATGTCCAGTTACCTGCGCCGGGCAGGCCAACGGCGCTGCTTTCAGCGTATTTGCTTAGCCTCGTTCTACATGTGGCCGGCCTTCACTGCGTTCAGGCAGTCGCTCCTAACAGAAAAATCACTCCCCGTTCGTCCCAAGATGCGGATTAGCCTATTGCCACGAACTCGTTGCTCTCGTAACAAGAACATCGATGTGATTGTGGCTTTCAGCCGAAACGTGGCAAATATATATAACCATAACTTTGGGTGGAGGTGGGGATGCTTTTGCGCAAACGAGCGACTGCCCGAACGCAGTGAGGGATGGCCCGCAAACATTCGTTACTGGATGCTGAGCTGAGCATACGCGCCGCCGGCCTGCCCGGCGCTAGTAAATAGAAAGCGCTTTTTATGCTGGCGGGGCATTTTAGCGAGCGGCGCAAAAGTATTCCCACCTCCGCCCTATTGAGCTGTAACAGATTAATTTAAGCTCGCACTAACAAATGCAATTTCACGACTTATTCTTGTAACAATGATTACAGCTGAGTCCGTAGAATTCTGCTACAATAAACGGGAATAAATTTTTGGAGGCGGTATTTTGAGTAAATGGGCAGTAATTTATTCCTCGGTGACAGGCAATACGAAAATGGTGGCGGAGGCTATTGCCGGGGCGGCAGAGGAAGCGGATATCTTTCGGGTGCAGGAGGCTCCTGTTGACTTGTCAGCCTATGACATTGTGGCTATTGGTTACTGGCTGCGGCTGGGCCAGCCGGACCCTTTGACGTTGAAGTATCTGGCCAAGGTTCAGGACAGCAAGGTGGTCTTCTTCCAGACCCACGGCGCAGAGCCTACCAGTGAACACGCCATTACCTCTTTTGCCCGGGCAGGTTATAAACTCGGGGCGGGCTGTGAGATTCTCGGCACCTTTGGCTGTCAGGGAAAAATCAATCCAGCCTTGCTGGAAAAGCGCAAACATGCCGGGAAAGATGATCCCCATGGTGGTGCTGAAAGTCAGAAACGCTGGCAGCAGGCCGCCAGCCATCCCGATGAACAGGATTTGGCAGACGCTCGGGATTTGGTAACTCGCATGGAGCGCAAACTGGAATTGAAGAAAAAGTTCCTAGCCAAGCAGGCGGCCAAATTGGCGGCCCTGCAAAAAGAAGAATAAATGACGCCAGGAGGCGGCTGACTTGTCAAAATTGACAAGTCAAAGCTGCTCCCTGGCTTTTTTTGTGCGAAATGACAAATTTGACTTTTTGCCGTTTTTAGCGTATACTAAGCCATGTACGTTAGCACTCCAAGTGAAAGAGTGCTAAATCTTAGGTAACGTAATATTTTACATAAAGAGAGGCGTAAACACATGGCTAAAGAAACCCATGAATTTCAAGCGGAAACAAAACAACTGTTAGACCTCATGATTCATTCTATTTATACGAACCATGAGATTTTCCTGCGGGAGCTTATCTCCAACGCATCCGATGCGATTGACAAGGTGCATTTTGCCAGCCTGACGAATCGCGATATCCTCGAAGGAGATGACAGCTACGAAATCTTCCTCGAACCGGACAAGGAAAATCATACCCTGACCATTCGCGATAATGGTATCGGCATGAGCCGTCAGGAAGTTATCGAAAACATTGGCACCATCGCTAAATCCGGCACCAAGGCATTCATGGAACAGCTCAAGAAGGCCAAGGAAGCTAGCGAGGGCGCTGAGGGCAATACCGACAAGGAACTTATCGGTCAGTTCGGTGTAGGTTTCTACTCTGCCTTCATGGTAGCCGAAAAGGTGGTTATCGAAACCCGCAAGGCAGGCGAAACGGAAGGTACGCGTTGGGAATCCACGGGTGACGGTTCCTACAGCATTGAAGAATGCGACCGTGACAAGCGCGGCACGAGCATCACGATTACTCTGGGCAAGGAATTCTTCGGTGATGATGCCGAAAATGACTTCACGGAAAACTACACGCTCGAACGTTTGGTCAAGAAGTACAGCGACTATGTGCGCTACCCCATCAAGATGAACTTCGAGCATGAAGAAACGCCGAAAGATGATGAGGGCAAGGAAATCGAAGGCGCTGAGAAGGTTAAGACCATCGAATGCCGCACGCTGAACTCCATGCAGCCGCTTTGGACGAAGAACAAGTCCGACATCAAAGAGGAAGAATACGACGAGTTCTTCAAAAATCAGTTCCATGAATGGGAAAAGCCCATGGAAGTATTCCATACCAAGGCTGAAGGTTCTGTGGAATACACGGCGCTGCTCGCCATTCCTTCCTGCGCACCGTTCAATCTCTATCATACGGATTATGAACCGGGGCTGCAGCTCTATTCCCGTCATGTGTTCATCATGGACAAGTGCAAGGACCTGCTGCCGGATTACCTGCGCTTTATGAAGGGCCTGGTGGATTCTCCTGACCTTTCCTTGAATATCTCCCGTGAACTTCTGCAGCAGAGCCGTGAACTCAAGGTTATCGGCAAGGCGCTCGAAAAGAACATTCTCAAGTCTCTGGCCCGCAAGCTTAAGAACAAGCGTGAGGATTATGAAAAGTTCTGGAATGAATTCGGCAAATCCCTCAAGATTGGCGTTTACAACAGCATGTATGCTGGCAGCGACACCATCGACAAACTCAAAGACCTGCTGCTGTTCATGAGTTCTAAAGAAGGCAAGCTGGTTACGCTGAAAGAATATGTAGAACGCATGCCGGAAAGCCAGAAGAAAATTTACTATGCTACGGCCAAGGATAAGGAAACCATTGAGCACCTGCCGCAGATGGAAACCCTGCGCGATAAGGGCCTCGAAGTGCTTTATCTCTTGGACCCGGTGGATGAATTCTGCATTGAAACCCTGCGTGAATACGAGGGCAAGAGCTTCCATTCCATCAGCCGTGGCGACCTCGACCTCGACGATGCCGAAAGCCAGGAAGTCAAGAAGGAAACGGAAGACATTCAGAAGAAGAATGATGACCTGCTCAAAGACATCAAGGAAGCTTTGGGCGAAAAGGTAGCTGACGTTAAAGTTTCGGCCCGTCTGAAATCCAGCGCCGTCTGCCTCGTAGCTGACGAAGCAGGTCCGTCCCTGTCCATGGAACAGACCTTCGCTGAAATGAACAATCCGATGTTCAAGGCTAAGCGCATCCTCGAAATCAACCCGCACCATGAACTCTTCACGCGCCTGCAGAGCCTCCATGATGGCGGTAAGGAAAGCGCTGACTTTAAGGATTACTGCGACCTGCTTTACACTCAGGCACTCCTTATCGAAGGCATCCTGCCGGAAAATCCGGTGGACTTCGCCAATAAGGTAGCTAAGCTCATGGCAAAATAAGTTCATATAAAAAGGACCGAAGTCCTATTGAAAAAGATACTTTCATCTCGTATCCTAGGTACAGGTGAAAGTATCTTTTTATTAAATTAAATGCTACCAAAGATATTAGAGCGAACAGGGCAATAATCAGAAAGAGGAAACAAAGTGTGGATTAATAAAAAAATGGCCGATTACATAAAAGAAAAGATATATATTGATGAGCTGAATGTGGCCAAGATGATAAAAAAATCCTTTTGGAATTTGAAAATTAAAAGCGATTCCGGATGCATATTGTTGCATGAAATAGAAACGAAAAATCTTGATTGGGAATATATAATCCAGGAATATGAAAACAAAACTGGTTTTGAATTATATGAAAATGAAATATATGTGGAGACGTATATAAAGACTAAAAATTTTGGGAAAAAAGTGTATGTCGCCAGACGTATGGCCGATTGTCTTAGAATGAGATTGCGTAAGGAGTATCCTCTGGAAAAAATATGTATTATTTTAAGTGTGTCATTAGATGAGTATTGTGATGCTAAAATTTATTTTTGTAAAGTTAGGCCGGAGGAGTTTGAGCGGTATTATTATTCAAGTCAAGAAAAGATAGATGAATTTGAAAATGAAATGATAGAAGTCTTATTTACAAAATGAATAGTGCAGGGGGCGGATGGAAAGAAAAAAGTTGACATGTCAAAATCTGACATGTCAACTTTTTTATTTGTGCGGTTCATTTTTCTTGGCCAGCCAGCGGGATGCCTGTTCTTTTTCGTGGGTCAATACCCGGTCTTTATAGATATCCTCGATTACCAGCTTGCAGATGACGATAAAGGGCACGGCCAAAAACATGCCGGCGGCACCAAGAAGCTCGCCACCCAGCACAATGCCAAGGATGATGGCAATGGGATGGAGATTTAAGGATTTGCCGATAAGCGTTGGATAGACGAAGTTGTGATTGACCTGCGTGAGCAGGAGGTAAAAGCCTGCTGTTTGCAAAGCCACCATGGGATTGACGGTGGCCGTTAACAAGGTACCGAAGGCGGACGCCACCGTGGGCCCCAGCACCGGGATGAACTCGCAGATGCCGGATACGACGGCGAAGACCGAAGCATAGGGCAGGTGGCGAATCGTGAAGTAGAGAAAGACAATCACGGCGGTGATGCAGCAGATGACCAGCTGGCTGCAGATGTAAGTCCGCAGGGCGCTTAAGATTTTGTCAAAAAGGTGCATGACCCGTTCATAGTCTCGGGCAGGGAAGAGGCTCGCGAGATATTTTTGGATTTGCTCGCCGTCCTTTAACAGGTAGAAGGTCACAAACAGGATAATCACCAAATCAATGGCCTTGCTGAAGAAGGACAGCAGCAGGGTCAGCGAAGATTTGAGCACTTCGGTGCTGGCATTTTTCATTTCCGACCAGATGTCCGAGAGCTGCCCCTGTAGAAAGTCAGATTCCCGCAGCCAGGGAATGTTTTGTATCTGTTCCGTAAGCTGCGGAAAATCTGTGACGAAACGGCTGAATGTCGGAATGAAACTCTTGGACACCAATCCGATAAGCAGCAGGGCAAGGCTTAGAAAGCCCAACAGTACCAAGCCTGCCGCCAGCGCCCGTGGAATTTTGCAGGCCAGCTTGTTTGTCAGCGGCAGAAGCAGCAGCTGCAGGAGCAAGGAAATAAATATGATAAAAGCCAGCTGCGGCATATACCAGAAGGTGGACAGCAGTACCGTAAAGGTGACGGCCAGCAGGATAGAGGTGCGGTATTTTTTGAAGGCCATGGAGACTTCTCTCCTTATTATTTGATTTTATTGAGGCGGTCGGCCAGAACGCTGGCACTTTCATCACTGCTGTTGCAGGTGATGATGGGCTGCTGGCCCATCATTACCGTGTTGCCGTCAGCATAAGCATTGGCTTTGTTGTGGCCGTTATGGTAAGCGGCAGCCAGATTGCCCATGACAAAGTAGGCACGTTCCTTGGCACTCATGTCACCGTGGGCTGCGGGGGTGCAGAAGTCCTTGGTGTTGATTTTGATGGTGCCGTCCTTGTTGGTGACATGGCCGCCGCTGTACTGGTTCAGCAGTTTGGCGTAAGTATCGCGGCGGTCATCGTTGGCCGGATGGTCGGACATGAACTGCTGGAAATCGGAGGGGCGGCTCTTGGACTTGTCCATAACGCGCTGCCAAACGGCGGCACAGGCCCCCGGATTGTAATTGGTGTGGGTGATGTAGTCAAAGGCCAGTTTGTCGGCTTCGCGTTCCATGGGTTTGGTGATATGGCGGTTGTTGACGACGTTGGCCATGATGACTCCGAGCTGGGAGCCGGTAGCTGCGCCGAGAATCTGCATGTTCAAGGACTGGCGTGCACCTTTGGCCGGATGGTCCTTTTGGCCGTGGCCCATTTCGTGGCCCAACACGACAGCAATTTCATCTTCGTTGGTCAGCATTTTATAAAGGCCTGTGTTGACGCTGAGATTGTGACCCAGCGTGCAGAAGGCATTGAAGCTGCCCTGATTGTTGATGAAATAATTATAGGGTTTATCGTAAATCGAGGAGTCAACAGCGCCGATACCGGCAGTCAGATTCTGCATGATTCGGTCAAGCTGCGCATTCAGATAGGGGTCTTCGTTGACGCCGTACTGTGCCTTCATCTGCTGAAACAGCTGCTGACGGCCCTGCGGGTCATTGTTGTATTTCCGGATGGTGCTGTCCAGCTGGCTGTGGGCAACGGCACCGGAGATTACGGCACCGATGATGCTGGCGGTGCTGGCTTCTGCCGCCGGAGCTGCAGAGGGAACATAGGTCAGCGGCAGGGAAAGGCAGAGGGCTGTGAGTCCAGTGAGTATCTTGCGTTTCAAAGTTTTGTTATGCATGGTCAAAATCCTCCATCTGTCAAATTTTTTATCTATCATTATTATAGCGAAAAATATCAACATTGTGTTAATCTTCCTTAATTTTTAATAGAAATTTAACGATAATATAGGTGGAGCATTTGCTGCGAAATTTTAACGTGTAAGGGCGCAGCTTGCACAGTCAGGGAAAGACTGTTATTCTGTTTAGAGAAAGGCAGGGAGGCAAGATGATGAATGATAAAGTTTGGCGCACCTGCAGGCTGATGATTAACGGCCTGGCGCATAAAGTACAGTACAATCAGGCGACCATTGACACGTTATTCCTGCCCTTTTTGCGGCGTATGAGCAAGATGCAGCAAAAATTGGGCCGGCGGATGATTGTTTTTCTGGCGGCGCCGCCGGGCGTAGGCAAGTCCACGTTGGCTTTGTTTCTGGAGCGGCTGTCCAATACCGATGAGGAAATCGTGCCGGTGCAGGCTCTGGGGTTGGATGGTTTTCATTATCCCAATTCGTATCTGGCATCCCATAGCATTGAACGGGATGGCAAAGTGATTCCCCTAAGTGCCATCAAGGGAGCGCCGGAGACGTTTGCCGTGGAAAAGCTCATGGGCAAACTGACGGATGCGCGCAAGAACAATGTGCGCTGGCCGATTTACGATAGGACCATCCATGATGTGCTGGAGGACATGGTGACGGTGAAGCGGCCCATCGTGATTTTGGAGGGCAACTGGCTCCTCTTAGTCGAGGACAAGTGGCAGAATGTCCGCTCCTTTGCCGACTACAGTCTCTTTGTCAGCGCCGAGCCGCAGGATTTGAAAGAGCGTCTGATTCGCCGCAAGATTGCCGGCGGCAGCACCATGGAAGCGGCCAAGAAGTTCTATCAGAAAAGCGACCGGCTCAACGTGGAACGCTGCCTCAAAAAATCCTGGCCTGCCGATGAAACCTGGCAGATGCTCGCGGACGGCGACTATCAGCTCAAGAATAAGATTATGCCCACTAGAATGGTGGACAGGGATGCACTTTGGAAGAAGCCCGATGTGCAGATAAGAAACACCCTGCTCGGTGGTCTCAACACGCGCAACGCCGAACAGGGACTGCAGCCGCCTCTCTATGATGAAGGCTATGCCAAAGGCATGGAGGAGGCCAGAAAGGTTATCCTAAAGAAACTCTACGAAAGCGGCACCATGAGCAGCAAAGCCATTCTGGACACCTTCCAGGTGAGCGCGGAGGAGTTTAAGGATATCATCAAGTGATGGTGTAAAAGAAAAGGAAAGCCCGGTGGCTGGTGATGTATATTACCAACCACCGGGCGTCTTAGCACCACGATGTAAACTGTAAATCGTAATTATTTAACTTTACTAGAGAACAAGTAAACCAGCACCGTCAGCACAATGCCGCCGATACCCCACTCTACGCCTTTCTCCATAAAGGCGTAAACCGTAGCGCCCAGACAGAAGAGTACAGCCCAGAAGGTCTGCTTGGCGTTTTCCTTGCGGAAGGCAAACGTCTTGTAATCCACGCCGGTGAGCTTCTGAAAGCACTCGGGACAGATAATCCGCTGTTCTCCTTCTTCGTTTTTATTCACAAGTGCCTCTTTTTCCGGCAAATCGCGCTGGCACTCTGAGCATTTCAACATATCATTACCCCCAAATAAGTCCAAAAATCAATACCCTATTCATTCTACTTCATTTAGGTCGTTTTGGCTAGGATTTCTTGACACTTATGGAGAAAAACATTAAAATAGTAGGGTATAGTTGAAGAACTATCCAGACAAATAAATCATGCATGAACGCAAATAAGTAACAAGGGGGTGAGTATTATCGTTATCGAAATAGTAGTAGCGGTAATAATCGCAGCAGTCATCGGTGCCGGCTTAGGCTATACCATGCGCAAGCGCACGGCTGAAGCCCAGATTGGCTCCGCTGAAGAAGAAGCAAAACGCATTGTAGCGGACGCGGAAGAAAAAGGCGAGACGAAGAAGAAGGAAGCCCTGCTCGAAGCGAAGGAAGAAATCCATCGCCAGCGTCAGGAACTGGATCGTGAGACGAAAGAACGTCGCAGCGAACTTCAGCGTCAGGAACGCCGCGTAGTACAGAAAGAAGAAAATCTTGACCGCAAGCTGGATTCTCTGGAGAAGAAAGAAGAGAGCCTTTCCCGCAAGGAGGCCCGCATCGACAAGACCCAGCAGGCGATTGATGAGATGCACGAACAGCAGAAATCGGAACTGGAACGCATTTCCAGCCTGACTGCTGAAGAAGCAAGGGTAATGCTCATGGCCGAAGCCGAGGAAGAACTGAAGCACGAAAAGGCCATGAAAATCAAAGAGTACGAGCAGCAGATTAAGGATGAGTCCGACAAGAAGGCCCGGGATATCCTGAGCCAGGCCATCCAGCGCTGCGCCGCTGACCATGTGGCAGAAACCACCGTATCCGTGGTGGCCCTGCCCAACGACGAGATGAAAGGCCGCATCATCGGCCGTGAGGGCCGCAATATCCGGACGCTCGAAACGCTGACGGGCATTGACCTCATCATCGATGATACGCCGGAAGCCGTTATCCTGTCGGGCTTTGACCCGGTACGCCGCGAAACCGCCCGTATCGCACTCGAAAAGCTCATTCAGGACGGCCGTATCCATCCTGCCCGCATCGAAGAAATGGTCGAAAAAGCCAAGCGGGAAGTGGATATGCGCATCAAGGAAGCCGGTGAACAGGCAACCTTTGATACCGGTGTGCACGGTATCCATCCGGAGCTTATCAAGCTTCTGGGCCGTCTGCGCTACCGTACAAGCTACGGGCAGAATGTGCTGAACCATTCCATTGAGGTTTCCCATCTGGCTGGTGTCATGGCTTCTGAACTGGGCTGTGATGTTACGCTGGCCAAGCGCGGCGGTCTCCTCCACGACATCGGCAAGTCCATTGACCATGAAGTGGAAGGCAGCCACACCACCATTGGTGCGGATATCGCCCGCAAGTTCCGGGAGTCCAAGGACGTCATCAACTGCATTGCCGCCCACCATGGTGATGTGGAAGCTACCAGCGTTGAAGCAGTGCTTGTCGCAGCCGCTGATGCAGTATCGGCAGCCCGTCCCGGTGCCCGCCGTGAAAGCCTGGAATCCTACCTCAAGCGCCTTAAGAGCCTGGAGGAAATCGCCGAGTCCTACGACGGTGTTGAACGTTGCTTTGCCATTCAGGCAGGCCGCGAAATCCGCGTCATGGTTAAACCGGACAAGGTGGACGATGCTGAAGCAGCAGCTTTGGCTCATAACATTGTCAAGAAAATCGAAGACGAACTCGAATATCCTGGTCAGATTAAGGCCACGATTATCCGTGAGACCCGCGTCGTCGATTATGCAAAATAATGTGAAAGCGCATGTTAGGAGGGTGCAGGGCGTGAGCCTTGCGCCCTCTTCGTACATGAGAGGAATAGACTATGTTAGGATTTAATCTTAGTGGGAAAACTTCCGGCAGCCGCAAGGAAATGAACACCGGGGTACAGCTGCTGGCCTCGATGCTCGTATGTTATCCCGAACTCTATGCCGTGGCCTATGAGCCACAGGATACGGAGATAACTCTGGACTTTGTGGTGAAAAAGAAGATTGCCCATGAGGAAATGGAAGAATTTGCCAATCTGGTGGATAAGAGCGTGCAGACCTATCATGATTTGCATGGCAGCGGCCCCGTGTGGCTGGCGCTGGACGCTGATGTCAACGGCTCCCGCATGACGGTGCATGTGCGCCGCCAGCTGGCCACCATGCTGCGGGGCGAGCTGGATTTATTGGCAGAGCTGTTCTGCGACAAATTCGGTGACGACCTGCAGATTGATGTGCACACATTGGATTCATTGGAGCCGGATTTTTCCAACATGCAGAGCAATGTGCTGGACCAGATGTTTGATATGGCTCAAAGCAGCCGTATCCGCGAAAAGATGATTGGTATGCGGGATAAGGACAAGGTTGTGGTCTACAACCGCTGAGAGGAGTAAAATATGCGCGTAATGCTGACAGGGGACGTTGTGGGCAAGCCCGGCCGCAAGGCGTTTCAGAAATACACGGCCCAGCTCAAGGCCGAAAAGAATATTGACGTGGTCATTGTCAACGGGGAAAACTCGGCCGGAGGCAAGGGCTATACGAGAAAGTCACTGGATGGTCTTTACCATGGCGGGGCAGACATCATCACCTCCGGCAATCATGTCTGGGACAAGAAGGATGTCTTTGAGTTTATCGACCAGGAGCCGTTCCTGATTCGTCCGGCCAACTACCCCGAAGGAACGCCGGGCAAGGGCTACTGCATCTATCCCTTCAAGGCCAAGAACATCGGCGTGGTAAACCTTTCGGGTCGGGCTTTTATGCCGGCACTGGACTGCCCGTTCCAGAAGATTGAGGAAATCCTGCGGGAACTCAACAAGGAATGTGATGTTATCTTCTTGGACTTCCATGCGGAGACCACTTCGGAAAAGATGGCCATGGGTTGGTATCTGGATGGTAGGGTCAACGCCGTAGTAGGCACTCATACCCATATCCAGACGGCAGATGAGCGCATCCTGCCGCAGGGTACGGCCTATATCACCGACTTGGGCATGGTTGGGCCCTGGAATTCCATTCTGGGCGTCAAGACGGAAATCATTCTGCAGAAGTTTACCACGGCTATGCCCTGCAGGTTTGACTTGGAGGAAAGCGGCCCCATGGTGTACTCGGCGCTGATTGTGGACATTGACGACAGTACGAACCGCACCACCAATGTGGAGCGCATCCTGATAAAAGAATAATAACAGGCATTACTTTCAAAGATTTTTTCTCATGGCAGGAATTTTTCCTTATGTGCAGAATACTAACTTAGTATCAGTTAGATATGTCATAGGAAAATGTAGAACATTGTTGCAGTTTTGTTGCAAGAGAGGACGTGTAAAGTCATGGAAATCTTGAAAGTATCTGCCAAATCGAATCCGAATTCAGTAGCTGGTGCATTGGCTGGTGTGCTCCGGGAGCATTCCAGTGCAGAAATGCAGGCCATTGGTGCCGGCGCCCTTAATCAGGCGGTCAAGGCGGTAGCCATTGCCCGCGGTTTTGTGGCTCCTCATGGCATTGACCTCATCTGCATTCCGGCCTTTACCGATATCAATATCGAGGGGGAAGAGCGTACGGCGATTAAGCTTATCGTGGAACCTCGTTGAGTGTCGCTGATTCGGCATAGGAGTGACAATAAATGGCAAGTGATTTGCACATGCACACGACCTTCTCAGACGGAAAACTCACGCCGGAGGAGCTTGTGGCAGCGGCAAAAGCTGCCGGTCTCAAATACATAGCCATCACCGACCACGATACGGTGGACGGGGTGAGCTATCTCTACGAGAACGGAGTATACCCCACGCGGGGGATACATCTAATTCCGGGGATTGAATTCAGTGCCCATCATCCGGTGCATGAAGTTCATATTCTGGGCTATAATGTGGATATTTATTATCCCGATTTGATTGACAAGCTGAATGATGTAACGGAGGCACGCTGGACACGCTTCAGCGATATGGTGGGCAAGCTGCAGGAATTGGGCTATCCCATTACCGAAGCGGAAGTGCTCACCTTGGCTGGTGCCAGTAAATCCATCAGCCGTTCCCATATTGCCCGGATTTTGGTGCGGAAGGGCTTCTTTCCCTCTGTGAGGGATGCCTTTGCGGCGGTGCTCGAAAAGGGTAAGCCGGCTTATGTGCCCCATTATCATCTGGAAGTGGAGGAAATCATTGCGCTCATCAAAGATGCCGGCGGTACGCCGGTGTTGGCCCATCCAAAACTGGTGGGGGATGATGAGCTGGTGCGTGATATCTGTCAGCGCGGCATTGAGGGGATAGAGGTATTCTATCCCCGTCATGATGCTGATGATACGGCCCGTTATTACATGATGGCCAAAGAGTTTAATCTGCTGCCTGCAGGCGGTTCCGATTTTCATGGGTATCCGACCCGCTATCCTTCGGAGGTGGGCGTATTCACCATGGAGGACAAGTGGGCAGAGGCTTTTTATCGTCCTTTAGGCAAGTTTAATAGTTAGTCAGGAGAGCTGTATATGGATGTGATTGCTTTGGTCGGGCCCAGCGGCACCGGCAAAAGTCACCACGCGCTGATTGTGGCGCATAAGCATAAGGCGGACGCCATTATCGATGATGGAATCCTGATTAAGGACGGCAAGATAGTGGGCGGTCATTCCGCGAAGAAAGAACAAAGTAAAATCATGGCGGTACGGCGGGCGATTTTTGTCCTGCCGGGACATGCCGAAGAGGTGCAGGCGGCCATCAAGGAGGCAAAGCCTCACCGCATTTTAATTTTAGGCACTTCGGAGAACATGGTGTTTAAGATTGCCAAGGCTCTGCATTTGCCGCAGATTGCCAAAATCATTCACATTGAGGACGTGGCAACCAAACAGGAAATGGCTCAGGCCCAGTTTCACCGCCTGAAGGAAGGCAAGCATATCATTCCTGTGCCCACCATTGAACTCAAACCGCATTTTTCGGGGTATCTGGTTGACCCCTTGCAGACCCTGTTCAAGCGGTCATCTACCAAGCGTCGCCGTCTGGGCGAAAAGTCCATTGTGCGGCCGGTATTCAGCTATTATGGCAAGCTGTCCATTGACGATATGGCCATCAAGTCCATTGTCGGTGCGGCGTTGAAGAAAATCGAGGCCATTACCAAGGTCGATGGCCTGCAGGTAAAACACCTTATGCAGGGCGACGAGGACCTGGGGCTGAAAATCGTCTGCGGGGTTGTGCTCACGTATGGCAATCATATTCCCACTTTGCTGGCCCAGGCACAGAAGGATGTGCGGGATGCGGTGGAGTTTATGACGGGGATGATTGTGCATGAAGTCAATATTCAGGTGAAAACATTATACGTTAAAGCATAAGTTTACATCGTGGCAGTAAGACGCCCGGTGGCCGATAATTGCTTTCCTTCGCTTAGACAGGCTTGTCAAACGCTACGGAAAGTAATCATCAGCCACCGGGCTGTTTTCATTAGCAATAGTTCTAAAAGCTGCTATATGTTGATTCCAAGGGGAGTTGACATGTCAAATTTGACTTGTCAATCAGCGCAGGGAGTTGACGGTCACCAGTATCAGGGCCAGTCCCTGGCCTGCCAATGCGCCCCAGGCGGGGAGGAAGGGGAGGCCGAAGGGATAGAGGGCTCCGGCGGCGAGCGGGAGCACCAGCGCGAAGGTGACCAGAGAAATCGCGGTGTTGAGCTTGATGCGGGCGATGGTCTGCTGGCCGATTTCCTGCAGGGCGGCAAAATCCCAGAGAAGGCCGCTCTTTAGGAAGATGGCATGAGGATTATGGCGTTGAATCGTTTGGTCAGGCTGCGGCTCCTTTTCGTTCTTCACCGGAGCCAGCTCGATGACGGCGTCTACGGCACTGGCCAGAGAGTCATCGACCTTTTCCCGGTCCACAATGGCTGTACCGGTGCCTCTAGCCTTTAACAGCTGAATTTCCCGCAGCTTGCCTTCGGTGGTCAGCTGACCGTGCGCCGCGCTCATACCAGCTTCCTTGCCAATGGCGGCAGCCGTGCGTTTGTTCTCGCGGGTCAGCATCACGGTCTGGATTTTTTGTCGCTGCAATTTGCGGATGGCCTTTAAGGTATCTTCGGACAGGGCATCGTCAATGGCGATGATGCCGCGGCAGTATTTGCCGTTGGCCACGAAGACGGTACTGTGACCTCGTTGGGTCAGCTGGTCATTTTTGGTGACGAGCTCGGCGCTGATGTCAATGCCTTCCCGTTTGAGCCAGGCAAGGCTGCCCACCCGCAGGGAGTTGCGCCCCACGATGGCTTCCACGCCGCAGCCGGGAATTTCCGTGAAGGTGCTGGCCTCCAACAATTGCAGACCGCGTTGGCTGGCGGTTTCGTAGATGGCTTTGCCCAAAGGATGGCTGGCCTGTTTTTCTGCCGAAGCGGCCAGGGAAAGCAGGGCGTTTTGGCTGACTCCTGCCGGAAAAAGATTGGCCACATAGGGATGGCCTTCGGTGACAACTCCATGACGGGCCAGAATCAGGGTATCAATGTTGCCGATTTCCTGCAGCTGGCTGTCGCTGGCAAGCTCGATGTCCTGCTTCTTCGCCTGCCGGGCTCCGCGTGTATAGGGCAGAATTTTTCCCAGTATGTAGGGCAAGGGCAGGGCAGCGATGAATACCGCCGCGGCTGCGTTGAGCACGAGCATGTCCTCAAGGCCTGTCGTGTGCCAGTAATAGCCGATACCACCCGCGAGGGCGACCGCTGGAAGGAATAAATAAAGATTGCTAAAATTTTTCTTCATAGGCATCTCCTCGTTTTCTTAATTAGGATATTCGTCATCCGAAAAAGTTTTTCCTGTTAAATGTATACATTTATGTAGAAGGGAATTTTTTACCGCGTTTATTTACAACTTAACAAGAGTCGATTATAATACTACACATAGACGTCAACGAAAGACGCTCTTCTGCGTGCTTTACAGCAGAAGAGTTTTCTTATGCTTAAAAGGGATGTGGATTTATGGATTTTGCAACATTAATGGCGGACATTAATAATTTTGTCTGGGGGCCGGTAATGCTGGCTTTGCTGGTGGGAACGGGTATATTTCTGACGGTGCGCCTGCACTTCTTACCTTGGCGCAATCTGGTTTATGCCATTCGCATGATTTTCCGTCATCGGGATGAGCATGAAGGCGATATCTCGCCCTTCCAGTCTCTGATGACAGCTTTGTCAGCTACGGTGGGTACCGGTAATATCGTCGGTGTGGCCACGGCCATGGTACTGGGTGGACCTGGTGCTTTGGTCTGGATGTGGATAAGCGCGGCCTTCGGCCTGTCCACGAAATACGCCGAGTCTGTGCTGGCGGTGAAGTATCGGGAAACCAACTCCGTGGGCGAAATGTCCGGCGGCCCCATGTATGCCATGAAGTACGGCATCAAGAATAAGTTTGCCGGCCGCGCCTTGGCCTTTCTCTTTGCGCTGTTCGTGACACTGGCTTCCTTCGGCATTGGCAACATGACGCAGGCCAATTCCATTGCGGCGGCGCTATCCCATAGTTATGGCGTGCCCAGTTATGTCACCGGTGCTGTGATTATGGTCCTGGCACTGGCTGTTCTCATTCGGGGCATTCGCAGTATTGGTAAGGTGTCCAGCGTGGTCGTTCCCGCAATGGCGGCCTTCTATTTTGTGACAGCTGGCATCGTGATTGTGGTCAATATCGCAGCTGTGCCCGCCGGTATTGTAGAAATGTTCCGCATGGCCTTTTCCTTTGATTCGGTGGCTGGTGGTGTAGGCGGCTCCATTGTGGCTTCCATGCTGACCTCCATGCGCTGGGGTGTGGCCCGCGGCGTGTTCTCCAACGAGGCAGGCTTAGGTTCTGCTCCCATTGCGGCAGCGGCAGCCCGGACCGACCATGCTTCCCGTCAGGGTTACGTTAACATGACGGGCACCTTCTTCGATACGATGATTGTCTGCATGCTGACGGGACTTGTGATTTGTTCCTCCGGTGTGCTGGGCACCATCAATCCGGCCACTGGTGAACTGTTCTCCGGAGCTGAACTCACCATTGCAGCGTTCAGCACGGTGTTTGGTGATTACGGCAAGCTGATTATTTCGATTTCTTTGAGCCTCTTTGCCTTCTCCACCATTCTGGGTTGGGAATACTATGGCGAAAAAGCGCTGGAATATCTGATTAAGAAGCGCCCCGTCATCATGGGGTATCGCATCCTCTTCGGCCTTGTGACTTTCGTGGGTGCTACCACGGCGCTCGAAGTGGTCTGGAACTTCTCCGACACCATGAACGGCCTGATGGCTATCCCGAACCTTATCTGCCTCCTGTGGCTCAACAAGGATATCGCTGATGAATGTTTTGAATTCCAGCGTGAGGTAGTGGTCAAGGAGAAGAAGGGCGAAGTTGTGGATATGAGCTGCGAATAAGTTTTTCTTAGATTACATCGTGGTGCTAAGACGCCCGCCCCGCTGATAATATTTTCCCTTCGCCATAGACAGGCTTGTCAAAAGCTGCGGGAAAACATCATCAGCGGGGCGGGCTTGGTTTTAGCCGTAATATGGAAAAATAAAAATACTCGATATTGACAAAAAAGCCCGGGACAACTATTTCTGGAGCGTTTGACAAGCCTGTCTAAGCGGAAGAAATAGTTGTACCGGGCTTTTCCGTTGCGATGTAAACGAACCTAAAATGGTGCGTACTATCTTACGACGTCGTTTTTATTGAGGTCGAACTCCAAATGGCTGGAGGTATTGCTCTTGCCTTTCTGCACCCAGAGCACATGGCCATCAAAAATCACAATGTGGGTCTGCCAGTTGTAGCGCATGTTGTCACTGTGGATAGCAAGACCGGGGCGTTCGCAGCCGCAGCGGGTGCCGAAGAACCAGGCGGTGCTTTCAGTCAGTTCAGCATACAGGGCATCCCCGGTGAAGGTCAGCTCGCCTTCGTGGATGGCGGTGCCGCCATCTGCCCAGATCTGCAGGGTAGTGGCATTGATTTTTGCGTTATTGGCGGTAATCAGCCGTTCCTGGCATTGGATGCGGACATTGCCGGTGAGTTCGTAGAGTCCATTGTCTTCGTTATACTGGCTGTGGTCAGCGCTGACCACAGGTTGATATTTGCTTTTGGCCATGTCGGCATTGAGGGTGTGCCCGCCTTCTATGTCGTTGGCAGAGCAGAGGGTGAGCAGGCTGAAAAACATACCAATCAACAACAAGGGTATGCGTATACATTTCATAAAATCACTCCCTGTTTTATTTATTGCTTGCTTTTATTTTACCGCAAAATTGTCTGTTTGGCAAAAATTGCTTAAATGGGTTATACTTATAGATAAGATGTGAACATGGAGGTGGCGTGATGATGAACGTGAGAGAGAGAATTGAAGAACAGGAGTATCAAATCCTTTCGCCCTTTGCGGCCAAGAGCCGGGAAGCTAAGCGAAAATATCCCATGGAGGAGTGCGCCTTCCGCACGAAGTTCCAGCGTGACCGGGACAGGATTCTTCATTCCAAATCCTTTCGCCGCCTGAAACATAAAACCCAGGTCTATATCGTGGCCGGTGACCATTACCGCACCCGCATGACCCACAGTCTGGAAGTTTCCCAGATTTCCCGTACCATTGCGCGGGGGCTGCGGCTCAATGAAGATTTGACGGAAGCCATTGCTCTGGGCCATGATGTGGGCCATACGCCCTTCGGCCATGCCGGTGAGTCGGTGATGGATGAGCTTACGGGGCACTTCACCCACAACGAGCAGAGCCTGCGGGTGGTGGAATTCTTGGAGCGTGGCGGTCAGGGCCTCAATCTGACCTATGAGGTCAAGGACGGCATTGTGAACCACACGGGGAAAAATCTGCCCCAGACCTTGGAAGGGCGCATTGTGCGCACGGCAGACCGCATTGCCTATCTCTGTCACGACTATGATGACAGTCTGCGCGCAGGCCTCCTAAAGCCCGGCGATTTGCCGCAGGAGGTTTATGACAAGCTCGGTCACGACACCTCCCAGATGATTACGAGCATGGTCGCGGATATGATTGTCACTTCTCAGGATGCGGATGATATTTTGCAGTCGGCGGTGATCAAGCAGGCGATGGATGTATTCCGCGAATTTATGTTCATGCATATCTATCACTCGGATAAACTTTCCCGCGAGCGTGAGCAGGCTTCCTTTGTGCTGCGGGAGCTTTACCATTACTTTCTGGAGAACTTTGACCAGCTGCCTCAGGAATTCATTAACAGGGAGCCCTGCTGGGGCCGGCAGAAGATTGTCACGGATTACGTGGCGGGGCTTACCGACAGTTATGCAGTGGCCCTGTTTGAAGAAATTTTCATGCCTCCCATGGGCCGTGCCTTAGAAAAAAATAAAAAAGGATATTGACAAACAGAGTAGAATACTATAATGTAAAAGAACTGTATGCAAAAAATGTTATAGTTTATGTAGAAATTTTTGTAAAAAAGAAGGATATCGCAAAAAAGTAGCGAATTGTATACGAGTGTCTTTTATATTAACAACGCAGGTAAGGGGATTTTTATGCACAGAGAGGATATGGATGAATTTGTGGAGCAGGTTACTGCCCAGTCCGACCTCCTGCAAGTTGTGCAAAGCTATGTTCCTTTGAAACGCAAGGGAAACAGGTATTGGGGCTGTTGCCCCTTTCATGGCGAAAAGACCCCTTCTTTTTCTGTGGTTCCCGACAAGGGCTTTTTCTATTGCTTTGGCTGCCACGCCGGAGGAAATGTCTTTAAGTTCATATCCCTGATGGAAAACATTTCCTATTTTGAAGCGATTAAGCTGCAGGCAGAGAAGCTGGGCATTCCTATGCCGCAACGGCAGAAGACGCCCCAGGAAATCGCCAGGGACAGGGAAATTGCAGACTTGCGTAAGGTTAACGAGATGGCCCGGGACTTCTTTCATAACTGCCTGACGCTGACGCGTCTGGGCGAGCCGGGGAAGGCTTATTTTGCAGGCCGGGCCATTTCGGCTGAGACAATTGAAGAATTTAAGCTCGGTTATGCCCCACAGGCTTGGGATAAGTTGTCCACCGCCTTTTTGAAGCGTGGAGTGAAGCAGGAATTTTTACTGGCTGGGGGGCTGGCAGCCGAGCGTCAAAACGGCGGGGGGATCTATGACCGGTTCCGCAACCGTGTCATGATTCCCATTGCCGACGAGCGGGGCCGGGTGGTTGGCTTCGGCGGCCGGGTACTGGATGACAGCACACCCAAGTATCTGAATACACCCGAAACCGTGCTCTTTAATAAGCGGCGCATCCTGTTCGGTTTGGACAGGGCGCACCGAGCCATCAAACAGGCAGGCTATGCCATTGTGGTGGAAGGCTATATGGATGCCATCTCCGTGTTCAGCGCGGGGGTCAAAAATGTCGTGGCATCCCTGGGCACAGCTTTTACGGCAGAGCATTGCAAGCTCTTGCTGCGCTATGCTCCAGCTATCTACTTCTGTTATGACAGTGATGATGCTGGGCAGAAGGCCACCATCCGGGCGCTGTCAATTGTGCAGGGCACCGGAGCTGCGGTGCGGGTCATTGTGGTACCCGATGGCAAGGACCCGGACGAGTATATCCGCAAGCATGGCGCGGAAGCGTTTCAGCAGTTGGTGAAGAAGGCTTTGCCTTTGGTGGAATACCGTTTGCAGTATGTGCTGAAGAATTATGACCATGCCACGCTAGAGGGCAAGGTTAAGGCCCTGCACGCCATGCTGCCGGTGCTTACCGGGATTCGGGAACCGGCGGTGCTGGGCGAGTACATCAAGCGGCTGGCTCAGAGCCTGCTTCTGGATGAAGGCATTGTGCGGGATGAGCTGCGGCGGTTTGGTCATCAACCCCTGCCGGAGGACAGTGGCCCCGCACAGCGTGAACCCATACGGCAGGCTGTGCGGCGTACCGATACTGCCTTGCAGCGGGCAGGCCGGGTGGTTATCCGGCTGGCCTGGCAGGATAGCGGCATATTGCAGCATTTTGCCACGATGGTGCCTTTGGAAAGCATTGGCGACAATTCCCAGCGGGAAATTTTGCTTATCTTGCAGGAGATAGCGGCCCAAGGGCAGAAAATTAATGATGCTGAGATAAATAGCAAACTCAGTGAGGAAGCTGTGGCGGAATTATCCCGGGCCATGGTGGAGGAACTGGGCGTTCTCAGCGAAACCGAAGCGTATGATAACGCATTGCGGGTTTTGCGCAAGGCCTATTTGAACAGGTGCTATATCGAACATTCCCAGCGGGCGGAAAGCCTTGCCCGGGCCGGGGATAGTGCCTATGTGGCAGAACTCAATCAGGCGCAAAAAATAAAAAGTGAAATGGAAGAATTACAGTTTGAATGAATTTGTATCGAACATCGAGGTCGAGGAAAGGGGTATGCTGAATGGCTGAGGCGAAAAAGAGGAAAGTCGCACAGGCTGAGGCTGGAAGTAAAAACCACAGTTCGGAGATTGTGGAAAATCTTTTGTCCAAAGGAAATAAAAACGGTGGTACATTGACATATGGAGAGCTCGTGGAAGCTCTTCAGCAGGAAGACCTGACCCCTGATGAAATTGACCGCATGTATGACACCTTCAGCCAGCAGGGCATTGAAATCGTAGACGATTCCTCTACTACTGATGTAGGGGATGAAGATATTGATGTGGACGACAAGGACACGGAGGAAGTGGAGATTGACCTCTCCGTTCCCGAAGGCATCAGCATTGATGACCCCGTCCGTATGTACCTCAAGGAAATCGGCCGCGTACCTTTGCTCACGGCTGATGAAGAAGTGGCGCTGGCCAAGCGCATGCAGGATGGTGACGAAATCGCCCAGAAGCGTCTGGCGGAAGCCAATCTGCGACTGGTAGTCAGCATCGCCAAGCGTTATGTGGGTCGTGGCATGCTGTTCCTGGATTTGATTCAGGAAGGTAATCTGGGTCTTATCAAGGCCGTAGAAAAATTCGATTACACCAAGGGCTATAAGTTCAGTACCTATGCTACCTGGTGGATTCGTCAGGCCATCACCCGCGCCATTGCGGACCAGGCCCGCACCATCCGTATTCCGGTGCACATGGTGGAAACCATCAACAAGCTGATTCGCGTGTCCCGCCAGCTCCTGCAGCAGCTGGGCCGTGAACCGTCTCCGGAGGAAATCGCCAAGGAGATGGACATCAGCGTGGAACGCGTCCGCGAGATTATGAAAATCGCTCAGGAGCCGGTATCCCTGGAAACGCCAATCGGCGAAGAGGAAGATTCCCATCTGGGCGACTTCATCGAAGACCAGGATGCTCCGGCACCGGCAGATGCAGCTTCCTTCATGCTTCTGAAGGAACAGCTCGAAGAAGTCCTCGATACCTTGACACCGCGTGAGGAAAAAGTCCTGCGCCTGCGTTTCGGCCTTGATGATGGCCGGGCACGGACGCTGGAAGAAGTGGGCCAGAACTTTGGCGTTACCCGTGAGCGTATCCGCCAGATTGAGGCCAAGGCGCTGCGGAAACTTCGTCACCCCAGCCGCAGCCGCAAGCTCAAGGATTTCCTGGACTAAGACCATGAATATCAAGGGTGTAACTTGTGTTGCACCCTTTTCTTATTGCAATGAAAAGGAGGCATCCTTATGCATTTAGATGACAGATTACAGGCGTTGGCTGACTTCGTGCCGGAAGGCAGCCGGGCTGCAGATATCGGCACCGACCATGGTTATTTGGCGGTTGCCCTTTTGCAGCAGGGCAAAGCCGATTTTGTGGTAGCCGGTGACTTGAATCGCGGCCCCTATGAAGCGGCGAAGCGTACCGTCCACGAAAACGCCATCGGCGAAGAACAGATTTCCGTGCGCATAGGTGATGGCCTGAAGGTTCTGCAGCCTGGTGAAGTGGACACCGTCTGCATTGCCGGCATGGGCGGCATTCTGATGAACAACATCCTGGAGGCCAGCCCGGAAATTACAGCAGCGCTTAAAACCTTGGTGCTCCAGCCGATGAATGGTGCCCCGGAACTGCGGGAATGGCTCTATGAACATGACTGGCATATCGTGGACGAAAATCTGGTCATTGATGACGGCCGCATCTATGAAATCATCAAAGCCGAAAAAGGTTCCCGCAGGAAACCGTCGGGCCTGGATTTGCTGGTGGGACCAAAACTTTGGCAGAAGAAGCCGCCACTTTTAAGGCATCATATCGAGGCCCTGCTGTTTCAGCAGCGGCGGATACTCAGCGGTATGGAAAAGAGTGAACGGGCCAAAGGCGATAAGCGCTTCGCCCAGGTGAAACGGCGGGTTAGAGCATTGGAGGAACGGTTGAAATGGTAAAATGCCAGGTGGTTATGGATGCTCTGGAGCGCATTGCGCCCAAGCGGCTGGCCGAGGATTGGGACAATCCGGGCCTGCTCGTTGGCGCATTTAATCAGGATATCCGCAAGATTCTCGTTTGCCTTGATGTCAGCGATAATGTGGTGGAGCAGGCCATTGCGGAAGGCGCCAATATGATTGTGGCCCATCATCCGCTGATTTTCAAAGGCCTCAAAAAAATTCGTACGGATTTGCCCTTGGGGGCGAGACTCCAGCAGCTCTTAAAGCATGATATTGCCGTGGCCGCTGCGCATACGAACCTTGACATTGCCGTGGGCGGTGTCAATGATGTACTGGCAGAGGCCATTGGCCTGAGCAAGCTGTCTACGTTCGTGATAACTTCCCAACAGGAAGATGGCACGGTGGAAAGTCTGGGTCGTTTCGGCAACCTGCCTGCGCCCATGGCAGTGGAAGACTTTGCCAAACAGGTGCGGGAGGCCCTGCCTGCCGAGCATGTGCGGCTGGTTCATGCCGGCGCACGTCCTGTGCGCAAGGTAGCGCTCTGCAGCGGCAGTGGTGCGGAATTCATCCAGAAGGCCGCCTTTATGGGGGCTGATGTCTATGTGACGGGGGATGTGAAGTACCACGAAGCCCAGACGGCTGTGGAACTGGGCATGCATGTGATTGATGCGGGCCATTTTGCCACGGAATTCCCGGTGGTTGAAGTTCTGCGGAAGCGTCTGACCGAGGAACTGGCGGAGTACCAGATGGAGGTTATCGCCGACCAGTCCTCTCAGGATTTCTTTACCGTAATATAAGAAAATAAGTTATAGGAATGAATGTATGTTGAGAAATGAATTTGCAAAACAGGCCAAGCGCTACCTGCAGATTACCCTGGGCGCGCTGATTGTCTGTTTGGGTTTCAATCTCTTTATCATCCCGGCCCATCTGTTGACTGGGGGCCTCAGTGGTATTGCGCTGATTATCTACTATCTGACCGATTTGCCTGTCGGTATGCAGAATATCGTCTACAACCTGCCGATTCTGTATCTGGCCTATCGGGTCTTTGGCCGTCTTTACGCCTGGGATACTGTTGTAGGCACGGTGGTGCTCTCGATTATTCTCGATGCCACGCACTTTATGGTGGATTGGAATGTCACCCAGGATGGCATGCTCAACGCCATCTTCGGCGGCGTGATGGCCGGTATCGGCTTCGGTATCATCTTCCGTGCTAACGCCAACACCGGCGGCCTCGATGTGCTGGGCGCCGTAGCCAAGAAGTTTTACTCCCTGGACATGGGAACCTGCATCTTTGTGATGAACTTCGTCATCGTCATGGCCTCGGCTTGGATGTTCAATATGGATGAAGCTCTTTACACGCTCGTGTCCATCTATGTGACGGCGGAGCTTACCAATCGCGTGGCCGCAGGCCTTAATCGCGAAAAGTCCATCTTTATCGTGTCTCCGGCAGCTGAGCAAATCTGTCAGGAAATCATGGAAAACGTTCATCGCGGCGTGACCTATCTCGAAGGCAAGGGCGGCTTTGCCCGGGAGCATAAGGAAGTCCTGTTCATTGTGGTGCGGCTGACACAGGTCAGCCGGGTCAAGGCCATTGTGGACCATTACGACCCGCAGGCCTTTATGATTGTCTCCGATACCTCTGAAGTGTCCGGCAAGGGCTTTACGCTGGCCTGCGAGACTTATCAGGATGCGCGGGCTAGATGGTTGGAGGAACAGGAAAGACAAAAGGAAATTGAGAGTGGACAACTCTAAGCATAGGTTGCGATTTTTGTAATATTGCGCTATAATACATCTAATTGTGAAACAACTTAGGAGGAGATTGCTTTGGATAAATACTCACCCCAGGAGATAGAAAAAAAATGGCAGGATAAATGGGAAAAGGATGCTGCCTTTAAGACGGAGATGGACGAAAATCGCCCGAAATATTACGCGCTGGAGATGTTCCCGTACCCCTCGGGCAATTTGCATATGGGCCATGTCCGTAACTACTCCATCGGTGATGTTATGGCCCGCTACAAGACCATGGAAGGTTTCAACGTGCTCCATCCCATGGGCTTTGACTCCTTTGGTATGCCGGCCGAAAATGCCGCCATCAAGAACAATGTAAAACCCTCGGACTGGACGTTCTCCAATATCGAAAACATGAAGCGCCAGCAGCGCTCCATGGGCCTGTCCTACGATTGGGACAGAGAAGCCATCACCTGCACCCCGGAATACTATAAGTGGACGCAGTGGCTCTTTGAACTCTTCTACAAGAAAGGGCTGGCTTACAAGAAAAAGGCTTCCGTTAACTGGTGCGACACCTGCGGTACGGTACTGGCCAACGAGCAGGTTATCGACGGCAAGTGCTGGCGCTGCGATTCCGAAGTACAGAAAAAAGACCTCTCCCAGTGGTTCCTCAAAATCACGGACTATGCCGATGTGCTCCTGAAAGACCTCGATAAGCTCAAAGGCTGGCCGGAACGTGTTAAGACCATGCAGGACAACTGGATTGGCCGCAGCGAAGGCCTCGAATTCGAGATGCCTGTAGAGGGCATGGATGAAAAACTCTCCGTCTACACGACTCGTCCCGATACGGCTTATGGTATCACCTTCGTGGCCCTGGCTGCTGAAAATCCGCTCGTGGAAAAAATCTGCGAGAACAACCCGAAAGCCGCTGAAATCAAGGCATTCTGCGACAAGGTTCGCAACCAGTCCGAAATGGAACGTACCTCTAGCGAATCGGAAAAAGAAGGTATCTTCACGGGCGTTTATGCTATCAATCCGTTCAACGGCAACAAGGCACAGCTTTGGGTGACCAACTATGTACTGGCTGACTATGGTACGGGCGCCGTTATGGGTGTGCCCTCCGGCGACCAGCGCGACTGGATGTTTGCCAAGAAGTATGACCTGCCGATTATCCTGACTTTGCAGCCGAAGGACAAGGAACTCAAACTCGAGGAAATGGACGCTGCCTACACGGATAAGGATGGCGTACTGGTCAACTCCGGTAAGTTCACGGGCATGGAAATCCACAAGGCCATGAGCGGTATCATTGATGAAGCCGAAGCACAGGGCTTTGGTAAGCGCAAGGTCAACTACCGTCTGCGCGATTGGCTGATTTCCCGTCAGCGTTATTGGGGCGCACCGATTCCGGTTATCCACTGCCCGCACTGCGGCGAAGTGCTCGTACCGGAAGAAGATTTGCCGGTAAGACTGCCGGAAGATGTTTCCTTCGACAGCGGCGCTCTGTCTCCGCTCGCTACGAGCGAAGCATTCGTCAACTGCAAGTGCCCGAAGTGCGGTGCCGATGCCAAGCGCGAAACGGATACCATGGATACCTTTATCTGCTCCTCGTGGTATTACCTGCGCTACACCGACCCGAAAAACGATAAAGCACCCTTTGCCAAGGATAAAGTCAACTACTGGGCACCCGTTGACCAGTATATCGGCGGTATCGAGCATGCTATCCTGCATCTCCTGTACTCCCGTTTCTTCACGAAAGTTCTCCATGATGCCGGCCTCGTAGACTTTGACGAACCGTTTGCCAACCTGCTCACGCAGGGCATGGTCCTGAAAGACGGCTCCAAGATGAGTAAGTCCAAGGGCAACGTGGTTTCGCCGGAAGAAATCATCGGCAAATACGGTGCGGATACGGCAAGACTCTTTATCCTCTTTGCCGCTCCGGTTGACCGTGACCTTGAATGGAGCGACCAGGGCGTAGAAGGTGCGTTCCGCTTCCTGGGCCGTGTATGGCGTATTCTCGACCACTTCGAAGATATGGTCAAGGCCGGCAAGGACAACTATGATGTGTCCGCGCTGACCAAGGAAGAAAAAGAACTGCGCCGCGTGCTCCATGTAACCATCAAGAAAGTTACGGAAGACATCCGCGACCGCTTCATGTTCAATACGGCGATTTCCTCCATTATGGAACTTGTTAATGCTGCGTATGCCTTCCAGGATAAGGAACTCAACGCCGGCCTGGCTAGAGAGTTTGCCGCAGCACTTATCAAGATGCTCGCTCCCTTTGCGCCGCATATCACCGAGGAACTCTGGCATAACCTCTTCGGCGAAGGCAGTGTTCATCAGCAGCAGTGGCCGAAGTTCGAAGAAGAAGCCACGAAACTTGCGGAAATCGAAATCGTCCTGCAGATTAACGGCAAGGTAAGAGACCGCATCACCCTGCCGGCTGACATTGACAAGACGGCCATGGAAGCAGCTGTCAAGGAACTGCCCCGGGCAAAAGAACTCACCGAAGGCAAGACCATCGTCAAGGTTATCTGCGTACCCAAGAAATTGGTAAATATCGTTGTGAAATAAGCGTTAGAAAAGCACATGTTCCTTTGCGCGAGGAACATGTGCTTTTTGCTTTTGCTTACCTGGTCTTAAAATGGTATAATACAATGGTATGATTTAATAGATAACGGCTTTGCCGCATACTGGAGGTGTCCTTTTGACACAGTTTGATAAACGCAATATAACCATGATGATGGATTTTTATGAAATGACCATGGCCAATGGTTATTTTCAGGACCACGATAAAGATGTACAGGTGGCCTTTGATGTATTCTACCGGGCCAATCCGGACAAGGGGGGCTTTGCCATCTTTGCCGGGCTGGAGCAGGTCATTGAGTATGTGGAGAACATGGAGTTCTCCAAGGAAGATGTAGAGTATTTCCGTCAGCAGAAAATGTTTTCGGAAGAGTTCTTGAACTATCTGGAAAAATTCCACTTCAGCGGGGATATCTATGCCATGCCCGAAGGCACGATTATGTATCCCAATGAGCCCTGCATTACGGTCGTAGCGCCGCTGATTGATGCCCAGCTGGTGGAGACGGCCATTCTGGCACAGGTTAACCATCAGTCCTTGATTGCGACCAAGGCCCGCCGTATTGTCAAGGCAGCGCAGGGCCGGGCTGTGTCGGACTTCGGTGCCCGCCGTGCCCATAACATGGATGCGGCAACGTATGGTGCCCGTGCTGCCTATATCGGCGGCGTAGTGGGAACGGCTACGGTATCTGCCGGTCAGATGTTTAACATTCCCATCTCCGGCACAATGGCGCATAGCTGGGTGATGTTCTACGGGGATGAGTTCACGGCCTTCAAGACCTATGCAGAAACCTATCCGGATGCTACGGTGCTCTTGGTGGATACTTACGATGTCATTCACTCCGGCATTCCCAATGCCATCCGCGTGGCCCATGAGATTTTAGAGCCCATGGGCAAGCGTCTCAAGGGCATCCGTATTGACTCCGGTGACCTGGCGTATCTCTCCAAGAAAGTCCGCAAGATGCTCGATGCGGCAGGACTTGAGGACTGCATGATTGTCGTGTCCAACAGCCTCGATGAATTCACCGTGGCTTCCCTGCTGAATCAAGGTGCCTGCATTGACAGTTTCGGCATCGGCGAGCGCCTGATTACGGCCAAGTCCGAGCCAGTGTTTGGTGCAGTCTATAAGCTCGCGGCAGTCGGCGAAAACGGTGAGTTTGCGCCGCGCATCAAGGTTTCGGAAAACGTGGAGAAGATTACGAATCCGGGACTGAAGGATTTGTACCGTGTTTATGATGCTGACGGCAAGGCAGTGGCGGATATGATGGCCATCTGTGGTGAGCCGATTGACATGAGCGAGCCTTTCCGCTATGTGGACCCGCAGAAACCCTGGAAGAATCGCACCTTTGAAAACTGCACGCTCAAAAACCTGCGCAAGCTCTATGTGCGTCAGGGCAAGCGTGTAGAAGAACTGCCAAATCTCGATGAAATCCGCGACTATGTAAAGGCACAGCTTGACGGCGAGATTTGGGAAGAGGAGCAGCGCTTTGAAAATCCGCACCGTCATTATCTCGATATGACACCGGATTATTATGAGCTCAAGATGGAACTTCTGTCCAAAACCCGTGAGGAGCATGCCTGATGATTACCGGAACCACCCAGAACTTAGGCGTTATCGGCTGGCCTATCGCCCATTCCCTGTCGCCCGTACTGCAGAATGCAGCGATTGACAAGTCAAATATTGACTATAATTATACAGCCCTGCCGGTGCAGCCGGAGGATTTGCCTGCGGCGGTGGCCGGACTTAAAGCCCTGCATTATCGGGGCTGGAATGTGACCATTCCCCACAAGTCCGCCATTATGCCCTTGCTGGACGAGATTGACGAGGCGGCGAAGATTATCGGGGCTGTCAATACCGTGGTCAACGATAATGGCAAATTGACGGGGTATAATACGGACTGTCTGGGCTTTATGGGGGCACTCGTTTCCCGTAAAATTGACATGTCAAATAAGCTGGCCGTGCTCTTAGGGGCAGGCGGCGCGGCCCGTGCCGTTATCTGGGGGCTTATCAAGGCCGGTGCGGGCGAAGTGGTGCTCGGCGTGCGCAATCCTGCCAAGGCCCAGCCGTTGGCAGACGAGTTTTCCTCTTATGGTAAGGTGACGGTCTGCCATTGGGAAGAGGCTGCTTTTGCTGAGAAACTGCAAGCCGCAGACCTTCTGGTCAACACCACGCCATTGGGTATGACGCCCAAGGTAGAGGAATGTCCGCCGGTTGACTGGTCAAAAGTCAAAGACGATGCTTTTGTCTATGACATCATTTATACGCCGGCAGAGACCCGCTTCCTGCGGGAAGCCCGTGAGCATGGCCATAAGACGGTGAACGGCGAGGAAATGCTGGCCGGGCAGGGAGCTGCGGCGCTGAAAATGTGGACTGGCATTGAGCCGGACCTGAGCTGCATGCAGGAAGCCCTGCGTCAGGCGTTGACGGATAAATGATTTTATAATAAAAGAGGATGTGAACGAAGTGATTTCGCCACATCCTCTTTTCATTGGGGAAGTTTTTTATTTCGAACGTTTTACGTTGTCGCCATAGATGGTTTTGAAGTCGTCCTTCATGGAGATGGAAGTCCAGCCGTGCTTTTGCGCGGAGGCTTTCATCTTGTCTGCTTTGGCCTTGTTGCCCAGCTCGCGTTCCGTATCGTCGCAGAGCAGGGTGAAGGCAGCAGCCTTGTATTTGTTGTCCGTGATGGTGTAGTCGAACATGCTGGCATCACCGGAGCTGTTGCCGAAGGCCAGGACCGGTTTCTTGCCGATTTCGCGGTGAATGAGGACAACCTTGTTGCTCTTGACATTGATGCCGACGAGTTTGTCGCCTCGTACCAGTTTGTCGCCAGGCGTATACTGATAGAAGTCAGCCCGAACATTTTCCGGCTGCTTTTCCATGCGGTAGCTGTGGTCAGAGCCAATCACATGATTGGGCTGGATGGGCATGATGTCCTGGACCAAGGTGCGGACGGTATCACGTTCGCAGCCGGACACAACATAGACGGTGAAGTTATGCTTGTCCAGATAGGAAACCACTTCGGCCATGGGCAGATAGAAGGCTTCACCGGTCTTGAGGTTGGTGAGGCCCTGAACATTACTGCTCTTCATGTACTTATCCACGTAAGCCTGATAAGCTTCCGGCGTCATGCCGGCAAAGATTTTCGGGAAAATCTGGTTGTTCTTCAGCTCATCCATTTCGTCGGTGACTTTGTGATTGGCAATGGCGGTGGCAAACTCCTGCGCCAGTTTCTTTTCTTCGGCAGAGGGCGTATAAGTCGGGTCGTTCTGCATGCGGTGGAGGCAGAGCATCCAGTCGAAGTAGAAGGGCGCCGTTTCGCACATCAGAGTGCCGTCACAGTCAAAGACGGCAATGCGGTCTTCAACCGGAATGTAGTTGGGGCTCTTCTTGTTGGTGACATCCTGCACATATTCAATGAGCTGTTTCTTAGCCGGTGCGTTGTCACTCCAATATTTGAAGTCTTTGGCCTTTTCTACATGGATGGCGGCGATTTCGCTGCGGGTGGCAGCGTCTGCATGATAAGCAAATCCCCAGCTCATGGAAGCGGCCAGCGCGCAGGCCAGAATTTTTTTCTTGCTCAGTTTCATCATTTTTCATCAATCCCCTTTGGCTTTTTGCAATGATTACGTATTGATTATAACGGTTTACTCTTGCTTTTACAATCGTGAAAAACGGATAATTATCCTAGATTTTGAACAGTTGGGCTGGATTGGTATCATCCGGGAGGAGTTTATGGTACTATAGGGGAGGAGGCTGGGATATGCGAAAAATAATTTGTTATATAATGATATTATGCTGCGCTCTGTGGGCTGGCGGCTGCGGGCAAGCAGCGGATGAAGCAGGAGAGGAACTGGTGGTGTATTCACCGCATCCCCAAAGTTTTATCCAGCCATTGGTGGATGAATTCGAGGGGCAGACAGGGATTTCTGTGCGGATTGTGACCGGAGGAACCGGAGAACTGTTGGAGCGGATTGCGCAGGAACAGCCCGGTCAGGCCGATGTCCTCTGGGGCGGTTCCATTTCCAAAGTGTCAGAGAAGCGGGCTTTATTTGCGGTCTATCATTCTCCCGAGGAGGAGATGCTTTTGCCGCAGTTCCGCAACGAAGATGGCCGGATGACTCCTTTTACGAATGTGCCCAGCGTACTGCTGGTGAATACCAATCTGCTGGGGAATATGGAAATCCGCGGCTATAAGGATTTGCTCAACAAGTCCTTGTCCGGGCGCATTGCCTTTGCAGATCCCGCGGCGTCATCTTCTTCCTATGCCCATTTGCTGAATATGCTGGCGGTCATGGGGAAGGAGGAGCCGGAAGATGGCTGGAAGTACATCCGCAAGTTCTGCCGGAATCTGAACGGCCGCCTGCTGGCGGACAGTCAGGAGGTCAGCGAAGCGGTGGCCAAAGGAAAATGTGTGGCGGGCTGCACCTTTGAGGAAGCGGCGCTTTATGAAACTGCCCAGGGACGGCCGGTGAAGATTGTCTACATGCAGGAAGGTGTGGTCAGTGAGCCGGACGGTATCTACATCTTAAAGAATGCCCGCCATGAGCAGGCGGCGCGGGCTTTTGTGGATTTTATGCTGAGCCGCAGGACCCAGCAGTATATTGTAAACCATCTCCGCCGCCGCAGTGTGCGGCAGGATGTGGCGGTACCTGCGGGCGGCCCGGAGCTGTTATCCATTGGTGAGCAGGCGGGCTGGGAAGTGCAGGGAGAACTGCTGGCCAGATTCCGGCAGTATTACGAAGCGGTGTCAGAAGGACGGGAATAATAGATGTATAACTTTCAGGATGAACTGCGGCGGGCGCTGCTGAAATATGCGCTGCTGCCGGCAATTTTGCTGGCCTTTATCAGTCTGCTCTTAATCGTCTACAGCTGGCATCATTACGTGCTGACGGGAAATTATACGGCCCGTCAGGGGGCTGCCGAGCGCATTGAGCGCATGCTGGTGGACAGTGATGAAATCATGAAGCAGCTGGAAAACCGCATCAATGCCAGTACGCTACCTTTAACGGGACAGGTGCAGGACGTCGAAGCCCGGGCAGCACTCTATGGTGTGGTTTATGAAACGGTCAATCAGAGCAGCCTGCCGCTGGAATTTTATCTGACGGATGCGGATGGCAATTTGCTCTTGGGCAGCCGCAGGCTATTGCCCCTGCCATTGCAGGATAGGAACTGGGGCTTTATGGAGCGCTTGCGGCAAAGGCAGGAGCCGGTGGCAGAATTTGTGCGCATGGGGGAGCGCCAGCAGGATTTTGTCCGGGGCAAGGCCCTCTATAAGAACAATGAATTGCAAGGCTATCTCCTGCTGGCTATTGCCGGAGAAAATATGCTGGCGCAGGGGCAAAAGCCGGGCATCAAGCTGGCGGTGACGGATGCATATTACAATCAGGCAGCTGCCCAGGGAAGTGTGCCGGTGGACGGTCAGGGAAAACTGCTGCCACTGGTCTGTGGACTAAATGGTGGTCTGGCGGAAGTGGAGCAGGAGGTCTACTATGTGACGCAGAGCCATCTGCCCTATGGCGTGCGGGTGCTCGCCATCACGCCGGTGCGCAGCCTGCTCGTGCGCTACTTTATGGGCGGTATGCTGCTGCTCATCCTGCTGGCGGTGCTACTGCCGGTCATCTTTTGGAGTGTGCAGCGGGAGAGCCGCCTGCGGGCCCAGACGGTGGAAAAACTAACCTCGAAAGCAGAGATGCGGGAGCTTGTGTCCCAGTTCAATCCGCATTTTCTGTTTAATACGCTGGAAAACATCAAGTATATGGTTAAGCTGAACCCGGCAGCGGCGGTGAAGATGGTGATGGCTTTGTCGGCTTTGCTGCGCTACAGCATCAATAATTCCGTCCAGCAGGTGCGCCTGGCTGATGACTTGGATTACGTTCACCGCTATTTGGAAATTCAGCAGTACCGTTTTGGCAAGCGGCTGGATTTTACCGAGGAGATTGACTCGGAGGTCTGGGAGGCAGAGATACCCAAACTGCTATTCCAGCCGATATTGGAAAATGCCATAAAGTATGGCGCCGATAAAAGTGGGATAAAGCATGTCCACCTGTCTATTTCCCGGCAGGGTGAAAATCTGCAGGTTGCTGTCTGTGATAAGGGGCCGGGCTTTTCGCCAGAGGCCTTGGCCGATTGGCAGCGGATGCTGCAGATGGAGGAAAACATTACGGAGCATACAGGGCTCTTTAACATTCACCGCCGGATACAGCTGCTCTATGGCCGGGATTATGGGGTAAGCATCCGAGAGGAGGCAGGGCAGAACTGCGTGACCATCTGCCTGCCATACCAACGGGCAAAAGGAGAGTAGGATTCATGTTGCGCATTGTGATTGTAGAAGACGAGGACATCATCCGGCAGGGAATTATCGCCACCTTTGACTGGGAAGCGGTAGGCGCCGAAGTCGTGGGGGAGGCTGCTGACGGCGCCGAGGCTCTGCCGCTCATTCGCAGCCTGCACCCCGATGTACTGCTCACGGATATCCGCATGCCCAATATGGATGGGCTGGAACTGGCCAGAACACTTCAGGAGGAAAATATCCTGCCCAAGCTGGTGTACCTTACGAGTTTTGCTGATTTTGATTATGTGCGGGAGGCCCTGCGCCTGCAGGCTGCGGATTATCTTTTGAAGCCTGTGGATGACGAGGAACTGGCAAGATTGCTGCAAAAACTTGGCGGCAGCGAGGCGGCGGAAGATAATCTGCCCTTTGCCGAGGAACTGTCCGCGGCAAAGGAGAGCCGGAATCCCTATGTGCAGGCGGTTTTGCAGGCTGTGGTGGAAAACTACCAGCAGCATATCAGTTTGGAGCAGATAGCCACAGACCAGCTGGTTTCACTAAGCTATATTTCCCGCAAGTTGAAGGAAGAAACCGGCCAGACTTTTGGCACACTTCTGGCCAAGTACCGTTTGCAGCAGGCCGTGAAGCTCCTGCGGGCGGGCACCTGGCGGGTATATGAGGTGGCGGAGCAGACGGGCTTTGGCGATTACAAGAATTTCTGTCAGGTATTCCGCCGTTATCTGGATACCACACCTTCGGCCGTTATTCAGGAAAGTATTGGAAAAAATATTTGACAGCCGGGAAATTCTATGCTAAACTATCAAAGTCGTGAACAAGAAGAAGCCACCGCTTCTCACCTGCTGATTCGGTCAGTCGGGTTTATAGCATTGAGTTTTTAGAGGTGGCTTTGTGCCGCCTCTTTCTTGTTTAGATAAGAGATGTAGACTTTAAGCAGGAGGTGTTTTACTATTAGCAGAGAATCCTTACGCATCAATGAGGAAATTCGCATCCGTGAAGTGCGCGTGACCAGCGCCGAAGGCGAACAGCTGGGCATCATGGCTACCCGGGACGCACTGCGCATGGCTGAGGAACAGCATCTTGACCTCGTCGAGATTGCCCCGAAGGCTAAGCCGCCGGTCTGCCGCATCATGGACTTCGGTAAGTACCGTTATGAGCAGCAGAAGCGCGAAAAGGAAGCGAAGAAGAAGCAGAAGGTCATTAACATCAAAGAAGTGAAGCTTCGCCCCAATATTGAACAACACGATTTTGACGTCAAGTTGAAGAATGCACTTCGTTTCGTAGAGGAAGGGAACAAAGTCAAAGTGACGATTATGTTCCGTGGCCGTGAGCTCTCCCATCCGGAACTGGGCAAAACTGTCCTGGGCCGTGTGGCAGAAGCACTGGGCGACCGTGTTTCCATTG
The DNA here is from genome assembly GCF_000701565.1 of Selenomonas sp. FC4001. Taxonomy (NCBI): domain Bacteria; kingdom Bacillati; phylum Bacillota; class Negativicutes; order Selenomonadales; family Selenomonadaceae; genus Selenomonas; species Selenomonas sp. FC4001. The sequence continues at coordinate 388,461 of NZ_KL370793.1, read as the reverse complement.
AACGCAATGCCAAACTTGAAGGAAAAAATATGACGATGATTGTTGCACCGAAAGTGCAGAAAGCATCGAAGCCCAAACAGCCTGCACAGGAATCCTGATGCAATGGCTAATTTAAGGAGGAAAATGTAATGCCAAAGATTAAGACTCGCAGAGCAGCAGCTAAACGCTTTACCGCAACTGGTAGTGGTGAATTCAAACGTAACAAGGCTTTCAAGAGCCACATTCTGGAGAAGAAGTCTCCGAAGCGCAAGCGCAACCTGCGCAAGGCAGCTCTCGTTACCGCTGCTGATTTCGGCCGCGTAAAGAACATGCTTCCCTACGCATAAGCTAAACCGTAATTTTATCGTTTAATTTGATTTTTTAGGAGGATGAAACCATGCCAAGAGTAAAAGTAGGCGTGACTGCACATAGACGTCATAAGAAAATCCTGAAACTCGCTAAGGGTTACAAAGGTTCCAAGAGCAAACAGTTTAAGAAAGCTAACGAGACCGTAATGAAGGCTCTCTACTACGCTCGTCGTGACCGTCGTGCGAAGAAGGGCAACTTCCGTCGTCTCTGGATTGCTCGTATCAACGCTGCTGCACGTGTAAACGGCATTTCCTACAGCCGTCTCGTTTGCGGCCTGACCAAGGCTGGCGTTGAAGTTAACCGCAAGATGCTGGCAGACCTCGCCATCTCCGATGAGAAGGCTTTCGCTCAGCTCGTTGCTGTTGCTAAAGAAAACCTCTAATTTAAGAGTTTTATAAGCAGTATAAAGGTCGGCAGATTCGTCTGCCGGCCTTTTTCTGCTATCTTTAGACTTGTATATATTTCAATGGAAGTTAAAAGTATTTAATCAAATTTTAATAAGACCCTTAATTTCTTCTAAAAAAACTGCGCTATGATATGAATAGAAGATATTGGTAGAACTTTCTGCTTACGTAGATGATGATTACTCCCACGAGCAGGAAGAGAATTATGCTAACTACGAAGTGGGACGGAAAAATGCCGAGGAAAGATTTCAAAATTTACGTGACATTTCTAATGCCTGGGAAAAGAATACTTTTACCAATGTAGCAGATATTGCAATATCCAGTCAACATATATTTACATCGGAGACGGTTACGCCTTTTGCAAAAGCAAACATAAATACAGTAGCGGAAGGTGTAGCTTATGGCTTAAAGAGTTCAAAAACGGTAGCGAAAACAAGTGTCGTGGGGCTGACATTTGCTGCAGCAGATACTTATGATGATGTAACAAATGAGAATTTTACAGCTGTACAAAAGGCAGAAGCTGTAGGTATAGACTTGGCGGGCGCGGCTGCTGGTATAGTCGTTGGTGCTATACTGGCACCCGCATCGTTGCCTGTTGGAATAGTGGGAGGTATTGTTGCAGGTTTTATAATTGACCAAAAGACAAATCAATTCAAGGAAAAGGCGGGGTTAAAAAATGAAAATTAATTATAAATCATTTATTATTTGTATGATTGGTCTATCGCTGGGAAAATTATTGAATCGCTCCATGGGAGATAGCGATATGTTATTAGTGGTTATGGGAACAGTTTGTATCCTTTTAGCGGTCTATTATTATTGGAAAAAGCAACATCAGGAATGTATTGTACTGATGCTGACCTTTGCAATTGCATGTTTTATTCCGGTGACCGTAGGACAGTATTCCGATGATGTATATTATTTATCTAGTATAGGCAGTATTTTTGTTATGATGATGGGGCTTAATGCTTTTGTTGTGATGCAAAGCAGGCGGGAACAGAATGTGGGGAAAAAGAAATTTATGAGAATCGTAGTCGGTGTAAATACATTAGTTATGTTGTGTTTTTGTGCGATAGGTTTATACGTTTTTTGAGGAGTGATGAAAGGTAATATGCAATTTCTTCATAATCAAAACTTACGCTGGGTTATGAGTACGATTTTCTACTATAAACGGTATTTTCTGGAAGTGGTGGTGGCGGCAGGGATATTTCAGCTATTGGCGATTGTCATGCCCGTGGTGACACAGGTTATCTTTGATAAGGTACTGGTCAATAAGGGAGTGGTGACTTTGGATGTACTGGCTCTGGGGCTTCTGGTGGTCATCCTGTTTCAGTTCTTTATGGATAGCAGTAAGCGTATTTTGTTTGCACATATGGTGAGCAAGATTGAGTTGTTATTGGGGACACGCCTAATGCGACAGATTTTGCAGTTGCCATTGGATTTTTTTCAGCGGCGGCGGATAGGCAATATCATGATGAAGTTCTATGCATTGGATAATATCCGGCAGTTTCTGACAAAGACGATAATCGGTGCGGGATTAGATTTGCTTTTTACTGTTGCGTTCTTTGCTGTTATGCTCCCTTTCTCATGGAGATGTAGCAGGAATTCGCAAATTTGTGTATAATATTTATAATTAAGGAAATTTATGTAGTAAGGGGATTTAGCAATGCAGAAGATCAAAAAGGCCGTAATTCCGGCAGCAGGTTACGGGACGAGATTTTTGCCCGCTACCAAGGCAACGCCTAAGGAGATGCTGCCGATTGTAGATAAGCCGACCATCCAATACATCGTGGAGGAGGCCAAGGCCAGCGGCATTGAAGATATTCTGATTATCAGCGGTCATGGTAAGCGCGCCATCGAGGACCATTTCGACAGTGCTCCGGCATTGGAGATGGCTTTGCAGGAAAAGGGCAAGGAGGATTTGCTGGCAATCGTGAGAGAAACGGCGGACATCAATATCCATTACATCCGTCAGCGCTATATGCGGGGGCTGGGGGATGCCATTCTCTGTGCCCGCTCCTTTATGGGAAATGAGCCCTTTGCGGTGCTGCTGGGTGATGATGTGGTTTACAATCCTGCTAAGCCGGCGCTGGCACAGCTCATTGATATTTACGAAGCTACCGGCGGTTCGGTGTTGGGCTGCCAGAATGTGCCCCAGGAAAAGGTTTCGGCTTATGGTATCGTAGCGGGCACGCAGACGGATAACAGCCGTCTGATGCGCGTAGCGGACATGGTGGAAAAGCCGGCCTTGGAAGAAGCGCCCAGCCGGATGGCCGTATTGGGCCGCTATATCATCAAGCCCCAGATTTTTGATATTCTGGAGAAGACCCAGCCGGGCAAGGGCGGCGAGATTCAGCTTACGGATGCCTTGAAGGTGTTGGCTCGTCAGGATGCGGTCTACGCCTATGATTTTGAAGGTCAGCGCTATGATGTGGGGGATAAGCTGGGCTTTTTGAAAGCCACGGTGGAATTTGCCTTGCGCCGGGAGGACTTGGGGGCAAGCTTCCAGTCCTATCTGAAGGAACTTATAGGGAAAATGAATTGACATGCAGAAAAAAAATAAAGCCAATCTGGCCTTAGGGCTCAGTGCGGCAGGTTTTCTGGGCACCTTTGCCCTGCCGGAGAGTTTTGTGGCCGGCATGGTGCATCATGGCTTTTTGGCGGCAACGATTGGCGGTCTGGCAGATTGGTTTGCCGTGACCGCCATTTTTCGTAAGCCCTTGGGCATTGCCTATCGTACGGACATCCTGCGGCGCAACCGCAGCCGTATCATGGAAGCCCTTGTGGTCTATGCCAGTGAAGACCTGCTGAGCACGGAAAATATTATGAGTGTGCTGGAAAAACAGAATACTGCCCAGTTGCTGGCAGAATACTTTATCCATCGTGGGGGCCGGGAGCGGGTTCATCAGGTGGTAAGAGGTGTGCTGTTGAAGGCCGTTAACGATTTGGACTCCTGCCGCATAGCTGAGGAATTGGCGCCTGCGATTCATCAGGGGCTGAGTTCCTTTGCCTTTGAGGATATTTTGCCGGAAATCCTGCACCTCCTGACGAAAAAGGAGCATACGGAGCAGTTGGTGAACAGCCTGGCCGCCATCAGTGGTCAGGTCATTGACTCGCCTGCCCTGCGGCAGGCCTTGCTGGCTCATATCCGCGTGCTGCGGGAAAGCTATGAGAAGGATTCGGCAGGCCGGGCCTTTGTATTGGCTTCCATGGGGTTGACGGATGAAAAGATTCTCACCATGCTCGTGACGCGGGTCAAGGCAAGACTCGCCCAGCTTCAGCAGCATGGCGTGACGGCAGGCAGTGATTTGCATACCGGGCTTGTGACCATGCTCTACAGCCTCAGTCAGGATGAACGGCTGCGGGATTTGCTGCGGGACAAGAAGGAAAAGCTCTTGGAGCAGGTGGATTTGACCAGCATGATAGCCCGTTGGCTCGAAGAGAATATCAAGGGGGAAAATCCCTTTTGGCTGCCACATGTGCAGGCTTATGTGGACGGCCTCATCGATAAGTTTATCGGCTCGGCGCAGTGGCAGGCAAAATTTGACCGCTCCGTCAAGGACTTCCTGCGGGATGAATTGACCAAGCATCATGGGCTGATTCCGGGCATTATCCGCGAGCGGCTGGACGAATTCTCGGATGATGAACTGGTGACTTTTGTGGAGGACAAGGTACAGGATGATCTGCAGATGATTCGTATCAATGGCTCGGTAGTGGGGGCACTGGTGGGCATGGGCCTCTATGTGCTCATTACCCTGACAGAAAGGATGTGGGGCCTGTGAAGCGTGGCTTAAACAAGGCGGATAAAACCCTGCTGATTGTCTTTGGACTGTTCCTGCTGGCGTTGTATCTCCATCTGCGTTATCCTTACAGTCTGGTTAGTGACGCGCTGCTCTTTGCCAGCGAGGCGGCTTTGGTCGGGGGCATTGCTGACTGGTTCGCCGTGACGGCTTTATTCCGCAAGCCGTTGGGCTTTCCCTATCACACGGCGATTCTGCCCCGGCGGCGGGATGCCTTTATCAAAGCATCTGTTACGCTGGTGCAGAAGGAGTTTTTCTCCAAGCGCAAGATTTTCCGCCATTTGGAGCGGCTGCATATTATGCCCATGCTGTTGGGTTGGCTAAGGGAACCGGCTAACGAAGCCCGGCTGATTGGCCAGCTCGTGGATTATGTACGGGATTTTCTGATGCAGCAGTCCAAAGCGCAGGCTGGCGTTATCGCTTCGAAGATGCGGGAAGCTCTGGCGAAAGTCGAGCCGGAGGATTTCTTTGCTCTCTGGGGAAAATGGCTGCAGAAGACTGGCAAGGATAAGGAGTTTGTCCAGCGGATAGCTGCTTATTGGCGCGCACAGGCCTCTACGGCTGCCGCCCGCCAGCAAATCAAGGCCCTGCTTGAAGCCTATGAGGAGGAAAAGACCGGCGAGAATGTCTTTGCGCAGCTGCTGGCTGGCTTTGCTCAGGCTGTGGATTTGATTAACTACGAGGAGGCTGCCGAACTGATTCAACGGCAGCTGCTGGCCATGCTGGACGAGCTGGGCACACAGGATTCTCCCTTGCAGCAGGAGATGCTGGCCCTCTTCTACGAAAAGGCGGCAGAGCTCAATCGGGAGCCGCAGTTCCATCAGCTGACACATGAATTAAAGGACAGCCTGCTCAAGGATTTGCCTTTGGAAACGGCAGTGGTGGAGATGTTTGACCATCTGCGCCTGCACTTTCTGGAGGATAAGGCGCGGGATGTGGACCCGCTGGCAGAGCACCTGCCGGCCCTGCGTTCCCGGCTGGAGGAACTTATTCGTGAAGAATACAGGCGTATGCTGTATCTGGTGGAAAATGATGAGCTGCTCCACGAGACTGTGGATAGCTTCCTCTTCGACCTGCTGGGGCGTTCCGCTCTGCATGCCCAGACCCTGGTGGGGGTTATCGTCACCGATGTACTCTCACGGCTCACCGATGAGCAGCTCAATCATCTGGTCTATGACAAGGTCGAACCGGATTTGCTCTGGATACGCATGAACGGTTCTATTGTGGGGGCGGGCATTGGTCTGCTGCTCTTTGCCTGTCTGCAGATAACGATGTGAAGAAAAAGAAAAATTCCCGGCAACCATCTGTTGCCGGGAATTTTTTGCTTATTTCTTCAGTGCTTCCTTGAGAATTTCCGTCAGAGCTTTCTGGGAAATGCGCATCATGTCGCCGAGGAGAGCGTTGTAAAGGTCGCCGCCATCGCAAACACCGCGTCCGTTTTCCGTGACGAAGAACTTCTTGGGATGTTCCTCTGCCTGATAAGCCTCGTTGAGTTTATCCTGAACGAGTTTCTCGATTTCCTGATCTGTCATCGAATACACCTCTTTCCATAATTATCACATAACATATAATACTACATGTGCGGCGATTTTTCCTCTTTTTTTCGCAAAGAAAATAAAATATATTTATCATCAGCATTATTTCAGCTTAATTTCAGCGATTTTTTACGAAAAATTAATGGTAATCTAAAGCAACTATAAGAATCATGCGATATAGTATAAGCAGGATAACGAAATAGGTTCTAATGTTGAATGGAGGTATATATTATGCGTAAGAAAATGTTAGCTGGTATTGTGGCTGGCGCTCTGATGGTTGGTACGGGCTTTGGTCTGCTGAGCGGTCAGGCTCAGGCAGCGGAGACGGTGGCCAAGGGTGGCGAACGCCAAAATCCTCCGCATATGATGCAGGGGCATAAGGGCGGCCAGCATCCCATGATGAACATGAATGCTGACGATGTGGCCAAAAGATTGCATGAGGCTTTTGGTGTCAGCGAAGCAGAGGTGAAAGAGGCCGTCAATAACAAGCGGGATTTCCAGGACATCGGCCAGGCGGCGATGCTGTCCAAGATTTCCGGCAAATCCTTTAAGGATGTGCTGGCCATGAAGACGGCAGACAAGCGCTGGCCGGATGTGGGCAAAGCTCTGGGGGTTACGCCGGAGCAGTTCCGCAAGCAGATGAACGAGATGACGGCTGACCGTATGGCTAAGTGGGGCGATATTGACAAGGCTAAGGCTTTGGCGCTTCTTAACAACGGCTATCGGGCTCAGGATATCAGCATGGCTGCCAAGATTGCCAAACTCAGCGGCAAGGATTTGCAGGCGGTTCTGGATATGAAGAAAATTAACAACCGCTGGAGCGATATCGCCAAGAAATTGGGCGTAGACGCGAGCAAACTGCGTCCGGATTTCAAAAAGGGCGGCCAGCATGGTGGCCCGCAGGGAGGACCGCCTCCTGTTGAAGCAGCTTTCGGTGCCGAGGGCTAAAGGTTTTTGACGGCGGTTCATGGTCAATAGAGGATTTTCCCGATAAAGGGCGAATATGCTTCTTTAAGAAGATATTTGCAGAAAGGAAGACCGCTATGATTATCACGGACAACGAAACGGTAAATGCTGCTGAAGATTTGATCCGCCGCCACAAGGAACAGCGTCCGGAAAAGCCCAGAACGGTGCAGGCCATACTGGCCCGCTACAATCAGGCCATCAGCCAGTACCAGGATTTGATGCAGGCGCAGGTGGACAACCGGGAACAGCGCGTGATGCTGTATTCGGAAATCAAGACCTTGGGTTGGTGTCTGGGCCGCGAAGAGGCAAAAATCGTCAAAGAAATCAATACACCAGTTAAATAGTGCTGTATAGTAAACCGCCCGCCCCGCGGGGGATATCTTTCTTGCGCGCAAGCTTGTCAAACGCTGCAGGAAGATATACCCCGCGGGGCGGGCTTTGTTGTTTTATTGCTTTAGAGATTCTTTTCGGTTAAGACCATGTCCAGGGCGTTCAGTACGTCGTTGACATTTTCTTCCGTAATCACCAAAGGCGGCTGGAAGGCCATGACGTTGCGGTCTACGCCGTTCTTGCCGATGATAAAGCCGCGGTCTTTGAGGACTTCGAGTACATCATCAAGAATTTCCGGTGCCGGGTTGCCGTCCGCATGGATGAATTCTGCGCCATCCATCAGGCCGAGGCCGCGTACATCGCCGATAACGGGATGTTTCTTTTGGAGCTCACGCAGGCCGCTTCTAAGTTGCTCACCGCGTGCCTGAGCATTTTCCATAAGCTGGTGTTCTTCGATATAGTTGAGAACTGCCATGGCCGTCGTGGAGGATACCGGGTTGCCGCCGAGCGTCGAAGCACCGGGACGGGTGTAGGTGTCAGCAATCTTGGCCGTGGAGATAAAGGCGGAAATTGGTGCGCCGTTGCCTAGGGCTTTTGCCATGCACATGATATCGGGCACGACATCGTAATTTTCAATGGCAAACATCTTGCCGCTGCGGGCAAAGCCTGTCTGCACTTCATCGATAATCAGCAGGGTGTTGTACTGGTCAAGGATTTCTTTGACGCGCTTGAAGTAGCCCTTGGGCGGCACTACGCAGCCGGCATTGCCCTGAATGGTTTCGGCGATAAAGGCGCCGGGGTGGCCAGAGGTTGAGGATTTAATCAAATCCTCAATGGCATTGGCGCAGGCGTAATCGCATTCCGGGAACTTCTTATTCATGGGGCAGCGGTAGCAGTTCGGGTTGGGAGCAAAGTGAATGCCGCCAACGGGATTGGGGTCGGTGCGCCACATAGTAAGGCCCGTTACGCTCATGCCGAGCTTGGTACGGCCATGCAGGCCGTGGCGCAGAGCAATGATTTCGCTGTTGCCCGTGTAGACGGAAGCCAACAGGAGGGCACCTTCCGTGGCTTCGGAGCCCGTGGAGCAGAAGAAGGACTTCTGAAGGTCGCCTGGTGTAACCTCAGCGAGTTTTTCGGCGAGGTTTACGAAGTTTTCCGTGAGATAGATGTTGCAGACATGTTGCAACTCATCTATCTGGGCTTTCATTTTTTCAAGGATTTCCGGATTGCAGTGGCCGCAGTTCATAACGGACACGCCGGCGTACATATCCAGATATTTCTTGCCCGTGCTGTCCCAGAGGTACTGCATGGAACCTTTGACCATCTGAGCCGGTTCCTTGTAGAAATGACCTAAGCAGGGCATGATGTATTTTTTCTTCTTTTCGATAATGGCCTCAGGGCCGATAAATTTTTTGCTTTCCATATTTCCCTCTCCTAAAAAATAAATAGGTTAGATGGAGTTGCGGCTCCGGCGGAAACGGTAGGTGCCAAGACCCAATTCGCGCGGGCCTTTTTTGAGCGTTTCGAGGTCGTCGGCGTGGAAGGCCTCTTTGCCTGCCGCAAGATTATCCAAAGCCGTGCGGTAGATGCGGGTGACCATGCCGGCAAATTCCGGTGCGTAGTCCTGCGCCTCAATGCGGTAAGCGCCCAAGCCGTTAAACTTAGAAAGGTACGGATAGAGGCAGAGGTCCTTGGCAAAGTAGATATGGTTGCGGCCAAACTGGTCAACGCGCAGGGAATGCTTTTCACCGGCCTTGTCGAGCAGGGCATAACGGCGGTCAAGCACTTCGGGATTGTTGAGCTCGTTGAAGAACGGCAGGCTCATGCCCGGAATATTGTGGTCGCAAATCATGGACTCATAGGAGCCGTGGACAACAACTTCGATGGGCAGCTCGGAGCTTTCGACGATTTCGCGCAGCTGCTCAAACGAGAGCTCGTAGGAAGCTGTACCCATGGTCAGGCCATTTTCCTTGAGGAACTTGGTGGCCAGATGGTTGAAGAGGTTGAAGGAAACATCAGCTTGCACCGGTAAATCCGTCAGGCGCTTGGCCAGCTTCAACGAGCCAAGGTTGCTGACCATGATGCCGTCGGCCTTGAGTTCACGCTGTCTCAGAGCTGTAAAGAACTGTTCCAGTTCGCCACATTCCCGGCGCATGGTCGTGCGCGGCGTGTTGATGATGATTTTGGCACGGCCCTTGTTGTAGGCGATGACTTCGGCAAAATCTTTGAGGCTCCAAGGCTTGTTGGGGCGGAAGGTTTCGCCACCGACATAGACGATATCGGCACCATTGTCAATAACGGCGCAGGCTGCACCGACGGTGTTGACACGGACGCTTAATGTGCGGTGGTCAGGATTTGACTTGTCAATATCGCGTTCCTGCTTTAGAATTTCGTCCTGGAAACCGGCTTCCTTGACTGCATCGCTGAAGAAGCGCGGTTCACGCGTGCCGTCAAAGCCGATGTCCTTTTTATCCGGGGAACCGAAGGCAAAGGTGGTCGTAAAGTCGCGGGCACGGTTCTCGTAGAGGCTCTTCCAGCCTTCTTCATCCGGCTGCCAGCCCGTGGGGTCAGCGATATAGGCATCAATGGCCTTGCGGTAGGTGCTGACAATGCGGCGGATAAAGGGAGCGGGGCGCATACGGCCTTCGATTTTGAAGGAGAACACACCAGCCTGAATGAGTTGGGGAATATGGCGGTACATGCACATATCCTTGAGCGCCAGCTTGTAGGCACCATCGCTGTCCTGGTCGAGCACTTCGCCCGTCTTTTCATCAATCAGCTGATAGGCCCAGCGGCAGGGTTTCAGGCAGCGGCCACGGTTGCCGCTCTGGCCAAAGACCACGCCACTATGAATGCACTGGCCGCTTTCGCTGATGCACATATCGCCGTGCATGAAGTATTCTACTTCAATGCCCGTGCGTTCACGGAACAGGGAGAGCTCGGAGAGCGTCATCTCGCGGCCGACAACGACGCGGGTAATGCCGTATTCCTTGAGTTTTTCGATAGCGTGCTCGTTATGGGTATTCATCATAACGGAGGTGTGCACCGGAATCTTGATGCCCATTTCGTGAATGAGTTCAAGTACCGCAAAGTCCTGCACGAGGATAGCGTCCGGACGGATTTCGTTGAGGTAGGTGAGGTATTCACGCAGAGCGGGAATTTCCTCGTCACTGATCAGGTTGTTGAGCGTGATGTAGAGCTTAACGCCATGCTCATGGGTGTAGGCAATGGCCTTTTTGAGCATTTCATCATCAAAGTTGAAGTCCCCTTCGTGCATGCGCATATTGAAATGCTTGCCGCCGAGGTAGCAGGCATCAGCACCGGATTCCACACCAGCCACCAGGGCGTCCCAGGTGCCGGCAGGTGCCAGCAGTTCTACGGATTTACGATTTAATAACATCTAAAAACAAACTCCTTTTGGATATGATTTTTTATTATATAGTCCCAATCTATAAGTATAACAGAGATTGCAGGGGCTATCAATATTTCCGAGTCAGTGAATTAGACATAGATCATGGATTTTGCTATAATTGTGATAATTCACAGAATAGACAGCCGTAAATGGGAAAAGGTCCAAAGTGGAATATTAGATCTCAGTACATAAAAATATTGAATTTAGCGGCAGAAATGCTATGATAGAAGTAAAGGGACTCATTGATGTAATGTAGCTATACTGAGAGGAGATGGCACTGATGAACGAGTTAGATTCAATGTGTGGTATCACGGACGAAGAAATGACCCGTCGTTTTGTAGAGGCCGTGCGAATCGAAAATGAGATAAAGAAAATAAAAGGTGTTCCTATAGCTGGCTTTGATATGGAGCGCCAACTTCCTTATATAGAATATGCAGATGGACGGCGTGAATATGAAAAGTGAAAAAAATCCACTGCCGGAAATTATAGTCTTTGCTGGGCCAAATGGTAGCGGCAAGAGTACCATTACGAAATTGGCGAAGGTCATTGAACCATATATAAATGCTGATGATATAAAGAGGGCTTCACAGTGTACCGATTTAGAGGCTGCTGTAAAAGCGGAAGAATTAAGAGAAAAGTTTGTGTCATTAAAAAAAGGATTTACTTTTGAAACAGTGCTCTCTACGGATAGAAATTTACGCTTACTACAGCGTGCTAAGGAAAAAGGTTTTTTTATTCGCTGTATATATGTGCTTACAGCAAATCCTGCGGTTAATGTGGCCAGGGTAAAAACAAGAGTGGCAAATGGTGGACATGATGTGCCAAGAGAAAAGATTTTTTCTCGCTACACAAGGGCCTTGTCATTATTGCCTCAACTGATAAAAGTTTGTGATGTGTTGCATGTTTATGATAATACCAATACTCCATTTAGAATATTTAAGAAGAGAAAAGACGAATATTTCCATTGGGAAAATGAGTTTTGGTCTATGGAACAAATTGAAAAACTGACGGATGTATGGTTTTGAAATTTGCGGGGAAAAACATTGCATTCCCGCTGCCTTTATGCTACAATTCTATGTATTGTGGCGATGAACAAGAAGAGTAAACTTCGCGGGCATTTTTAGAGAGTCTCCGCTGCTGGGATGGAGATAATGCCGGATTTTGAAAGTTCGCTTGGGAGCTTTTCGGAGGAAATGCCGGACGTGTGCTTCGCGTTAAGAAGATGCAAGTGATAAATCAGGGTGGTACCGCGAAATTCAGCCTTCGCCCCTCGTGCACATGTTGTGCGGGGGCGAGGGCTTTTATAGTTTGCTTTTCATAAGGCAGGAGGTAAATAAATGGAAGAAAAGATTTCGGAGCTGAAGGCAGCTGCCGTAGCTGAAGTCAAAGCCGCAAGCGATATGACGGCGCTTAACGATATCCGTGTGAAGTATTTGGGCAAGAAGGGCGAGTTCACTGCCATTTTGCGTGGCATGGGCAGCCTGTCCGCTGAGGAACGCCCGAAAGTCGGCAAGATTGTCAACGTAGCCAAAGCAGAAGTGGAAGAGGCCATCAATGCGCAGGCTGGTGAGCTTAAAGCCAAGGAACTTTCCGCAAGACTTGCCAGTGAAAAGATTGACGTTACTCTGCCGGGCCGCAATGTGCCGCAGGGCCATCTGCATCCGCTGACGCTGACGATGCAGCGTATTAAAGATATTTTCGTACATATGGGCTTCAGCGTAGAAGAAGGCCCGGAAATCGAGCGCGACTACTTCAACTTTGAAGCACTGAACCTGCCGAAAGATCATCCGGCACGCGATATGCAGGATTCCTTCTACATCACGGACGAAATCCTCATGCGTTCCCAGACGTCGCCGGTACAGGCCCGCACGATGCAGTCTAACGAGCCGAACAAGCCGATTCGCATGATTGCGCCGGGCCGCGTTTATCGCCGCGACGAATACGATGCGACGCATTCGCCGATGTTCACGCAGGTGGAAGGCCTTGTTATCGACAAGGGCATCAGCTTTGCTGACCTCAAGGGTACACTCGAACTTTTCCTGCATCAGATTTTCAACGAAAATGTAGGTGTGCGTTTCCGTCCGAGCTTCTTCCCGTTCACGGAACCTTCCGCCGAAGTGGATATCTCCTGCGTGATGTGTCATGGTGAAGGCTGCAAGGTCTGCAAGGGCACGGGCTGGCTCGAAATCCTGGGCGCCGGCATGGTGCATCCCCATGTGCTGGAAATGAGCGGCTATGACCCGAAGGTGGTCAGCGGTTTTGCTTTCGGTCTGGGCGTGGAACGTATCGCTATGCTGTCCTACGGCATTGATGACCTGCGTCTGTTCTACGATAATGACGTGCGTTTCTTGCAGCAGTTCTGATTAGGGAGGGTTACATATGCAGGTTTCCATTAAATGGTTAAACGATTATATAAAGTTCAACGAAACGGCTGAAGAATTGGCCGACAAATACACAATGTCCGGTGTCCCCGTGGAAAATGTCATCCGCGCGGACGAAGGCCTTGATAAAGTCGTGACGGGCCGTATCGAAAAGCTCGAAGCTCATCCGGATTCCGATCATCTGCAGATTTGCCAGATGAATGTGGGCGAAAAGGAACTCATTCAGATTATCACGGGTGCCCAGAATGTGGCTGAAGGTCAGGTTGTGCCGGTGGCTATGGTCGGTGCGCATCTGCCCAACGGTCTGCACATCAAGAAGGGTAAGCTGCGCGGCCTGCCGTCTAATGGTATGCTGTGTTCCGCGGAAGAACTCAAGATGGACCTCACCAAGCTGACGGAAGAAGAAAAGAACGGCATTTACATCCTGCCTGCTGATACGCCGGTTGGTGTACCCGCCAAAGATGTGCTCGGCCTTGATGATGTCGTGCTCGAATTTGAATTGACAGCTAACCGTGCCGATTGCTTCAGTGTTGTCGGCCTTGTGCGTGAAGCTGCAGTGCTCACAGGCAACGAACCGCATTATCCGGAAATCACGGTTAAGGAAGATGACGAAGCCAAGGCTGCCGATATGATTAAGATTGGCATTGAAAGCGACCTCTGCGACCGTTTTGCTGCCCGCGTAATTAAGAACGTCAAGGTTGGCCCGTCTCCGGAATGGATGCAGCAGCGTCTTGAAGGTGCTGGTATCCGTGCCATCAACAATGTGGTTGATGTGACGAACTTTGTCATGGTGGAACTGGGCCAGCCCATGCACGCCTATGACTATGATGAAATCGCCGGCCACAGCCTGACGGCCCGTCTGGCCAAAGAGGGTGAAAACCTCCATACTTTGGACGACAGCTCCCGCATTGCCAAGGGGACGGAACTCGTCATTGCTGACAGCGAAAAGCCGGCTGGTCTTGCCGGTGTAATGGGCGGCCTCGAATCCGAAGTAACGGAAAAGACCACGACCATCGTGCTTGAAGCGGCCTCCTTCAACGGGGCCAGCATCCGCCGCACTTCCCGTGCCTGCGGTCTGCATTCCGAGGCTTCGGGGCGTTTTGAACGCGGCGTGGATGTGACGGCTATTCCCCGCGCGCTTGACCGCGCCTGCCAGCTCCTGCAGGAAATGGGTGCCTGCACGGTAACGCAGGGCATGGTAGATGTATATCCGAAGCAGAAAGAGCAGACGGAAATCCATTATACGGCTGAGCAGATTAATGCCCGTCTAGGTACGCAGCTCAGTGCTGCCAAGATGATGGAAATCCTCACGAGTCTTGGCTTTGCCGTACGGACGGAAGGCGAAGGCTTTGTGGCTAAGGTTCCCACTTGGCGCAATGACTGCACCTGCATGGAAGACCTCTCTGAGGAAGTTTCCCGCATCTACGGCTTTGACAACATCGCTCCGACCCTGCCCTGGGGCGCTGTAATGCAGGGCAAGCAGAGCCCGCGTCAGGACTTCATCGACAAGATTAAGGAAATCCTTGTCGGCCTTGGTATGACGGAGGAGCTGTCCTTCAGCTTCACCAATACCGATTTGCTGGATAAGATGCTGGTGCCGGCTGACAGCGAACTGCGCAAGGCTGTGCCCATCATGAACCCGCTGACGGACGACTATCCGCTCGTGCGCACGAGCCTTTTGACCTCCATCATGGAAAACGCTGTGCGCAACTTCTCCCGCAAGAATATGGATTTGCGCCTCTTTGATGTAGCTCCCGTATTCTTCCCGAAACAGCTGCCCGTAACGGAACAGCCGGAAGAAGTCGTAAAACTCGTTGGTCTGATGACGGGCCGCCGCAATACGGTGGGCTGGAATCAGACGAATGACATGATTGACTTCTACGATATGAAGGGTCTGGTGGAAGAACTGCTCGCCAGCCTCTCCATCTCCAAGTACACCGTGGAAGCCGGCGAGCACTTCGCCCTGCATCCGGGCAAGACCGCACTCTTCAAGAAGGGCCGTGAAGTCATCGCTACCCTGGGTGAGTTGCATCCGCAGGCTGCAGAAAACTTCGGCATCAAGCAGAAGGTTTATCTCTTTGAGATGGATGTGGAAGTGCTCATGAAGTATACGGCCAAGAACTTCCACTTCGACAGCCTGCCCAAGTTCCCGGCAACTTCCCGCGACTTGGCTATCGTGGTGGATACGGATGCCGAAGCTGGCAAGATTGAACAGGTTATCACGAAGAACGGCGGCAAGCACTTTAAGTCCGTAACACTCTTTGACGTGTACACCGGCGAACATGTAGCCGAAGGCAAGAAGAGTCTGGCCTTCAACCTCCAGTTCCAGTCCAAGGACAAGACGCTGACCGATGAGGAAGCCGATACGGCCTTCAATAATATCCTCAAAGCCGTGGAAAAACAGTTCGGTGCCGAATTGCGTGCATAAGCAGGTGATCGTATGGCAGAAGAAAAAAACAACCGCCCCGCTGAGCGCGTGGTGGTAGAGATTTACGGCAACAGCTATCCGCTGAAAACCGACGACCCGCAGCATATGAAGATGCTGGCGGCCGCAGTGGACAAGAAGATGAAAGCTATGTCCCGCTCGGTGCGCAGCTTTGATGAGCGCAAGATTGCCGTGCTCACCACTTTGCAAATCGCAGAGGAATATTATAAGCTCAAGAAGGACTACGACGAACTTGTAGACCTTCTGGATGAAAAATAACTGAATAATAGCAGGAAAATTTCCTTTGCTCACGAATATAACCCGTAAAGATATAGTTATTAACTTTACGGGTTATATTTTTACTTCAAAGGAGTGGGTAAAGAATGGGGTTCATTAAAAACCTGCGGGTAGCCTATAAGATGCTGATACTAGCAGCATTTGCCGTAATCGGTATGCTGGTTATCGGTTATCAGGGCTATTCCACGGCGAAAAAAGCTCAGGTCGATATGGAAGAGATGTATTCCAGCTCGGTCAAATCCATCGGTTATCTTAGCGATATGCGCTATGGTACACGCTATGCGCAGGGCATGATGATTATCATGACTACGGTAAAGGATGACCCACAGCGCATGCAGAATTTAGACAAGAAATTCCAGGAAGGTCTGCAATTTGTGGATGATGGAATCAAAAACTATGAAGCTATACCAGGTAAGCCGGACACGATTAAGAAAGAACTTGAATCGTATAAAAGTGCCTGGGCAGCGCTGCGAAAAAATCTGAACGATGCGGTAAAACTTTGTCAGGCCGGCCAGCTGCAAGAAGGCAGGGAGCTCTATAATCGTGAAGGGGCCAAATTGCTGGACCAGATGCGCCCGCATATCAATAAGATGACGGAACTGGAAAACAGCCATGCGGAAGAACTCAATACGCAGAATGATGCGGACACGGAAGCTGCTATCCGCAATATGATTATTCAGCTTTTGCTGGGGCTGATTATTATGGTTGCCGTAGCCATGTGGATTACCCGCGAAATGGTTAACCCTGTTCAGGCTATGATGCGTTCCCTGGAACGTCTGCGTGGTGGTGATTTCAGCGACCATCCCCGTACGATTATCCGTGGTGATGAATTCGGTGAAATGGCCGATAAAGTTGCAGAAGTGCGTATGACCTTGAATAAGCTCATGCGCAGTACCAGTGCTACTGCCGAACAGCTGGCGGCTTCCTCCGAAGAACTTACGGCCAGCTCCCAGCAGTCGGCACAGGCTTCGGAACAGGTGGCACAGTCTGTCACCAACGCAGCCGGTGCTGTAGCGGAACAGCAGGTAGATGTCACCGGTGCCATGGATTCCATTGAGAATGCCGTGCAGGCTATCGAGCGGCTGAGCCGTACCGCCAATATGGTTTCGGAACATGCCAACACCAGCAATAAGGCGGCAGTGGAAGGCAATGATGCGGTGAAACTGGCCGTTAACCAGATTAACAGTGTGGCGCAGATTGTCAATAGCTCCGCCGAGACCGTCGATAAGCTGGGGCAGAGTTCCCAGGAAATCGGCCAGATTGTGGAGACGATTTCTTCTATTGCCGAACAGACCAATCTGCTGGCCTTGAATGCAGCTATTGAAGCAGCCCGTGCTGGTGAACATGGCCGTGGCTTTGCCGTAGTTGCTGATGAAGTCCGCAAGCTTGCAGAGGCTTCCCAGGAAGCAGCCAAGCAGATTACCGGTCTTATCAGCGGGATTCAGTCGGAAACCGCCGAGGCTGTTTCCTCCATGCAAAAGGGCAGTGCCGCAGTGAAAGAAGGCACTGCATCCGTTGAACAGCTTCGCGATACCTTTAAGAGCATTTACGATGCCGCTTTAGGAGTTGCTAAACAGGCTGAAGAAATGACCAAGGAACTGCATGTCGTGGAACAGGATACCCAGAATATCAAGGAAAAATCCAGCGGTATTCTGCAGAAGGGCGGTATGGTGGCTTCGGAAATGGAAAGCGTTTCCGCTGCTTCCGAAGAGCAGTCTGCTTCCGCTGCTGAGATTGCCGATGCCAGCACGGCCTTGGCAAATCTGGCGCAGGATTTGCAGAATTCCCTGCGGAAATTCAAATTCTAAAACTTTACAGGCAAATAAAAAGTGGAGGGCTCAGAGCTCTCCACTTTTGTATGTCGATTTTACAATCAGATATGCAGGTTATTCTTGATGCGTTCCACAGCCCGCAACGTGTTTTCACGGTCACCGAAGGCGGTGAGACGGAAGTAGCCTTCGCCGCAGGGGCCGAAGCCGGCACCCGGGGTGCCCACGATGTTGACTTCAGTCAGGAGTTTGTCGAAGAAGTCCCAGGAAGGCATGTTGTCCGGCGTTTTGAGCCAGATATAGGGGGCGTTGATGCCGCCGTAGGCTTCGATACCGGCCGCCTGCAGGCCTTCGCGGATGATGCGGGCATTTTCCATGTAGTAGGCAATGGTTTCCTTGACCTGTTTTTGGCCTTCCTCCGTGTAGATGGCTGCAGCGCCGCGCTGAACGATGTAAGCGGTGCCGTTGAATTTGGTAGTATGGCGGCGGTTCCAAAGTTTGTTGAATTCCACCAGACTGCCGTCAGCGGCACGGCCTTTGACGGTCTTGGGGATGATGGTGTAGCCGCAGCGGGTACCCGTGAAGCCTGCAGTCTTGGAGAAGGAACGGAATTCGATGGCTACATCCTTGGCTCCTTCAATTTCATAGATGGAGCGGGGCACATCCTCTTCCGTGATATAGGCGGCATAAGCTGCATCAAAGAGGATGACGGACTGATTTTCGCGGGCGTAGTCCACCCATTTCTTCAATTCTGCGCGGGAAAGGGTCGTGCCGGTAGGATTGTTGGGGCAGCAGAGGTAAATCATGTCCACGCGTTCCGCAGGCAGTTCCGGTGCGAAGTCGTTGCTGGCATCACAGGGCAGGTAGGTGACGCCTGTAAAGTGGCCATCCTCCTGGAGTGTGCCCGTACGGCCTGCCATAACATTGGTGTCCAGATAGACCGGATAAACCGGGTCGGTGATAGCGACCTTGTTATCGGTGCCGAAGATTTCCTGAATGTTGCCGCAGTCGCTCTTGGAGCCGTCGCTGATGAAGATTTCGTCACTGGCAATCTCAATGCCGCGGGCCTTGTAGTTGTGCTCGATGATGGCATCGGTGAGGAAACTGTAGCCCTGTTCGGGGCCGTAACCGCGGAAGGTATCGGCGCTGGCCAGTTCATCTACAGCTTTGTGCATGGCCTCGATGCAGGCAGGGGGCAGAGGTTGGGTCACATCGCCAATGCCCAGGCGAATGATGTCTGCTTCAGGATGTGCTTCCTTAAAGGCTGCCACCCGGCGGGCGATTTCGGCAAAGAGATAGCTGCCAGGGAGTTTCAGGTAGTTGTCATTGATTGTAGCCATATAAACCTCCAAAAGAATTATTCTCAATATAACTTTTGGGTATATTATACCATGTTTCTATAACAAATCAATAGGGAGAAAAAGAAAAGATGACTACGCACAGCGAAGCGTAGCCATCTTTGACTTAGTGATATTCAGGTGGGCGAAGCAGGTCAGGAACGTTTGTAAGCCGTTACCTTCTGATAATGTTTCTGGAAGAATTCTTCTGCAACCTGCGGGAACAGAGCGTAGGAGAGGACATCTTCTTCGGAAGGATTGAGATAGCCTTTTTCCTTGAGTTCTGCTTCAAATTCTGCGAAGGTCTTAGCCTTTGCATCTTCGATGGAGCAGTCTTCGATGATGTCTTCCGGAGCAATGCCCAGCGTCTTGGTCAGGAAGTCGCGGTCGATAGCAACCGGCGTACGGCCGAATTTGCCGCGGGCCAGGTCTTTGAATTCCTTCGGTACCATCTTGTAGCGTTCGCCGCTCATGACATTGAAGGTTGCCATGGTGCCGACAATCTGAGAGGACGGCGTAACAAGAGGCGGATAGCCCAGGTCTTTGCGAACGCGAGGCATTTCATCCAAGAGGTCCTGATACTTGTCTTCCATGCCGGCTTCCTTGAGCTGGTTAGCCAGATTGGAGAGCATACCGCCCGGAATCTGGAAGTCCAGTACGTTGGGGTTGATATCGAAATAACCCTTGAGGTTGAATTCGTTGATAACGCGTTTCTTAACTTCGAGGAAGTGTTTGGAAATCGGCGTGAGTTTCTGAACGTCAATGCCGGTATCATATTCCGTGCCTTCGAGAGCGCGAACCATGGTTTCCGTGCAGGGCTGGGAAGTGTCAGAGGAGAAGGGAGCCAAAGCCGTGTCGATGATGTCAACGCCAGCTTCAATAGCTTTGAGATAAGTAGCATGGCCGAAACCGGAGGTGCAGTGAGTGTGCAGTTCCACAGGAATGTCCAGAGCAGCTTTGAGCTTCTTAACCAGGTCTTCTGCTACATACGGTTTCAAAAGACCGGACATATCCTTGATGCAGACGGAATGGCAGCCCATATCCTGCAGTTCTTTGGCCAGTTCTACGAACTTTTCATTGGTATGAACCGGGCTGATGGTGTATACGAGGCAACCCTGTACTTCCGGTTTTTCCGGGCAAGCCAGTGCAGCTTCAATGGCAACTTTCAGATTGCGCACATCGTTGAGGGCATCGAAGATACGGAATACACCAACGCCATGGGCGGAAGCGTGACGGACAAATTTTTCTACCACGTCATTGGAGTAGTGGTTATAGCCAAGAAGATTCTGGCCGCGCAGCAGCATCTGAATCGGGGTATTGAGGTTAGCTTTCAGGGTGTCCAGTCGTTCCCAGGGGTCTTCGTTCAGGAAACGCAGGCAGGTATCAAAAGTAGCACCGCCCCATGCTTCCAATGCTTTGTAGCCTACGGAATCCAAGGCTTTGAGCTGGGGAAGCATGTCTTCAATGCGCATGCGGGTAGCACACAGAGACTGATGACCGTCACGCAGAACGGTTTCCATGATTTTGACAGGTTTCTTTGCCATAACTAACACTCTCCTCTAAATTATTAACGCATAAACAATGATTATGCGTACTAACTCGTGACGAGCTGGAAAAACGAAATAAAAAAGCCTGGCAGAACGGCGTAAATACTAGGTTTTTGGAGCATCACAAGATTTAACATCACAAGCATAGTATAGGTGCTAATTATTGCTTTGTCAATGTAAAGCGTGATTTTTTTCTCAAACTATAACTAATTGGAATAATAGATGGAGATTATCGTAAAATGTATACAATTTAGGCATGGTTGAATTGACAGGAACAGGCGTTAAAGTTTTTTTTATGAGCTATTGGTTTTTGGTGCAGACACTGATATAATTGGAAATGTAGTTTTATGAGTTTGTTTGTGTTGACACATTGTTCTATATTTACACAATGTGCAGGTGAATTTGGAATTGAAGGAGAAATGTGTAAATGAAACTTGTAGTAACCGTTGTAGGCAAAGACCGTGTAGGCATTATCGCCATGGTTAGCCAGATTCTCGCCGAGAACAATGTCAACATTCTGTCTATCAATCAGAACATCCTGGATGGCTACTTTAATATGATTCTGATTGCGGAAATCAGCAGCAGCAAGATTAAGCTGGTGGATCTGCAGAAGAAGCTCAAGGAAAGCGGTCAGGAAATCAACGTGGATATCAAGGCGCAGCATGCCGATATCTTCAATGTAATGCACAACATCTGATGTGACCTTTAGGAGGATAAGTTTTTGATTAGCATAGACAATATCATTGAAACAAATGAGATGATTACCGAGAACAAACTGGATGTGCGTACCATTACCATGGGCATTTCCCTGCGGGATTGTGCGCATCCGAATATGGACCAGTTTTGCCGCAATGTGTATGACAAGATTACCAAGTCGGCGGAGTTCCTCGTAAAGACAGGTGAGGATATTGAAGCGGAATACGGTATCCCCATCATCCATAAGCGCGTGTCCGTTACGCCGATTGCCATTGCAGCGGATGCTTGCAAGACGGATTCCTATGTGCCGGTGGCAGAAGCCATGGACAGGGCCGCCAAGGAAATCGGTGTCAACTTCATCGGTGGTTTTTCTGCTCTGGTGGAAAAGGGCTTTACCAACGGTGACCGCATTCTGATTAACTCGATTCCGCAGGCACTGGCAACGACGGATGTCGTCTGTTCGTCTGTAAATCTTGGTTCCACCAAGACTGGTATTAATATGGACTGCGTCCGGGAAATGGGCGAGGTCATCAAGCGTACGGCAGAACTTACCCGCGATAATGATGCGTTGGGCTGTGCCAAACTCGTAGTTTTCTGTAATGCTCCCGGGGATAATCCTTTTATGGCTGGTGCCTTCCATGGTGTCAGCGAAGCGGACAAAGTCGTAAGTGTCGGCGTCAGCGGCCCCGGTGTGGTCAAGCATGCTCTGGAAGCCAAGAAAGGTGCTGACTTTACGGAGATTGCCGAAACCATTAAAAAGACGGCTTTCAAGATTACCCGCGTAGGCCAGCTGGTGGCCCGCGAAGCGTCCAAGCGTCTGGGTGTACCCTTCGGCATCATTGACCTGTCGTTGGCACCGACGCCGGCCGTAGGCGACAGTGTGGCCCGTATTATCGAAGAAATGGGCATTGAAAGCTGCGGCGCGCCGGGCACGACGGCGGCTCTGGCACTCCTTAATGACGCGGTGAAGAAGGGCGGCCTGATGGCTTCTTCTCATGTCGGCGGCCTCTCTGGTGCCTTCATTCCGGTAAGTGAAGATGAAGGCATGATTAACGCCATCAAGACCGGCAGTCTGTCCTTGGAAAAACTCGAAGCCATGACCTGCGTCTGCTCTGTAGGCCTTGATATGATTGCGATTGAAGGCGACACGAGTGCGGCAACGATTTCCGGCATTATCGCTGATGAAGCGGCTATCGGTATGATTAACAACAAAACCACGGCGGTACGTGTTATCCCTGTGCCGGGCAAGAAAGTCGGAGACATGGTAGAATTTGGTGGCCTTTTGGGCTACTGCCCCATTGTACCGGTACGCAACCAGTACAGCTCGGATGCCTTTATCGCCCGCGGCGGCCGTATCCCGGCGCCGATTCGGAGCTTGACGAACTAAAAACCAGCCTTCTCCTATGGAGAAGGTGCCCCGTTAGGGGCGGATGAGGTATAGCGAAAGACCGACCTCATCCGAGCGCTGCGCGCCCACCTTCCCCAGAGGGGAAGGCTTATGTATAGGAGAGCATTATGCGTGTTACGAAAAAAATTAAGGAAGAACAGATACGCATTTTAGGGGAAATCTATAAGGATACCAAGCCGGCTTTGATTTTCCGCAATCCCTTTGAACTCTTGATTGCGGTGATTTTGTCAGCCCAATGTACCGATAAGCGCGTAAACGTGACAACGGCCCGGCTGTTTCAGAAAGCGGCCACGCCGGAAGCCATTCTCTCGTTGGGATTGGCGGCTTTGGAGGAAGAAATCCGGGACTGCGGTCTCTTTCGCAACAAGGCCAAGAATATCATGGCGACTTGTCAGATTCTTTGCGAGCAGTATGGCGGGGAAGTTCCTGCCGATTTTGAAAAACTGCAGGAACTTCCTGGTGTGGGCCGCAAGACGGCCAATGTGGTCATGAGTGTGGGCTTTAATGCCCCGGCCATTGCGGTGGATACGCATGTGTTCCGGGTCAGCAACCGGCTGAAGCTGGCGGCAGGGGATACGCCCTTAGCGGTGGAGCAGGGCCTGATGAAGGCCATCCCCAAGGATAAATGGTCCGCAGCCCATCATTGGCTGATTTGGCATGGACGGAATATCTGCAAAGCCCGCAAGCCGTTGTGCGGCAAGTGCCCTTTAGCAGATGTGTGCCCAACAGCAATAGATTTTCAGCCTTCCCCTTGAGGGGGCGACGAAGTCGCGGGAGTCCGGTGGAATCCCGGGGGCAGTGGGCGCGAAGCGCTCGGATGAGGTGGAAATACCTAATATAGAGCAAGTGAGATGAGAGCATGATTTACCGGAAAGCAAAATTTGAAGATGTGGAAGCCATTTATGAACTGGTGGCCGATTACGCTGGACAGGGGGTAATGCTGGCCCGTTCCCGCAATACGCTCTATGAAACCCTGCG
This sequence comes from Selenomonas sp. FC4001, assembly GCF_000701565.1. NCBI lineage: Bacteria > Bacillati > Bacillota > Negativicutes > Selenomonadales > Selenomonadaceae > Selenomonas > Selenomonas sp. FC4001. The sequence goes on along the minus strand of NZ_KL370793.1, from coordinate 364,831 downwards.
GGATATGGTGGTAGCCGTGGATGAGGATGGCAGTATCGCCGGTGTGGGCGGGCTCCATATAATCTGGGACAGGCTGGCGGAGGTGCGCACCATGGCGGTAGCGCCGGACAAGCGCCGCCGGGGCATTGGTGCTGAGATTGTGCGCCGTCTGATAGAAGATGGCGAAGTCTTAGGTATTGAAAAGTATTTTACCCTGACTTATCAGCCGGAGTTTTTTAAGGCTTTAGGCTTTGAGGTCATCAATAAGGAAGAGCTTCCGCATAAAGTTTGGAAGGAATGTATCGACTGCCCCAAATTCCCCAACTGTGATGAAATCGCCATGGTAAAAGTCTGAAGAAAAAGTTTTTCTGTGGTGGAAATACTGTATGATTTTACAAATTACGGTTGACAATATGCTTGCAAACTGCTATAGTATCAAGCAACAAGAGTAAATGCAGAGACGGAGAGAAGTAAGAGGCAGAAGTCTTACAGAGAGCGGCGGGCTGGTGTAACGCCGCAGATGGAACCTTTGAAATACACTCCTGAGCAGCCGGTTGAACAACTGATGTACAGATTAGTAGGCCGCGCCGGAATGCCACCGTTATCAGAGGCTAGGATATGTATGTATCCGAATAGAGAGGCTTGCATCAGCAAGCAGGGTGGTACCACGGGTATAACAGCTCGTCCCTGTGAGGGGGCGGGCTTTTTCTATTTGAACTTTGACTTTATTATGTTATTATGGAGGAATGAACATGATTATCGTAATGAGCCCCAGTGCTACAAAAGAAAATTTAGAAAAAGTCATCAAAAAAGTGGAATCCGCTGGACTTAGAACCCATATATCAGAAGGCGAGGAAGTAACCATCGTAGGTGTGATTGGCGATCAGAAGAAAATCGCAAACTTGGAAATGAATATGATGGAGGGCGTGGAAAAGACCGTCCGCATCACGGAAAAATATAAATTGGTCAGCCGCAATTTCCATCCGGAAGATACCATCGTGGACGTGGACGGCGTGAAGGTCGGCGGCAAGCAGATTGTGGTTATGGCAGGTCCTTGCTCAGTGGAAAGCATCGAACAGCTAAGAGAAGCTGCCAAGGCCGTGAAAGCTGGCGGTGCGCAGTTCCTGCGCGGCGGTGCCTTTAAGCCCCGTACCAGCCCCTATGATTTTCAGGGCCTTGCCGAAGACGGCCTCAAGATGCTCCGTCAGGTAGCGGACGAAGAAGGCCTCAAGGTCGTGACGGAAATTGTGGACAAGGACGATTTGGAACTGGTGGGCAAATACGCTGACCTCTATCAGGTCGGCGCCCGCAATATGCAGAACTTCCAGCTCTTGAAGGCTTTGGGTAAGGCCAATAAGCCTGTCATGCTCAAGCGCGGCTTGTCCGCTACCATCAGCGAATGGCTCAATGCTGCCGAGTACATTATGGCGGGCGGCAATGAGCAGGTCATTCTCTGCGAGCGTGGTATCCGTACGTATGAAACTTTTACGCGTAATACCCTTGACCTCAGTGCGGTAGCCGCCGTCAAGGAACTTTCCCACCTGCCCATCATCGTGGACCCGAGCCATGGCACGGGCCGCTGGCAGATGGTTCAGCCCATGGCCCGCGCGGCTGTGGCTGCCGGCTGTGACGGCCTTATCATCGAAGTACATCCTCATCCGGAGGTGGCGCTTTCCGATGGCGACCAGAGCTTGACGCCGAAGAATTTCAACTGCCTGATGGAGGACCTGGGCAAAATTGCGGCGGTAATGGAGCGCACTGTATAAATGGCACGGGAAAAAACAACGCTGGCCATTATCGGTGTAGGCCTCATCGGCGGTTCTTTGGGGCTGTGCCTGAAGGACAAGCTCGGCGATGATATCTACATCACCGGCCTGTGCCGCAGCCAGGCCTCCATGGACAAGGCTATGGAACTCGGAGCTGTGGACTTTGCCTCACCGGACGTAAAAGCCGTTGTGGAGCAGGCGGATATCATCTTTTTGAGTCCGCCGGTGCTACAAATCGTGCCCATGGTGGAAAAGATACTGCCCTATCTGAAAAAAGGCGCGATTATCACCGACGCCGGCAGTACTAAGCAGTATATCTGGGAGCACCTGCAAAAGATTCTGCCCCCGGATATCTACTACATCGCCGGCCACCCCATGACCGGCCGGGAAAAAAGCGGCGTAACCGCAGCGAAAAAAGACTTGTTCGTGGGCAAGGCCTATGTCATCGTGGAGGACACAGGCGCACCGCCTGAGGCGCATGCAAAGCTTATGGCGCTGTTAAAGCATACCGGCGCCAACTTTACAACGCTCGATATCGCCAAACATGACCGCTGTGCCTCCGTTATCAGCCACGTGCCCCATGTAGCGGCGGCAGCGCTGGTAACACTCCTCAACCAGTCCGGCGGTGATATGGAGTCCTGTATCAAACTCATTGGCGGCGGTTTCAAGGATACCACCCGTATCGCCTCGTCCAATGCCGATATGTGGGCAGATATCTGTATGACCAACGGCAAGGCCATTGCCGCCAACCTCAGGACCTTGCAGGAAATTATCGGCAGCGTGATTACAGCCTGCGAAAATCAGGACAGACAGGCCGTCTACGACTACTTCACAGCCTCCAAGAAACGCCGTGACGCCCTGCTCGAAAACGCCCAAAACAAATTCGACCCGAACTAACTGCATATAAAAACCTAAAGGCAGTGACAAGATGCGCAAGCATTTTGTCACTGCCTTTTGCTATGAAAATTTTGTCAGTAAGCGATGGGGAGATGTTTAAAGGATTTACTGTGGCTGTTCGCCGGCTTGTTTCCAACTTTCGCCGACGCTGCCTTTGTCGCGCATTTCGCTGGCGGCGGCGTCCATGCGGGAGAAGGATTGTCTTACGCCGCCGGCGTCGTGTTTGTAATTCACGGCATGGTCAGCGCCGATACCTAGGGCTGCAGACTCAGATACCGAGTCGATATTGGCCCCCATGAAGATGAAATTCCAGTTATATTCTTTAGAGGCCGTATCAATCATGGCTTTTACGTCAGTTTTGGTGTATTCTACACTGTTGTTTTCTTTGCCATCGGTCATAATGAGGAACAGCACGCGCCGCTTGGCTGGGCAGATGCCGTTCTGATTCATTTTATTCATGGTGCCGGTGATGGTGCGGCCGACAGCGTCAAGCAGGGCCGTCATGCCACGGGGGTAGTAATTTTTATTGGTCAGTTCCGGCACTTTTTGGATATCTTTGGCGTCCACGATTTTTTCGTATCTGTCATCGAAAAGGACGGTGGTAACTTCGGCGCGTCCTTTTTTCTGTTTCTGTTTTTCTATGAAAGTGTTATAGCCGCCGATTGTATCTTCGGCTACCTTGCGCATTGAGCCGGAACGGTCAAGAATGCAGATTATCTGCACGGGTTCGGCAGAGGTAAGAATACATTTAGATGTATGCTCATGCTGCAGGAACAGCGGCTGTTGTACTTCTGTGGACGGTTTTTCTACCGGTTTATCCGTTGGCAGTTCCCGGGCAAAGCACAGGCTGGTACTCATGACGAGCACCGCTGCCAGTGATATTAAAGTTTTATACACGTGAATCAGCTCCTGTTTTTTATCCGTTCTTTTTGCTTATTTGCCGACGCATTCTGCCAGCAGGGCTTGTACGCGGTAGACGTCGGCGTCCTTGCTGAAGGTGTAGACCAGTGGTTCAGCACCAAGACCGGCTACCCAGATTTTGAGCTCCGCCTCCAGGTCAAAGTGCCCGGTGGATTCTACGGCGAAGTGGCGGATACTCTTGTAGGGAATGGAGTGGTAGTCGACTTTTTTGCCGGTAGCACCCTGTATATCCACCAGTATCAGCCTGTAGTCAGTGAAGATAAGCAGGTCACGCACCCATTGGTAAGCCTGGATTACTTGTTCACTCTTGCCCAATAGTTTGCCGTAGTCTTTTTTTACATCTTCGATATCCGTTTCCGCCGCATTGCCGATTAGTCCGCTGATAATACTCATTTTTACTGCCTCCTTTAGATTTATGCTATACTTATTCAACTTTGGCAGCTCATAACCCTGCCATGGCAAGTGAAAAGGGCAGGGGAATTTTTTACAGGGGAATTTGATGTTATCCCTTGACATGTCAACTTGGGCAACCTATAATATGTCTATCAGTTAAAGGCAAAGACAAAGACATGACAGTGAGGAAACGGCTCTTAGAGAGGAACCTGTATGGTGCAAGGGTTCTGGGTTAGTTGTTGCTGTTACCACTTTGGAGCTGCTGGCAGGAACGTGGGCTGGGCCCATCAGTATTGGCAGACGGTTACGCTATCGTTACAAGCGCTGAGTGGCCATGGGCATAGTCTGTGGCAATCAGGGTGGAACCACGAGGTTATAGCTTCGTCCCTATTCAGGGACGAAGTTTTTTTAGTTTTAGGAGGGAAATACAATGCTGAAGATTACGTTGAAGGACGGTGCTCTGCGCGAGGTTGAGGCCGGCACGAGCATTTTGGATTTTGTAAAACAGGTCAGCAACAGCCTGGCCAAGAAGGTACTGGCTGCTAAGGTTGACGGCGAAACGAAGGACCTGACGGCTGTTCTTAATAAGGACTGCACGGTAGAGTTTCTGACGTTTGAAGAGGCTGACGGCCGCTGGGCACTGCGTCATACGGCTTCTCATATTCTGGCACAGGCTGTAAAACGCCTCTACAAGGAAGACAATGTAAAGCTGGCTATCGGCCCGGCTATTGACAATGGTTTCTACTACGATATCGATATGGACCGCCAGCTCAGCGAAGCTGACCTCAAGGATATCGAAAAGGAAATGAAGAAAATCGTCAAGGAAAACCTCAAGCTCGAACGCAAAGAGGTCAGCCGTGCTGATGCTCTCAAGATGTTTGAGGAAATGGGCGAAAGCTACAAGGTGGAACTCATCAACGACCTGCCGGAAGATGCGCTGATTACGCTCTATACGCAGGGCGAATTCACCGACCTCTGCGCTGGCCCTCATGTATTATCCACGGGCAAGGTTAAGGCCTTGAAGCTCCAGAGCGTAGCTGGTGCTTACTGGCGCGGCAGCGAGAAGAACAAGATGCTGCAGCGCATCTATGGTACGGCCTTTGAAAAGCAGGCTGACCTCGACGAATACCTGCATATGCTCGAAGAAGCAGCTAAGCGCGACCACCGCAAACTGGGCAAGGAACTTGACCTGTTCAGCCTGCACGAAGAAGGCCCGGGCTTTCCGTTCTTCCATCCGAACGGCATGGTCGTCCGCAACGAACTCATCAACTACTGGCGCGAAGTACATCGCCGTTATGGCTATCAGGAAATCAAGACGCCGATGATCATGAACCGCAAGCTCTGGGAGACTTCCGGTCACTGGGATCATTATAAAGAAAACATGTACTTCACGAAGATTGACGATGAAGATTATGCAGTAAAACCCATGAACTGCCCGGGCGGTATGCTGGTGTATAAATCCCATCAGCACAGCTATCGTGACCTGCCACTGCGTATGGGCGAGCTTGGTCTTGTTCATCGCCACGAGCTCTCCGGTGCGCTCCACGGCTTGTTCCGTGTCCGCAACTTCACGCAGGATGATGCGCATCTCTTCATCACGCCGGCACAGATTGAGGACGAAATCCAGCATACGATTGACCTCTTTGATGAAGTTTACAGCACGTTCGGTCTGAAGTACACGGCAGAACTCTCCACGCGTCCGGAGGACTCCATGGGTTCTGACGAAATCTGGGAAAATGCTACAAATGCTCTGCGTAATGCTTTGGAACACCGCGGCCTCAAGTATGTCATCAACGAAGGTGACGGCGCGTTCTACGGTCCGAAGATTGACTTCCATCTGCGCGATTCCATTGGCCGTACGTGGCAGTGCGGTACGATTCAGCTCGATATGCTGATGCCGGAAAAATTCGACCTGACGTATGTGGGCGAAGACGGCGAAAAGCATCGTCCGGTTATGCTGCATCGCGTGGTTTACGGCTCCATTGAACGCTTTATCGGCATCCTCATTGAAAACTACGCCGGTGCGTTCCCGACTTGGCTGGCTCCGGTTCAGGTTCGTATCCTGCCGATTACGGACAAGCATGCTGATTACGCTTACGAGCTCAAGAAGAAAATGTTTGACCTCGGCCTGCGTGTTGAAGTGGATGACCGCAACGAAAAGACGGGCTACAAAATCCGTGAAAGCCAGGTCAAGAAGACCCCGTACACGCTGGTTGTCGGTGACCAGGAAATGGCTGACGGTACGGCAGCTGTCCGCAAACGTGGCGTGAAGGACAGCGAAACCATGAAGGTTGACGACTTCATTAAATACGTTCAGGAAAAAATCGCCAGCAAGAGCGAAGAATTCTAATTTCATAGCGCCTTAAAGAAAGCAGGCTTGACATGTCAATTTTTGACATGTCAGGCCTGTTTTGCGTAATTATCATAGTTTTGGTTAACTTATTACAAAATACAGGTTGACAATGAGGGCGGAGAGGAGTATCGTGTTAACCGTGATGATTGGGAAAGGAGCTATGACGATGCAAAAAAATACGAAGTCAAAAGGGAGGTACTGCCAATGATTTGGTACCCCTACGAACAGATGAAGACCATGAAAGCACCTTACGAAATTGTCGATGCAGAAGGCCCTTATCTTTACACGAAGGATGCGAAGCTGTTGGATTCGATTTCCTCCTGGTGGAGTGTAATCTATGGTTACCATCAGCCCAAGATTACGGAAGCCATCTGCCAGCAGGCCAATAAATTTTCCCATGTGATGCTGGGCGGCCTTACCCATAAGCCTGCGCAGGAATTGTCCGAAAAACTGGCCGCCTGGCTGCCGGGGGATTTGGATTACTGCTTTTTCTCCGATTCGGGCAGTGTGGCGGTAGAAGTCGCGCTGAAAATGGCCCTGCAGTATTATGTAAATCGGGGAGAGACAAGTCATAAGCGGGTGTTGGCGCTGGAACATGCTCATCATGGAGATACCAGCGTAGATAATCAGGAGGTGCGGCGCACTAAGGTACTGGCCTTGGAACATGCCTATCATGGAGACACCTTCAAAACCATGGCGGTAGGAGATGATGAGGACTATCACTTCGTCCTGCAGGTCTATGGCAAGAATCCCTATGTCATTCATATCCCCACGGAGATTGCTGCGCTGGAGGAAGCCTTTGCCCGTTATCAGGATGAGCTGAACTGCTTTATCGTGGAACCTCTGCTGCAGGGGGCTGGCGGTATGCGGATGTACGATATGGCCTTCCTCAAACGGGCACGGGAGCTTTGTGATAAGTACGGAGTCCTGCTGATTTTCGATGAGGTGGCAACAGGTTTTGGCCGGACGGGGCATCGCTTTGTGGCAGATGAGGTGCTGCCGGATATTCTGGTGTTGGGCAAGGGGCTTACCGGCGGTCATATCGGTCATGCGGTTACTGTGGCCAACAAGAAGGTCTTTACGGCGTTCTATGACGATGCACCGGAAAAAGCGCTGATGCATGGCCCGACCTTTATGGGGAATGCTCTGGCATGTGCTGCGGCCAAGGCCTCGATTGAACTGTTTGATGAGCTCGATGTCATGGCAAGGGTTGCGCATATCGAAGAGATTACACGGCGGGAACTTGAGGGCTTTACCGACCCGCGTATCCGCGAAGTCCGCATCATGGGCGGTTGTGCCTGCATTGAAGTATATGATGCCAAGACTTTGGCAGGCTATCAGCAGTTTGCCTATGAGCGGGGTGTCTTTGCGCGGCCCTTCCTGAATTATCTCTATTCCATGGTACCCTATATCCTTACGGATGATGAACTTGTCCATATCTTTGCGGTCATGAAGGAATGGTTCCGGCGCGGGTAAGCGGGGCTTTTAGGAGGAAAATGTCAATGAAACATCTTACGGTTCGTGAAATTGTGCTATGTGGTTTGTTTATCGCCCTGATTACGGCGGGGACTTTTATTCGCATTCCGGTGGGAACGGATGTCTATACGCTGCAATTCCTGTTCACCTTGCTGGCAGGGCTGGTGCTCGGCGCCCGTTTGGGAGCGGTGGCGGTAGCGGCTTATGTACTGCTGGGGCTGCTGGGCGTACCGGTCTTTGCTTCCGGCGGCGGCCCGGCCTATGTGCTGCAGCCCACCTTTGGCTATCTGCTGGCGTTTATTCTGCAGGCCTGGTTTGGCGGTTATTATGCCCGCCATGGGACGGCAGTATCCTATGGGCGGCTGCTGTTGGCCAATTTAGGCGGCATGGTTATCGTCTACATGATTGGCATAGCCTGGTTTTATCTGGTTTCCAATTATGTAATTGCTGCGCCGATTCCCCTCTGGACGGCTATACTTTACTGCGGCATCCTGCAGGCACCGCCGGATTTTCTGCTGTGTCTGGCGGCAGCGGGAATTGGTTTGCGCTGCTATCGGAGCGGTGTCTGGATAGTGGAGGAAAAGCACACTGCCCTGCATAAGGAGGTGTGCGCATGAGCCGGAATCTTTTTGTCACAGGTACGGGCACTGAGATAGGCAAGACCTATGTGGCAGGGCTTATCGTGAAGATGCTGCATGATGCCGGGATGGATGTGGCTTATTACAAGGCCGCTATGAGCGGCAATGAGCGTCGGCCAGACGGCACGCTGATTCCCGGGGATGCCCTGTTTGTTAAGGAATTTGCCGGGATTTCCCAGAGTCTTGAGAGCATGTGCCCCTATGTTTATGAACATGCGGTATCTCCGCATCTTGCGTCACGTATCGAAGGCAATCCTGTGCGCATGGCCGTGGTGGAAGAAAAATTCCAGGCGCTTAGCCGGGAGCATGATTATGTAGTGGTGGAGGGCAGCGGCGGCATTACCTGCCCCATTGGCTATGATGAAGAACGCATCCAGCTAGAGGATATCGTCAGCAGTTTGCACCTGCCCAGCGTCATGGTGGCAGACGCCGGACTCGGAACCATCAACGGTGTGGTCCTTACCCATGCCTATATGGAGCAAAAGGAACTGCCGCTGAAAGGAATCCTCTTCAATCATTTCCATGAAGGGGATGTGATGGAAGAGGACAATCGGTGCATGTGTGAGGAAATGACCGGACTGCCGGTCCTGGGGTGCATTGCCAAAGGAGATAAAGTTATCACAGGACTTACGGCAGAAGAATTGGCTGCATTGTTTGAATGAATCGCAGCTTGTAGGTTAATTCGTTAGTTCGTGCGCAGGGTATCCCGTCCATGCGTTGTTAGGGGCGAACGGGGAGTAATTTTTCTGTTTTCCGCTAAACGACCCCTTCGTACAAGTTACAAGAACATCGATGTGCTTGCTGCTTGTCACCGCGAAAATGCCGTTTTATACGAACATCGCT
>NZ_KL370793.1:342997-355490 GCF_000701565.1 Selenomonas sp. FC4001 | reverse complement strand
ACGGCAGAGACTAAATACTGCGCTGAACATACGCGCCGCCGGTCTTGCCCGGCGCAGGTAACTAAAAAATCCATACATTTACTTGTGGGTCATTTAGTGCAACGGCGAAAAGTATTACCACCGCCGCCTAAACTGAGCTGTAACAAAAATATTTCAGCACGAACTAACACAAACTGCAATGCATGATATGTCGAAAACGTAAATTGTGGATTTATGTCAGAAAACATGGGGAAAAGGACGATTTTTATGTGTAAATATCAGTTAGGTTTATATGAAAAAGCCATGCCAGGGACGCTGAACTGGGTGGAAAAGCTGCAGGCGGCGAAAGAGGCGGGCTTTGATTATGTGGAAATGAGCATTGATGAGACGGATGCGAAATTGGCTCGTCTTGATATGAGTGAAGGGGAAAGAGACAGCATTCGCGCAGCTATGCGGGCTGTGGGCGTGCCGTTCCGCTCCATCTGCCTGTCGGGTCATCGCAAGTATCCTTTGGGCTGTCCGGATATGGAGAAGCAGAAAAAGAGCCTGGCCATCATGGAAAAGGCCGTGAAACTGGCGGCGGATTTGGGCATTCGCACGATTCAGCTGGCAGGTTATGATGTGTACTATGAAGAAAGCTCGGAAAAGACGCGGGCGGATTTCGTGAAGAACCTCAAAATTGCTGCTGAAATGGCAGGCAAAGAGGGAATTCAGATGGGCTTTGAGACCATGGAAACGCCGTTTATGGACAATGTGCAAAAGGCCATGGAATACGTTAAGCTCGTGGATTCGCCGTATCTGGGTGTTTATCCGGATTCGGGCAATATCACCAATGCGGCGCTGCTCTATGATGACGATGTGACCGAAGACCTCAAACGCGGCAAGGGGCATATCGTGGCGGTGCATTTGAAGGAAACCGTACCGGGCAAATATCGCGAGATTCCCTTTGGTACGGGGCATGTGGATTTTGAACAGGTCATTAAGACCAGCTGGGAATTGGGCGTGCGCCGCTATGTGGCGGAATTCTGGTACTTAGACGGGCAGGACTACAAGGCCGAGCTCAAGAAGGCCAGCGAATTTATGCGCAGCCGATTGGACAAGATGAATTAATAGAGGTGTTATATAATGAAAGCAACGAAAAAAGTTATCGGTGAACTCGAAAAGTGTTATTCTCTGGCCATGCTCCATTATCAGGGCAGGGACCATTTCCTCTGCGCCGCAGAAAAGGTCAACAACTGCTATCTCATCAGCCTTGATGGCGAGATTGAAGAAACGGTTTGGGAAGGCCCCGGCGGGGTTATGACGATGGTGCAGGTGCCGGGCACGGACGGACAGTTCCTGGCAACCCGCAAATTCTATTCGCCGAATGACTCCAAGGAAGCATCTATTGTCGTGGTTACACCGCGCGGCAAGAACGATTGGGAAGTGCGTACCCTCGTTGACCTGCCGTTTGTTCACCGTTTTGGCATTTTGCAGGCGGGCGGCAAGAACTACATCATTGCCTGCGCGCTGAAATCTGACCATGAATACAAAGATGACTGGCGTTTCCCCGGAAAGGTGTTCGTGGCTGAACTGCCGGACGACCTCTCCGGTTACAACGACGATAATCAGCTGGAACTGACGGTGCTCAAGGACAATATGCTCAAGAATCACGGCTATTATCTGCATGAGGAAAAAGACGGCTCCACCTCGGCTGTGGTTTCCTGCGATAACGGCGTGTTCCAGTTCTTCCCGCCGAAAACTGCTGGCGGTGAATGGGAAGTAAAAGAACTCACGAGCGATGCAGCCAGCGACGCCCTGCTTATGGACCTCAACGGCGATGGCGTGGAAGAACTCTGTGCTCTGGCTCCGTTCCACGGCGATACCATCAACATCTACGAGCAGAAAGACGGCAAGTTTGAAGTGGCCTATACCTATCCCGAAAAACTGGAATTCCTCCATGCCATCTTCGGCGGGCAGGTCAACGGGGAAAATACCTTTATCATCGGCCATCGCAAAGGCGAACGCTATCTGTTGGCATTCACTTACAAAGATGGCAAATATGTGGCCGATAAACTCGACGAAGGCTGCGGTGCCGCCAATGTACTGCATTATACCCATGATGGGAAGGAAATCCTGATTGGGGCGAATCGCGAGATTAATGAGATTGCGATGTATGAGCTGACGAAGTAAATCGCTTGTTGATGACTGTTTGTGTACGAGCACAAAATTTTTCAAAACTATTGAAATGCCAATCCCAGTGGTGTATGATATGTGTATAAGCAATTCCAATGAATAACAATCGGTAATAAGTGTGCACTGCACATTGTTGGAGGGGAACGTATGTTAGAAGAACTGAAAGAGAAAGTCTATGAAGCCAATATGCTTTTGCCGAAGCATAATCTGATTACCTTTACCTGGGGCAATGTTTCCGGGATTGACCGGGAGAAGGGCTTGTTTGTCATCAAGCCGTCCGGGGTAGAGTATGATGTGATGAAGCCGTCGGATATGGTCGTAGTGGATTTGGACGGCAACAAGGTGGAAGGCGACCTCAATCCTTCTTCCGATACAGAAACGCATCGGATTTTCTACAAGGAATTCCCCAACATTGGCGGAGTGGTGCATACCCATTCCCGCTGGGCGACGATTTTTGCGCAGGCTGGACAGGGTGTGCGTGCTTATGGCACGACGCAGGGAGATTATTTCTATGGTGAAATTCCCTGCACACGCGATATGACCGAGGAAGAAATCAAGGGCGCTTACGAGTACAACACTGGCGTGGTAGCTGTGGAACGCTTCAAGAAATATGGCATCAATCCGGACTACGTGCCGGCAGTGCTCGTGAAGAATCATGGCCCCTTCACCTGGGGTACGGACTGCTTCAATGCCGTGCATAATGCTGTCGTGCTCGAAGAAGTTGCCATGATGGCCTTCCATACCCAGATGCTCACGCAGGACCGCGACCCCATGCCGCAGGTGCTGCTCGACAAGCACTTCTTGCGTAAGCACGGCCCCAATGCTTATTACGGGCAGAAGAAAAAATAAGACGATAAGAGTGACCATTGATAGAGGCTCTGATTAACATGAAGCGGCAAAGAAAGGCTCCTCATGGCTTTATAGTCATGGGGAGCTTTTGTGTGGATTTAGTTTTTCTGAATGGTGGCGTCCTCGCCGTCGGCTTCGGCTTTTTGAATCATGATTTTGAGGCGCTCGATGTTCTTCTTGTGGCGCTCGATGGCAAAGCCGATGCGGATGTGTTCTTCTTCGGTGAATTCGGGGTTCTCGTAGGATTTTTTGATGCGTTCGAGGCGTTCTTCGACGTCGCGCAGTTCGTCGCGCATGGGCTTGACGTGCTGCAGGGCGAAGCCGTAGACGGCGCGAATCTGGTCTTCGACGTATTGGGCGTAGCCGGGTTCGCCAGAGGATTTTTCGAGGCGCTTGGCCATATGGTAGATGATGTCAAAGGGGGATTCCCCGCTGTGAATCATGTTGACAATTTCCATCTTGGCCTGCTGTTCCACCCCGTGGGGCTGGGTAATCAGCGGGTCAAGTTCTTTTTTTTCTGCAGTTTCCTCGGACATGACGGTTTTCCTCCTTATAAGTATGTATTTTCGTGGACATTTTTGTCTTTAGTATAACAGATATTTCTAGTAAATAAAAGTTTACGAGTTTACACAGAAAATACAAAATGCCTCTTGCCATGTCTTTTGTCTTTGTGCTATAATACACCTATCCTAAAACGAAGGTGAACCCTAGAGTTCATGTCCGGGAAAGTGGGACATGGGCTTTTTGTATGTTCACTCGCGTACATTGTGAGTGGACAAAAGGTGTATTTTGTAAGAAAAGAGTGTGAGTAAGTATGAAGCGAATGAGCAAAGGCGAAATCCTGACCGTCGGCCTGATGATGTTTTCTATCTTTTTTGGGGCTGGCAATCTGATTTTTCCGCCTGCCTTGGGGCAGGCTGCCGGCTCAAACAGCATTATTGCCATGATGGGCTTTTTGGTGACGGGCGTGGGACTACCGCTTTTGGGCATTACGGCTATCGCCATGCAGGGCGGTAAGTATGTGGAGTTTATGAACCGCAAGACCTATCCGTGGCTCGCAACGGCATTATTGGTTATCCTGTATCTGACCATCGGCCCCGTGTTCGCCGTACCTCGTACCGGCGCGGTGTCCTTTGAAATCGGTATCCGTCCGTTCCTGGCTGCGGAAAACCTGACGCTGGGACAGTTCATCTATACCCTGTTCTTCTTTGGGGCAACGTATTATCTGGCCATGACGCCGAACAAGCTCATTGACCGTGTGGGCAAAATGCTGACTCCGGCGCTGCTGGCGTTTTTGGTCATTCTCTTTGTGAAATCCTTTGTGACGCCGCTGGGTGAAGTGCTCGACGCAACGGGCGCTTATATCACGGCACCGTTCTCCCAGGGCTTCCAGGACGGTTATCAGACGATGGACCTTCTGGCCTCCCTGTCCATCGGTACCATTGTGGTAAATGCCATCCGCATGCGCGGTACGACGGATAATAAATCCGTGAGCAAAATCTGCATCATTTCCGGTTTCATCACGGTAGCGTTGATGACGCTCGTGTATGGTTCCCTGGCTTATATCGGGGCAACGAGCGCTGGCGTACTCGGTCATGTAGAAAACGGCGGCCAGCTGTTGGCTGGTGCTGTGGGCATCTTCTTTGGCCCGGCCGGTAATTTATTAGTAGCTTTCATCATTGCGCTGGCCTGCCTGACCACTTCCTGCGGTATGATTTCCGGCATGGCCTGGTATTTCAACAAGCTCAGCAACAACCGTGTTTCCTATGCCCGCCTCGTACAGGCAGGTACGCTGTTCAGCTTTGTGGCTTCCAATATCGGCCTGACGCAGATTATCGCGCTGTCCGTGCCGTTCCTCGTAGCCATCTATCCGTTGGTTATCGTGTTCGTGGTTCTGTCTTTGTTTGATGGATTTATCGGCTGGCGCTACAGCGTTTACCGTCTGGCCATCAATGTGACGCTGGTCTTTGCTGTGCTGGACGGCCTCGCTGCCGCTGGCATCAAGTTCCCGGCATTGACGGAATTTTTGACGGCGTATGTGCCGTTCTATGATATCGGCATGGGCTGGTTCGTACCGGCTGTGGTGGCAGCTGCTGTTGGCTGGGTGTATTCCTCTTTTCGGGATGCGCGGGACAGCGAAGTTTTGACGACGGAACAGTAAAATTACATACAATATAGAAGCGTCTTATCTAAAAGCGGCATTTCCAACTCGGAAATGCCGCTTTTGTTGTTTAATTGTGCAATGTATACATACATACATTACAAAATGTCTATTTTTCTGGTTATAACACTTGTCAGTGTATACCCTCTATGCTATAATGATATACGAGATATGCAGTTATTGTTTTAAATTATAGGTCAAATGACACAATAGGAGGGGTAAGTTATGAAGTTTACAGGCTTGAAAAAAGCCCTGTTGGCAGGGCTGGCGGTTGTGGCTATGGCAGCGGTGCTCACCGGCTGTGGTGGTGACAATGCCGCAGAGAAGAAGTTCTTAAATATCGGTACCGGCGGTACGGCAGGTACATATTACCCCATTGGCGGTGCCATGGCTGAAGTTCTCAACAAGGACATCCCGGGCATGAACGCCAGTGCACAGAGCACGGGGGCTTCGGTGGCAAATATCAATATGCTGAAAGATGGTTCTGTGGATTTGGCTATCGTTCAGAATGATATTACCTATTATGCGGTGAATGGTACGGAAATGTTCAAGGATAAGAAGGTCGAAGGCCTCAAGGGTATCGCTACCCTGTATCCGGAAACCTGCCAGGCTGTGACGCTGGAGAGCTCCGGCATCAAGTCCATCGCTGACCTCAAGGGCAAGAAGGTGGCCGTAGGTGCTGCCGGTTCCGGCGTAGAAGCCAATGCCCGCCAGATTATGGAAGCCTATGGTGTAACGTATAACGACATTCAGGTTCAGTATCTTTCCTTTGCGGAAGCAGCCAGCGCCCTGAAGGACGGCAACATTGATGCCGCGTTCCTGACGGCTGGTTATCCGACCTCCGCTGTACAGGATATCGCTTCCCAGCACAAGGTTCGCCTGCTGCCGGTTGAAGCATCCAAGGCAGATGCCCTGATTGCGAAATATCCTTTCTATACCAAGACGGTTATTCCGGCTGGTACCTATGCAGGCTTTGATGAAGAAGTTCCGGCTGTCTCCGTAATGGCTATGCTGGTAGCCAACGATAAGGTGGACGACAAGCTGGGCTATGAACTCACCAAGGCGCTGTTCAAGAACCTTGACCGTATCCATGCAGCTCATGCGGCCGCTAAAGCCATCCTGAAGGAGAAGGCTCTCGAAGGTATGCCGCTGCCGGTTAATGCTGGTGCAGAGAAGTTCTTTAAGGAGTAATTCTGAAGTTTTGCGGGGCTGTTGCACGGGGTGTAACAGCCCTTTTTGCGAAAAGGTGATATTTTGCAGAAAGAATTTTTACTATGCGGTTTAGGGCTGTTTTTGGCTCTTTGGCAGATACTCACCCTGCCCTGCATTGTCGTGCGGGCAGGAGGCGAGCGCCTTTATATCGGAGAGGTGGCAGCAGGTTTTCCGCTGTCCATACGTTTCATCCATTCTGTGCAGAAAACGCCGGTGGAGGAATATTTGGCGGTGGATGAAGCGCGGCAGGGATTTTTGCTGACGGCTACCAAGTATCAGTCCTTCGGCGTGGGGCTGCCCTTTGATGCAGCGGAAGGGGAGTTCCATCAGGAGGGTGATTATTTCTGGCTGCGGGGGCAGGAGCGGCGGTATCCAAAGCTGGCTCTGCGCGTGGGCGTTGGTACGGAGCTTACGTTAAGCCTTGCGGGGAAGAAGTTCCCTCTCTATGAAAAGTATCAGCCCGGCACGTTGGTGACGGTAGAGTTAATGCCCTTATGGAAAGGATTGGTTATGAATGAATGAACATGATGCCAAAACCGCAAATGCGGTTCTGAAGGAGTATGACAAAGAGTCAGACACCATGGAATATACCGGCGTGATGAAAAAGATTGTGGCCTTTATCGCCATCTGCTTTTCCATCTTTCAGCTTTATACCGCAACCTTCGGGGTGCTCGATGCCCAGCTGCAGCGCGGTGTTCATCTGGGCTTTGGTCTGGCGCTGGTGTTCCTGCTCTATCCCACGCGGAAAAGCTGGTCGCGGCACAAGCTGCATCCCTTTGATTTGGTGCTGGCGGTTTTAGGCGCGGCGGCACCTGCCTACATTATCTATGAGTATCAGCATCTGGTACTGCGGGCAGGGCTGGTGTCCGATGTGGATTTGGTGGTCGGCGTCTTAGGTATTCTGCTCGTGATTGAAGCTGCGCGCCGTGTGGTGGGGATTCCCATGGTCTGCGTGGTACTGGCCTTCCTGGCCTATGCCTTTGCCGGCCCTTATATGCCCGGCGTGCTGGCCCATCGCGGCCTGACGGTGAGCCAGTTGGTCGGACATCTTTACTACACCACCGAGGGTGTTTTCGGTATTCCTCTGGGCGTGTCTTCGACCTTTATCTTCCTCTTTATCCTGTTCGGTGCTTATCTGGAGTCCACGGGTCTGGGCAAGTTCTTCATCGATTTGGCCAATTCCATTGCGGGTTGGGCCAGCGGCGGCCCGGCTAAAGTGGCGGTTCTGTCCTCGGGCCTTATGGGTACCGTGTCCGGCAGTTCCGTGGCCAACGTGGTGGGCACAGGCTCGCTGACCATCCCTATGATGAAAAAACTGGGCTATCACAAGAACTTTGCCGGGGCCGTTGAAGCGGCAGCTTCCACGGGCGGTCAGCTCATGCCTCCTGTTATGGGGGCCGCGGCCTTCCTGATGGCCGAGTTCGTAGGGGTTCCCTACATTGATATTGTAAAGGCCGCCGTGGTGCCGGCGCTCCTGTACTTCTCCGGCGTATGGCTGGGCGTACATTTTGAAGCGAAACGCAGCAAGCTCAAGGGCATTCCCCGCGAACAGCTGCCGCAGTTCTTCACCTTGCTCAAAGAGCGGGGCCATCTGGCTCTGCCGCTGATTATTATCGTGTACCTGCTGGTATCGGGCTATACGCCCATGCGGGCGGCTCTGGTGGCTATTGTCCTCGCAATTCTCTGTTCCTGCCTGCGCAAATCCACCCGCATGAAACCCATTGAGGTTGTGCAGGGGTTGGAAAAAGGTGCCCGCAACGTCTTAGGCGTATTGGTGGCCTGCGCCGCTGCCGGTATCATCATCGGCGTGGTGACGAAAACCGGTGTGGGGCTGAAACTGGCTTCGGGCCTGCTGACCCTCTCCGGCGGTATGCTGCTGCCCACCATGTTCTTCACCATGATTACGGCGATTATCCTGGGCATGGGCGTGCCCACCACGGCAAACTACGTCATCACCTCGACCATTGCGGCGCCCGCTTTGGTACAGATGGGCGTTCCCGTGCTGGCGGCCCATATGTTCGTGTTCTACTTCGGCATCATCGCTGACGTTACCCCGCCGGTGGCACTGGCTGCCTATGCCGGTTCGGGTATCAGCGGCGGCAACGCCCTCAGAACCGGCGTCAATGCCTCGAAATTGGCCATTGCGGCTTTCATCATTCCCTATATCTTCGTCATGTCTCCGGTGCTCCTGATGATGAGCGGCACGGCAGCAGAACTTGTCCTGTCCACGGTGACGGCCCTCTGCGGCATGGTGGCTATAAGCTCCGCGCTTATCGGCTATCTGGCAGCGGACTGCAAGGTATGGGAACGACTGGTACTCGTCGTGGCAGGTCTCTTGATGATTCAGCCGGGCCTGGCTACCGACGGCGTCGGCATCGTGCTCTTCGGCCTGATTATCGCCGGACAGCTCAAACGCCGTCCCAAGGCTGTTACGGAATAACGGTTCAAAAATAATACGAGAAAAGGCCTTCTCCGCAAGGGAGAGGGCCTTTTTGCGCCATCAGTCCTGAGGCTGCAGTGCTTTCCACAACACTTGCGCGCTCATCGTACTGTCGGCATGCCGTTCAAACGCTTCCTGCATCTTCTGTCCCAGACCTATCGTGTCCAGGAGTACCGCATCCGTGGCTTCTTTCAGGAGGAGAATCTGTTCCTCCAAAGCGGAAAAGCTAATGCCAGGTTCCAAAACGTCCGAACCTCCTGTGAAGTTGTATTTGGTTGTACAACCATAGCCCATTATACTAAACCGCTGTAACCTTTGGCAATGGGGCGGGAAATATTTTGACAAGGGCGGGGGCGAAAGGTATAATATTGCGTTGTGTAATGAAAGCTGTTGAAGAAAGAGAGACTTTTATGATAACTAAGGAACTCATTGCCCGGATTAATGAACTGTCCCGGAAGCAGCGCTCCACGGGACTTACCGAGGAAGAAAAAAAAGAGCAGGCGAACCTGCGGGAAATCTATTTGGAAGGCATCCGCGGCCAGATGCGGCAGATGCTCGACAACATTGAAGTGGTGGACGCACCGGCTCCGGCTATGCCGCAGAACCCGGACCCCAAGATTACCCATATCAACGAAGTCGCCATCAATTTGCGCCCGTATCTGCACTGATACCTGCAGATACGTGAAAAGGGAATGCTACCCTAGGTTAGCACTCCCTTTTCAAAGAAGGGGTCCAAACTGCCGCTGCCTTAAATGCCCAAAACCTGCGACTAGCAGGTGGGTGCCCTAAGTCTGGCTTCCGCATGACGCCTCGGCGAACTTCCACCAGAATCAAGTCAGGCTCCCTGTAATAAATGTAGGTTGGACATTCCAAAAGCCCGCGCACACCCCAGGCTTATCCTTCTTTGTTAGTATAGTAGCACAAAAAAAATGCATGTGCAAGACTTGACAAATACAAACTTTTGAAAATATTTACTTAATTTGGCCATTTTCCCAAAAAATTTGTAAAATAAGGCCGAATCATATATAATCAGATGTAGAAAACGTAGGATTAAAGGAGATACTACCATGGAAAATAAATTTAGCGTAGCTATCAGCTTTGGCAAGGACTTGGGCTGGATTGACTACGATGGCGAGAGCAAGAGCGCAACCGTCAATATCAACAACGACGAGGCCAAGAGCCTGACGGAAAAATACCTGGGGGAAAAGCACAGCATTAACGTGCCGCATGAGACGCTCATGGACTTCACGCCGGAAGAAATCGACCCGCTGGCCGATGTGGAAAGCTTCAAACTGGCGCTGACCCGCCTCTGGAATGAAACCAAAGTACACGTTGACTGGAGCCGTCCGGTGGACTATGTGAAAGCACATCCCAGCTATTAATGGTTACGGATGATTAAGCCCCTTTATGGGGCTTTTTTGACTATGTGGGGAGGGATTGAGGATGTTGTTGAAAAAGATTTGGGCTGCTTTGTTGATGGTACTGTGTCTCTGTCAGCAGGTGGAGGCGGTGCCGCAGGACGCATTTCACAGCAAGTATCATCTGGCGCAGGTTATCGTCCTGTCGCGGCACAATATCCGGGCGCCGCTGGTAAGCAAGGAGAAATTGGGCGAGATTACCACACACACTTGGCATGATTTTGGTGTAAAGGGCGGCGAGCTCACCGCGCATGGCGCGCAGATTGAGGAAAAAATGGGGGCCTATTGCCGGCTTTACTTCCAGAAGGAAGAACTGTTCCCCGCGGATTATCAGCCAGAGGCGCGGGATATCCTGCTCTATGCCAATGCCTTCCAGCGCACCATTGCCACGGCCAGAAGTTTTGAAACAGGGATGTTCCCGGATGTGGATGTGCCCGTTCAGTACAACGGCGATGTGAATGAAGCGGACCCCGTATTTTTGCCGGGGCAGGCGGGACATAAGCCCACTTATGATGAAAAGCTGACCGCTGAACTTACGGCCTTGGGCGGCAATGCGGCCCTGACGCAGCGTGTAGCAGCTGGTGTAAAGACGGCGGCTGGCGTTTTTGACAATCCGGAAGTCAGCAAGGGCGAGTTTAAGGTGAGCGTCAAGGACGGCGTTCATTTGGGCGGTTCCATCCGTCCGCTGATGATGACCTGTGATGCCCTGGTCCTGCAGTATTATGAATTGGGCGACAAGCGGGCAAGCTTTGGCCATGAACTGACATTTAACGAGTGGCGGGATATTGCGTCGGTGAAAGACTTGGGCATTCATGCCTATCGTCATCTGCCCACCCTTTCCCGCGCACTGGCGCGGCCGATGCTGTCCATCTTTCAGGAGGAACTGAACCTGCAAAAGCGCAAGTTTACCTTCCTGTGCGGCCATGATACCAACATTGCATCGGTGATGGGGGCCATGGAGGTCAAGGATACCGAGCTGCCGGAAACCATCGAGCAGGAAGCGCCCATTGGCTCGAAGCTCGTGGTGGAAGAATGGCAGGACGCGGACGGCGAAAGCTATGTGGCTCTGAAACTGGTCTATCCTTCGACCAGCCAGCTCTGCGGCAAAACGCCTATCGATGCCGATAACCCGCCGCAGGCTGTGCCCCTGCATTTGCAGAATATCTACCCCAACCCCGACGGGCTGATTACCATGCAGGATTTCCAGCAGCGGCTCACCGATGCCATTACCAGTGACGCGGAGCTTATGGGAATGCACTATTGAGAATCGTTGAATACAAAGAACCGGACGCATGAGCAGTACGTCCGGTTCTTTGCTGTGTATGAATGCTGTTCTGTCATCTAGGGGGATAATGGTCAAAAGATTTTTGTGGTACACTATTTTCTGCAGAATAGGGAATAATGTGCTGTGAGATAAGGGGGCAGGTACATGTATCTGCGAATTGTGGATGAACAGCTCTTGCCATAATGTGGCGAAAAGATGGAACAGACCATACTCACCGCCGTATCTGCCGTGGGCTTCCCCATTGTGGTGACATTTTACCTGCTCACGAGTTTTCAGAAGTCCATGGATAAATTCACCGACAAGCTGGGGGAACTCATACAGGAACTAAGGCGGCTGGAAAAATGACAAGTCAATAAGCAAAGCGGTTGACCGGTCAAAATTTGACTTGTCAATCGCTTCTTTTTATATTACACTATGAGTAGATGAATTACACAGAGGGCGTAAAGTATGTTTGTTACCAGAGAAAAAGAAGATTATGCCGATATTGTAAATATGCCCTGTCCGGAACCGAAAAACCATCGGCGCATGCCCATGATAAAGAGGGCGGCACAGTTCGCACCCTTTGCCGCCCTGTCAGGGTTCCATGAAATGATAGAACGGACAATACGGGAACATGAGGAAAGCATTGAGTATTAAGTGCTTTTGGTGATGGTCTAAAAATAGGAGGATGTTTGGAAATGGAAATGGATTTACAAGCGTTGGTTCGTGGCAAGCTGGGGGAGGCCTATGCCATGAGTCCGTGGACGCAAGGGCGGCTGGAGGAGATTATTCACTTGGTTGACGCTTACGCCAAGCAGCAGTATGAACAGGGCTACCGGACTGCGCTGGCAGATGCCCGGATGGCCGCCATGCGGGTGAGCTTTGGACTGGAACAGGCCCTGCCCCATTAAAAGGTTGCATATCGTGACAAGCCGTTATCGAAGGATAACGGCTTTTGTCATTGAAATATCCCCATGGACTTCTTCAAGTGAAAT
>NZ_KL370793.1:287628-342677 GCF_000701565.1 Selenomonas sp. FC4001 | reverse complement strand
AAAGCTCCTACATTCACTTGTGGGTCATTCAGTGCAACGGCGAAAAGTATTACCACCTCCGCCCAAACTGAGCTGTAACAAAAAAAATTAGCACGTATTGGCAAACTGTAATTTACGCAAAAGCCCGCTGGCATTTTTGTCAGCGGGCTTTTCAGGTTAAGTTTTTTCCAGCCTATTATGGCGGTTTAGTTCACGCGTTCAAAATCCGAAGCCGGATGTTTGCAGAGTGGGCAGATGAAATCTGCGGGGAGTTCATCGCCTTCGTATTCATAGCCGCAAATCTTGCAGCGCCAGATGGTTTTGCCACTCTTGCTGGGGGCGGGGGCCTGCGGTTTTGGTTTGATGTTCTGGTGGTAGTAGGCATAGGTCGCAGCGGGCGTGTCATTCAGCACATCCATATCGGTGACTCTGGCGATAAAGAGGCTGTGGGTGCCCAAATCGATTTCCTGCGTGACCCAGCCGGCAATATAGGCATTGGTGCCTTCGTTGATAATCATGGCCTCATTGGCCCCTCTTTGTGCGGCCGTAAAGCCGGCGAATTTATCCACGTTTTTCCCGGATTGGAAACCGAAGCGCTTGAACAACTCAAAGTCCGCGTTCTGGCTGATGATGGAGGCGGTGAATTTTTTGCTGGCGGCAATCATATCGCGGGTGTGGTTGAGTTTATTGACCGCAATACTTATCTGATTCGGGTCGGAGGTTACCTGCGTGACGGTGTTGATGATACAGCCATTGTCCTTGCCGTCCAGATTGGCGGTCAGGACGTAAAGACCGTAGGAAATGTTGAACATGGCCTTGGGGTTCATAAGCTCTCCTCCTTATGGATCAATATAATAGATGAAAATTCAGATATATCTGCCATCTATTATACACGGTTTCGCAATAGACGTAAATATGGTATGATATAGGATATGTGTGAATCGTGAATGAGGTGTAGATTTTGCAGTTAAAACGCTTGGAGGCTTATGGATTTAAGTCCTTTGCAGATAAGATAACCATAGATTTTGACCAGGGGATAACAGCTATCGTCGGCCCGAACGGCAGCGGCAAGAGCAATATCACCGATGCCATCCGCTGGGTGCTCGGGGAGCAGAATGTCCGCAACCTGCGCGGCACCAAGGCCGAAGATATCATCTTCACCGGTTCGGCCTCCCGTAAGCCCTTGGGCGTAGCGGAGGTTTCCCTGTTCTTTGCTAATGACGGCACCCTGCCTGTGGATTTCCGCGAAGTGGTTGTGACCCGCCGTCTTTACCGCAGTGGGGAGAGCGAATTTTACATCAATCGCTCTCGCTGCCGGTTGAAGGATATCTATAACCTCTTTGCTGACACGGGCATCGGCCATGATGGCATGAGCATCATCGGTCAGAACCGCATTGACGATATCTTAAACAGCCGTCCCGAAGACCGCCGGGCGTTCTTCGAGGAAACGGCAGGGATTACGAAGTACCGCAACCGTAAGCGCGAGTCGGTTAGAAAGCTTACGGATACGGAAAACAACCTCGTGCGTGTGCAGGATATCATCCACGAGATTGAAAATCAGCTTGAACCTCTGGCCCGACATGCGGAAAAGACGCGGATTTACAATGGCCTCAACGAGGAATATCAGCGGTGCAAGCTGACCCGTCTGGCGCATGATTATGCCAAGGAAGCGGCGCAGAAGCAGGAAAATGACGAAAAGCTGGCTTCCCTGCGTGATGATGTTCTGGCGGCGGAAACTGCCGTGCAGGCTGTGGCGGCGGAAAAGGAACGGCTGGGCAAGGAAATCATTGACTTGGAGCGGGCGCTTAAAGAGCAGGCGGAAAAGAATGAAGCCCTGCGCCAGAAGATGGAAGGGGCCGCCCAGGAACTGGCGAAGCTCCATGAGCGGCAGGACCAGAGTGATGGCGCCCGTCAGAAGATTTTGGACCGGCGGCAGGAACTCAACCATGAGATTGCTCAGGCTGTTGCCGATATTGCCCGGCTTACGGAGCAGGCCAGCCAGCATAAGCAGGATTTGGCGCTCTTGGATGAACTTCTGCAGACTGAGCGGGCCAAGGAAAAGAAACTGGCCAAGCGGATTCACGAAGAAGAAGACAAGGCCCGGGCTTTGCAAAAAAAGCGGGAAGAGCAGCAAAATATCTGGAATGCCAAACAACAGGAATTTGCACTGGCGGAACGTGATTTGCAAAACGGCACGGATGGTCAAGAAGACCGGGAACGGGAACTTGCTCAGGCCAGGGAAAAGCTGGCAGAATTGGAGAACTTGCAGACCCGGCTCACGGCGGACCTGCAGGCAACGGTGGAAACCATTCAGATGGGCCAGCGCCAGGCAAAGGATGCCGAGGCGGAGAAGAATGCTGCTGTGGAAGCCCAACAGGCGGCAATCCGCCAATTTAATGACACGGTACAGCAGTTAAAGAGCGGCGAGAGCAAGCTGCAATTTCTCGTGAAGATGCAGCAGGCCTATGAAGGTTTCGGCAAGGCCGTTAAGGCTGTGCTGAAGGCCAATGAAAAATGGCGCAGTGGTGTGGCCGGTGCCGTGGCCGAACTTATTGATGTGCCCAAGGATTATATCACCGCCGTAGAAGTGGCCCTGGGGGGCAATCTGCAGAATGTGGTGACGCAGGACACCGATACGGCCAAAGCCGCCATCGCTTACCTAAAACGGGAACGGCAGGGCCGTGTGACCTTCCTGCCCCTGTCTACCTTGGTGGTGCGCCAGCCCCAGAGCATCCGGGAAGGCAAAAGTGACGGTGTGATTGGCTGGGCCAATACGCTGGTGAAGGTGGACAGCCAATACCAGAAGGCCGTGGACTTTTTGCTGTCCCGGACACTGGTGGTAGATACACTGGATAATGCCTTGCAGATTGCCAAGGCCCATGAACAGCGGCTGCGCATCGTGACACTGACCGGTGAACTCTTGAATCCCGGCGGTTCACTGTCCGGCGGCAGCCGCCAGCATGCGGAAGCCAGCTTCTTAAACCGCAGCGGCGAGATTGAAGAACTGAAAGCAAAATTAGCAGCGCTGACGGAAAAACAGCAGGCGCTCAAGGAAAGCCGCGCCATCAGAGAACAGGCGGTGACGGCGGCGGAAAACAAACAGCTCGAATTGCAGAAGGAACTGCAGGCACAGCATATCCGCAAGGCGGAGCTCAACACCAATCTGGAGCGTCTGGGCGAAAATCTGACCGAACAGAAGGTGCAGATTGGCGACTTGGAGCAGGCTATGGCGGCCATGCAGGAGACCTTTGCGAAGCTGCAGGAGAAGAAGGTGCTGGCCAAGCGGGCGGCCGCAGCGGCTGAAGCCCAGTACAATGAGCTGGCCCGGCAGGAAGCAGAAATCCGCGAGGGGCTTACGGATATTGAGCAGGATGCAGACGATTTGGCCCAGTACATCCACGATAGGGAAGTCAAGCGGGCTACTTTGGAGCAGGAAGCCATGGGCAACCGTCAGTTCCTCGAACTGCGGCAGCAAGCCAAGGCCAACAGTGAAAATGCCCTGCGGGACAATGAACGGGAAGAACGGGATTTGGACAGCAGTCTGGCTGACAGTGTAGACCGGCTGAAGGTGCTGGAGGACCAGCAGCGGGCTTGGCAGGATGTTTATGATGAAGGCCAGGTCAGCCATGACGGGCTGTATAAACAGCGAATGGACAAGCTGGAGGCTGGCCAGGCGGCAGACCGCAAGGCCCATGAGGCCGCGCAGAAGCGCAACCGCCTGCAGGAAGCCATCCAAAAGCATGAGGTGGCGGACAACAAGCTGCAGATGCACTTAGAACAGCTGCAGGAAACCATTCTGGCAGATTACGGCCTGACCCCGGAGCGGGCGGCCGAGGAAGCTATGGATGGGGAACCGGCGGAAATCCGCAGCCAGATGCAGACATTGGAGCGCAAGCTCAAGGAACTCGGGCCGGTCAACCCTAACGCCTTGGAAGAATACGAGGAACTTTCCAAGCGCCATGACTTTATGGAAAAGCAGGCAGGTGACCTCAATAGTGCCAAGGAGGATTTGGAACGCATCCTGGCGGATATGGATGAAGCCATGACCAAGCAGTTCAAGGAGGCCTTTGCCCAGATTCAGGTGTACTTTGCCGATATCTTTGTGCGGCTCTTTGGCGGCGGCAAGGCGGAATTGAAATTGCTGGATGAAGAGGATGTGCTTAACTCCGGTGTGGATATTCTTGTGACCTTGCCGCAGAAGAAGCGGCAGAACCTCTCGGCGCTGTCCGGCGGCGAGCGTGCGCTTACCGTTATTGCGCTGCTCTTTTCCTTCCTGCGCTATCGTCCGTCGCCCTTCTCGGTGCTGGACGAAATCGATGCGCCTTTGGATGAAGCCAACGTCGTACGCTTTGGTTCCTTCCTCAAGGAATTTGCCGAGAACACCCAGTTCATCGTGGTTACCCACCGTAAGGGAACCATGGAAGCGGTGGATACCCTTTACGGTGTCACCATTGAGGACGCCGGCGTGTCCAAGATATTGTCCGTAAAAATAGACGAAGTAGAATAAGGAGTAAACGATGGGATTTTTTGATAAATTGAAAAAGGGCCTGAATAAGACCCGCGAAAACCTGACCAATAAGATTGAAAAGCTGGTTATCGGTTATGCCGATATCGATGATGACTTCCTCGATGAACTGGAAGAAACGCTGATTATGGCTGATGTTGGCGTGCAGACCACCGAAAAGCTCATGACGGCTGTGCGCAAGGGCATCAAGAAGAAAGAAATCAACAGCCCCGAGGATTTGAAGCCCTTCCTGGAAAAGGAAATTGCCGAAATTCTCAATGCTGGTGAGGATACTACCCGCACGGCCGAGAATGGCCCTACGGTGCATCTGGTTATCGGTGTAAACGGCGCCGGTAAGACTACGACCATTGGCAAACTGGCAGCTTATTACAAGGCACAGGGTAAAACCGTTATGCTGGCTGCGGCGGATACCTTCCGTGCGGCAGCCATTGACCAGCTCGAAGTATGGGCGCAGCGCAGCGGCGCGCAGTTCATCAAGCACGAGGAAGGTTCTGACCCGGCAGCTGTTGCCTATGATGCGGTGAAGGCGGCCACGGCCCGCAATATCGATGTTCTGCTTATCGACACCGCCGGCCGTTTGCAGAATAAGTCCAACCTCATGCAGGAATTGGAGAAAATCAACCGCGTCATCGGCCGCGAAATCCCCGGTGCGCCTCATGAAACCCTGTTGGTGCTTGATGCCACCACAGGGCAGAATGCCATCAGTCAGGCCGAACTCTTTACAAAAGCTGCGCCGATTTCCGGTGTGGTGCTGACGAAATTGGATGGCACGGCCAAGGGGGGCGTGGTTATCGGCATCAAGAGCCAGCTTTCTATGCCGGTCAAATGGATTGGCGTTGGTGAGGGTATTGAGGATTTGCGTCCTTTTGTGGCGGAAGACTTTGCCAAGGCACTCTTTGCCAAGGAATAAGAGGATAACAAAAAATCCGCTGAAGCAGCATGCTTCAGCGGATTTTTATTGTCCGATATGTTTATTAATCTCTGCCCAGACGGTCGCGCAGGATTACGTCATGGGAGCCGCCTTCCACGATACTGGTTGCGGAAACCAGCGTGAGTTTTGCCTTGTCGCGGAATTCGGGGAGGGACAGGGAACCGCAGTTGCACATGGTGCTGCGGATTTTTGCAAGCGTCGTGCCTACATTGTCTTTGAGCGGGCCGGCGTACGGAACATAGGAGTCCACGCCTTCTTCGAAGGAGAGCTTCTTGGAGCCGCCCAAGTCGTAGCGCTGCCAGTTGCGGGCACGATTGGAACCTTCGCCCCAGTACTCCTTGTAGTAGGTGCCGTTGACTTTAACCTTGTCCGTCGGGCTTTCGTCAAAGCGGGAGAAGTAGCGGCCGAGCATCAGGAAGTCTGCGCCCATGGCCAGAGCCAGGGTCATGTGGTAATCATGTACGATACCGCCGTCGGAGCAAACCGGGATGTAGACACCCGTTTCTTCATAGTACTTATCGCGTTCACGGCAGACATCGATAAGAGCCGTAGCCTGACCGCGGCCGATACCCTTGGTTTCACGGGTGATGCAGATGGAACCGCCGCCGATGCCGACTTTGATGAAGTCAGCGCCAGCTTCAGCCAGGAAGCGGAAGCCTTCGGCATCTACCACGTTGCCGGCGCCGACTTTGACATCTTCGCCGAAGTTTTCGTGGATGTATTTGAGGGTAATGCGCTGCCATTCGGAGAAACCTTCCGAGGAGTCGATGCAGAGAACATCAGCACCAGCCTTGATGAGGGCAGGCACACGTTCTGCATAGTCGCGGGTGTTGATACCGGCGCCGACGATATAGCGCTTGTTGTCATCAATGAGTTCGAGCTCATTGTCCTTGTTGGCATTGTAGTCTTTACGGAAAACCATGTAGCGCAGGCGCTGGTTCTTGTCGATAATCGGGAGCATGTTGAGCTTGTTTTCCCAGATGATATCGTTGGCCTGACCAATGGTGGTTACTTCTTCGGCCTTGGCATAAACGAGATTTTCGAAAGCCGTCATAAATTCGCTGGCCGGGGTGTCCATGGACATGCGGGAAACGCGATAGTCGCGGCTGGTCACAATACCCAGCAGTTTGCCGTTAGCCGTGCCGTCTTCCGTTACTGCCATGGTGGAGTGGCCCGTATCCTGCAAGAGGTCTAAGATTTCGCCCAGAGTGGTGGAGGGCTTGATGTTGGAGTCACTGCTGACAAAACCGGATTTGTAATGCTTTACTCGGGAAACCATAGCAGCTTCGTCTTCGATGCTCTGGGAGCCGTAAATGAAGGACACACCGCCCTCTTTGGCCAGTGCAATCGCCATGTTGTCATCGGAAACCGCCTGCATGATGGCAGAGGTCATGGGGATGTTCATGGAAATCTTCGGTTCCTCGCCCTTGCGGAACTTGACCAGCGGCGTCTTTAAGGAGACATTTGCTGGGATGCATTTGTCCGAGGAATAGCCGGGAACGAGAAGATACTCGCCAAAAGTGTGTGATGGTTCTTCAAAATAGAATGCCAACGTAACCCCTTCTTTCTTGATACTGATAATCTACGATATAGCTTTACAGGCGTCAGCCGCCGTGTATATTGTGTAATATATTAATATATGGATAGGGCCTGTGTCAATCAGAAATTAAAATTTATGTTACAACTTTACACTTATACAAAGAACTAGCAGCTTGCCTCTTTCGGTCAAGCTGCTAGTTTATGTTCAAATATTCTATTTTCATCTTGTTTATGGGTACCAATCTTACGGGCCCATTGGACTCCCCTCCTTCACGAGCCATGTAACAACATCAGGTTTGAACTTCCCCTACGGCTAGCTATTACCTTTTCCGGTTGGTTCAACCTTTAGCTTGAAGTAATAATAACACAGAATAAACACAAAGTCAATAATTTTCTGACATGGATGGACAAAAATAAAACGGCCGCGAACAGCGACCGTAACATTCTCTTATGGTGGAGACAAGGAGGATCGAACTCCTGACCTCTTGCATGCCATGCAAGCGCTCTCCCAGCTGAGCTATGCCCCCATGGGTTGTTGTGACCTCGTGTGTCATCAACGAGTATTAGTATACGGGATAATGCTGCCCTTGTCAACAGCTTTTTTAATTTTTTTGCTGAATTTTTTTCGGCGGGGAAATATGATACAATGGTAAGCACAGATATTTATGTAAGACAGGAGAATTATATTAATGGAAAAACAGGATATTCCCAATTTGCAATGGTTCCCGGGGCATATGAAGAAAGCCCAGCGGCTGATTGAGGAAAATTTGAAACTGGTGGATGTAGTCATCGAGCTCTTGGATGCGCGGATTCCTCTGAGCAGTGCCAATCCCATGCTGGCGGAAATCATCAAGGGCAAGCCCCGCATGATTGCGCTGAACAAGGCGGACTTAGCTGACAGCGCCAGTACGAAAAAGTGGCTGGATTACTTCAAGAGCCAGAATGTGCCGGCAGTCGCCATTGACTCCATGAAGGGCAAGGGCATGAAGCAGCTCGTGAAGGTGGCTGAAGATTTGGCCCGTCCTAAGACGGAAAAATTTGTCAGCAAGGGAGCAAAGCCACGGGCTGCCCGCTGTATGATTCTGGGCATCCCGAATGTCGGCAAATCTTCGCTTATCAATCGTCTGGCCGGTGCCGTAAAGGCCAAGGCTGCCGATAAGCCCGGTGTGACCCGCGCCAAGCAGTGGATTAAGATTGGCACGAATCTTGACCTCTTGGATACGCCGGGTATCCTCTGGCCGAAGTTTGAAGACCAGACAGTTGGCTTAAAGCTCGCCTTTACGGGCGCCATCAACGACGATATCTACGACCGCGAAAAGGTTACGGCACTGCTCTTGGGCATCATGCGCCGCGATTATCCGGAGCGCTTGGCCGAACGCTTTAAGCTCACGGGTGATGTGCCGGAAGATGGTCTGGAAATTCTCGAGCTTATCGGCCGCAAGCGTGGCTGTCTTGTCAAAGGCGGGCTGGTGGATTTGGAAAAGGCCCAGAACATCGTGCTGAATGAATTCCGGGCAGGCAAACTCGGGCTTGTAACGCTGGATGAAGTGCCTGCAGATGATTCCGCAGAAGATGGTGAAAAAAGTAGTGAATGATTTAAGCAAATATACGATAAAACAAGTAGAGGAGTTTTTCGCGCAGGGACAGGTGACGGAGGAATTTCTGTCTGCTTGCGCGAATGATACAAGAAAGGCAGTGGGCACGCTTCTGCGCCGTTATCAGCGCAAGCAGGCAGACAGAAAGCGGGTGTCAGAACTCTATAGCTTTGAGCGGGAGTTCTGGGCCAAGGGCTGCGAGTTTGTGGCCGGTGTGGACGAAGCAGGACGCGGGCCGCTGGCCGGGCCGGTGTCCGTGGCGGCAGTGATTCTGCCCCATGATTTGTACCTGCCGAAAATCAACGATTCCAAGAAGATTTCCGCCAAGGTCCGCGAAGAACTTTATGATGAGATTATGGCCAAGGCCATTGCGGTGAAGGCGGCCTTTGTGGATGCCAAGACCATTGACCGGGTGAACATCTATCAGGCCACCATCAATGGCATGTACGAGTCTATCTTTGGGCTGGAGCAGGAAGCAAATGCCGTGCTCATCGATGCTGTGAAGCTGGAGAACCTCAATGTGCCCTCCCTGTCCATCATCAAGGGGGATGCCAAGTCCGCTTCCATTGCGGCGGCCTCGATTATCGCCAAGGTCAACCGTGACCGGCTGATGGATCAATACGACAAGGAATATCCGCAGTATGGATTTGCGCATCATAAAGGGTATGGCACGGCAGAGCATATCGCCGCCCTGCGGCAGTATGGACCCTGCCCCATACATCGTCAGTCTTTTGAACCAATTCGCTCCATGGTGGATAAAGAGATGAACGTTCCGTTTTAGGGATTTATTTTAGAGAAGGTGTGATGGGAAATGCCAATGGAAGCCTCAATGAATGTGGGAATCCGCCCCGTAGAACGACCCCAGGCCCCCAGTGCGGGAGAAGGTGTCGGCCGTCGTGGTGATGGCGGTGGCTCTTCGGCGGCATTTAGTCCCAAAACAAATGTGGCCATCCAAAATGCCGTGGATGATATGGCAGGGATTTTGTCTAAAATCGCGAGCAACCAGACTGACGCCGTGGAAAAGATGCCTGCGGATTTGCAAAAGCTCATTCAAAATGTCATGAAGCAGGCATTCTCTTTAGAAGAAACTTTGGCACAAGGTCTGGGGAGTACCTTGGAAAGCCAGCGCTTTTCCATGGAGCAGTTAAGTTCCTTTTCCCGCATGCTGACGCAGATGGGAAAGCTCATGGACCGGGGCATGACCATGGAAGTCAGCGATACCATGCAGGCTTTGCTGACCAATCTCAAGAATCTGGCCAGCACGGAGCAGGGAGCGGCCTTGGAGCCAGTTCTCCTGACCAAGGCGGCCTTTGAACTGCTCGATGGCAAACCCTTTGCTGAACTGCCCAAGGATGTTCAGCAACTGCTCCTGACCATGCAGCCCCAGGGCATGGTTCAGCCGCTGCCTGCAGGGGAAGGCTCGGCTACGAACTTTCTGAAACAGCTCGTGCAGTACTTTATGCCGCGGCCAGCTAGTGATGGCAGTGGGGCGCAGCCGCAGGCCAATCCGCCGGGACAGGCTGCCGCGCAAGGACAGCCTGGGCAGCCAATGGCGCAGAATGCAGCAGGACAAAATGCCAATGCTGCAGCCCAGCCAAATGCAGCTGCCACACAACCAGGACAGACCGCCAATGCACCGGCGGGCGGCAATTCGGCGGCCGGACAGAATGCGCCGCTGAATGCCAATACCATGGCTAATAACCAACCGTCTGGGCAGGCAAATTTGACAAGTCAAAACCAATTGACAAGTCAAAATGCGGCAAACGGTCAAAATCTGACAAGTCAATCTGCTCCGCAAAGTGGAGGACAGCCGGCGCAGGCCAATCAGTCAGGCCTTTCGGCCAATCCTGCAGGACAGGCAGCTGGCGGACCGGCCGGCAATGTTTCAGCTGGTGCAGGTCAGACGGCTTCACAGGCACAGGGCCCCGGTCAGGGAAACACGGCTTTGGGAAACACCGTACAGCAGTCTGGCGGAAATCAGCCCGCTGCGTCTAATAGCCAATCTGGCCCCCTGCAGGATGTCCGGGCAAATCTCGGTCAGGGAATGGCCCGGGAAAGTATGGTACAGTCGGAAGTGGTACAGCGGCCGCAGCAGACAGCTATGCAGCAGGCCAAGAACCAGCTGATGAATCAGGTGATGGAAAATACGCCGCAAACCATGAATGTCATGCGGGATTTGGCGCAGCTGCTCCTGAAAGATGGCAATCTGACTCAAAAGGACGCCCTGCTCATGCAGAGTTTTGTCAACGGCAAGGAGGCACTTTTAAGCGCCAAGGAAACCCAGCAGTTACAGCAGCTGATTCGCCTCTGTCAGGCCAATGTGCCGGCCACCATCCAGCAGGCGGCGCTGCAGCAGAATATTCCCGATTTGCCACGGCTTTGGGCCTTTATGCAGCTTTGCGATATGACATACACCAGGAATATGACGGCCCGGCAGTTAAAGAAGGCGGGCAAGGATGTGGCTACCTTTGTGCTCTCCATGCGGGGCTCCATGGAAGGGGATAACAGCATTGTTCCCGGACAGCGCTCTCTGAATTTCATGCTGCCCATGTATATGGGGGAGGAGAGTACCTATCCCGCTTATATCCATGTATATGATGAAAAACAGCCGGACCCCGAAACGGGCGAGATGAAGAAGGAAACCTGGCTGCGGCTCTGTGTGCTCACGGATAATATCGGGGCGGTGGAGCTGACCTGCAGGGTCTATCATGAAAATCAGCTCGATATGCGGCTCTTTTTCTCCAATACGGAAATTGCCAACGAATTCCGCTCGCAGGTGGATGCTTTGCGGAGCTCTTTGCGGGACAGCAGCCTAAAGCTCAAAGAACTGAAAGTAGGGGCTGTAGGTGAGCGGCGTTTTATGTAAATGATATAATGATGTCCTTGACACATGGACGGCTGTGACATAAAATATTAATGGTGAAGGAACACTCAGGCAGGTGAACAGGAATGCAGAAGCAGCGGGTACCACTAAAGACAGAACCGGAAACGGACCCCAATGTCCCCCAGCAGGCGGTGGCATTGAAGTATGATATGGAGCGCGATACGGCGCCGAAGGTCGTAGCTAAGGGCCGCGGTCACGTGGCGGAAAATATTCTGGCTGCTGCTCAGAAAAATGCCGTTCCCGTTTACCAGAACAAGACGCTGGTCAATATGCTCATGGCCTTGGAGATTGACCGGGAGATTCCCCCGGAACTCTATCGCACCATTGCAGAAGTCATGGCCTATGTCTATCGTATTGACAAGAAAGCGAAGAAGAATCAGCCTGGGCCTAAACTTTAATTTCAGGTTAAAGAAGGGCTGTCTATGCGTAATCAGATTCTTGGCCGTCAGGGAGAACAGGTAGCTGTTGATTTTTTGCAGCGGCAGGGCTATGGGATTTGTGCCCGTAATTTTCGGGTGCCGGTAGGAGAGATTGACATCATTGCCCGGAAGGGGGATGTGTTGGCCTTTGTCGAGGTCAAGACCCGTCATGGCAATCGCTATGGAACTCCTGCGCAGGCAGTGAATTTTCACAAACAAAAGAAAATAATTCAGACCGCTCAATGGTTTTTACGGCAGAAACGTTTATCGGAGGATAAGTGTTTCTGCCGTTTTGATGTGGTGGAGGTCTATGCCCTGCCGGAGGGGAAATGGCAGGTGCACCATCTGCCGGGGGCCTTTGAATGTTAGGGAGGGGATTGGATGTTTGCGCGGACTTTTGGGGCAACAACTTTGGGCGTGGACGGGCTGATTATCCATGTGGAAGTGGATTCAGCGGCGGGGTTGCCCGGCTTTGATATTGTGGGATTGGCTGATGCTTTGGTTAAGGAAGCCAAAGAGCGGGTGCGGACGGCCATCCGCAATTCGGGCATCAAGCTGCGGCAGGAGAAAGTCACCATCAATCTGGCGCCTGCCGATGTGCGCAAGGACAGCTCGGGGCTGGATTTGCCCATTGCGGTGGGACTGTTGGCGGCGTATGGATTGGTGTCGGCCGCGACCTTGGATAAATACCTCTTTGCGGCAGAACTGTCCTTGGAAGGAGACTGCCGGGGCATCCGCGGAATTCTGCCCATGGCGGTAAAGGCCAAGGAAGCGGGATTTACCGCCATGTTTGTGGCCAGAGATAATGTCAATGAGGCCTTGTTGGTTGAGGGGCTTGAAGTCTATGCGCTGGACAACCTTGCGCAGCTCGTGGGCTTTTTGACCGGCCAGGAACGACTCGTGCCTGCCAAACCGCAAGTGGCTGCTGCGGAGGAAGGCGTTTTCAGCGATGACTTTGCCGATGTGCAGGGGCAGTTTCAGGCGAAAAGAGCCTTGGAAATTGCTGCAGCCGGCGGCCATAATGTACTGCTGGTCGGCGTTCCAGGTGCTGGCAAGACCATGCTGGCGCGGCGCATGAGTTCCATCCTGCCGGAGATGACGCCGGAGGAAGCCCTCGAGGTAACGAAGATATACAGTGTGGCAGGTCTGCTCAAAGGCGGCGGACTCATCAAGGAACGCCCTTTCCGCAGTCCCCATCATACGACCTCGATGGTGGCTATGATTGGCGGCGGCAGTGTGCCAAGGCCTGGGGAAGTGACGCTGGCGCATAATGGCGTGTTGTTTCTCGATGAACTGCCGGAGTTTGGCAAGAAGTCTTTGGAAGTTCTCCGTGAGCCTGTGGAAGACAGAAAGATAACGATAGCCAGAGCACATGGTACCATGACATTCCCAGCCAATCTGATTCTGATTGCTGCGGCCAATCCATGCCCTTGCAGTCAACTGTGCGGGTAAAATCCGTGGGCGTAGTATCGTGGAATTTGTAGTGGATGGTTATGCGTGCCCGGGGCTTGGCACCGCTGGTGTCCGTGAGAACGGTGACCCTATCGACCATGGCCCGGATGACGGCCTGTTTTAATTCAAAGGTTATCTCTGCTTGCTTCAAATTTTTCTGCAGCAGTTCCAGCATATCGAGAGCAGTTTCTTTGGAATTGAATATCTCACTGGCCGACTTCTTAGCCATCAGCCTCATCAGTTCATCCTCGACCGCGGCGCGGTCTTTTTTTATTTTGTCCAGCTGGGCAGTAAGGTCATCAAGGCCGATAATCTTCTGGCGGTACAGGTCAAGCATACGTTCATGGTCTTCATCCAGCTCAGCAAGGCGCCCGCGAAGCCGTTTTTCCGTTTTGCCGTCGACGTCAATGTCGGCCGCAGCGGCCTCGATGGAGTCGACAACCAGCTGGGGATTGTTAATATAGCGCATGCAGTTGAACCAGACGAAATTATCCAGCCACTTCATATTGATACTCATGCCCTGACATTTTTCACGGTTCATGCGCCGATAATTTGCCCGGCCACCGCATGAGTAATACCCGTCCTTACAGGACTTAGATGGAGCATTGCCACGGTAGGTTGCTCCGCAGAGCTCACACTTAATGAGTGACTTTAACAAATACTGGTTTTTGGCATTTTTCAAGGCGTCAATCTTATTCATTTTCAGAACGACTTGGGCTTTTTCCCATGTCTCGGTATCAATGATGGCGGGAACCTGCCGTGATATCGTCTCACGGCCCCGCTGAGAGCGTTTTCCGTACTCATGTATACCTTTATATGTACTGGCGCGTAAAATGCGCAGAATACGGCTAGGGCCCCACATCCCGGAAGTATTATTCCGGCGTTTACCGCCTAAGTTGTGGGCAACCCATGCGGGCGGAATGCCCAGCGCGTTCAGATGGTCTGAGATTTTCAGGGTGGAAGCGCCTTCATCAGCACACATGTGGTACATCATCCGTACAACGTCAACCTCTGACATGTCGGTGCCGGGGATTGTGGTTTCATTCGGTTCAAGGTATCCCGCGTCATTTTTGAAATAGCCATACGGCACGATACCGCCCAGCCATTTCCCTTCTTTGGCCGCCCGCGTGGCACCTAAATCCATGCGCTGCAGGATGTTGGAGCGTTCCAGGTCAGCAACGCCAGCGAGGATAGTCAGCAGGAACCGACCGGAGGCATTGCTGGTGTCGAAAGGCTCGGTCATACTGCGGACTTTTATATCCATAGCGTCAAGGTCATGGACGGCGTTCAAGATAACCCGCGTTGACCGGCCGAGGCGGTCAAGTTTGAAAATCAGCACAAGCTGGAACTGGCCATCTTTGGCATCCGCCAGCAGTTCTGCGCCGGCAGGGCGGTCCTGCAGGGGCAGGGTGCCCGTGATACCGTCATCCCGGTATATCTTGGTTATGGCGATACTGTTAAGGTCGCAGTATTTCTGTGCAAACTCCACTTGGCTCTCAATGGTCTGCCGTTCCTGCTGGACTTCCGAGGATACCCGGCAGTATACAGCAGCCTTTTGTGGGGCTTCAAAATCAAACATATGCATCACTTCCTTTGGTAGATAAAACGGCCCCCGAAGGGATACTGGAATAGCGCAGTAACTTCTACGGGAGCCAGGAGCATACTTACTTATGAGTAGAGAAATAAGTGTCCGCTGCTTTTTCTAAAGCTTCTCGTAACTGAGGGTCTGTTGGTGCATGGGTGCTAAGGTCATACGTGTAATGGCTATTTTGAGCGTCTGGTTCATAAATTATAAAAGGAACACCGGTATCTTTATGTTTTACAATGCAGGCCCGCCTGCCGTTTAATTTTCCGTGATCTGCTGTGAAAAAGTCATTTTCTGAATAATGCATTGCTTAAAATCCTTTCTTGTTTCTTGTATAGTAACTTCTTTTATTAAAACGGCCCCTGAAGGGATACTGTAACTAGAATAGTGCAGTAAGTCCTGCAGGGGCCTTGGTTTTTATAGCTTAGAAGTCAAAGCTATATTCAGGATGATTCTTTAAGAAATCTTTCTGGTTAGCGGGATCATTTAAGATACGCATCAGCGAGTCAACCGTAGGGAAGCCATAACCGCATTTTTCAGCGAATAAAGCGCGGACCGCGTCAATGCTCTGATTACCACCATTGTTTACATGGTCAATGAAGATTTTGTAAGCCTGGGTAATCTGTTCATCTGTGAAATTGATTGTTGCCATAATTTTTACAAATCCTTTCGTTCCGCCAGAAGGCGGTTTTTTAATTTATTGCTACATAATACTGCTACGAATTGTATTGTATTATGATTTAGCCATTATTATGCGGCTCTCGATGAAGCGGCTTTTGTTGCGAGGTTATCTGGTGCATTTGCGAGGTTCATATTTATGCAGAGGAGGGCGGGAGAAGTTAGAAGGGCATTTCCTCAGAAAAAATGTTGGAATATTTATCGTTGGCGACTTTAGTCCACGGTTCTAGAATACCCTGTTGCAAGTAAGTGGTGGGAGAGCCGCAGTATACGCAGTATCTAGCATTGTTATCGGCATCGGCTCGGCATTCTTCGTTGGTGCAGGTATTAACAAATGTAGTGCCACATATTTTACAATAAGCATCAGTATCTGAAATTTCTTCGTTGTCGCATTTTGGACAGTTATGAAAATCTGGACCCGGATAAATCATATGGTGGATGACACCTCTTTCATCTTTAAGGAATTCAAAAATTGTTAAGTTAGGATTGTACCATGTATGGTGTACGCCCCCACATATAGGGCAGTAGTCTGCATCTTTAATGATAAAAAGCGCATGGCATCCAGGACAGTATTGGATATGCATGAATTCAAAGAACTGTTTGCGTAGCAACATATACTTAGGTACGTTAGAATATGCCGCGATACTTGATAGATATTGGGCTTTGTATTTGGCTGCAGTGTATGATATGCCACAGACATCTTGGATGGTATCTCGGTTACGGTAGGCTCCAGATTCAAATAGAACCAATCCCGGCGCCAGTACTTCAGAAGCAAAAGCATCGGCCTCTTGATCCAAGACACGGTATTCGTTGTCCGTCAAACCGCCACGCGCGAGCCGAGTTTCAGTAAACTCGGTAAAATGTCCTAATACAATATGACCGAGTTCATGGGCCAATGTCCAGCGTTGCCGTTCTGGAGGATATTTTGTTTCATTATACGCCACTGCGTACTTATTGGTATCAGCGTCATACGATGAGTATCCGTCCGCGGATTCAAATGTTTCTGCTATTTCATCATATGAGCAATTAAGCCTATTAGCAATCTTGCCATAAGTATTTATCTTTACCCCCATCTGATGCAAGACATCTAAGGGGACAAATGGCAGTTTTGTGATGTTCATCTTGATTAGGAAAGCATCTGCCATTTCCTCAGCTCGATGGAATCGAGCCCTGCGGGGAATCTTATTCATCAAACATAACTTCCAACATTTGTTTCAGTTTTTTCTTTTTCTTCTCTATCTCTTCAGGGGACTTGCCTGTTAGAGTTTTACGCGCTAATGCTCTGATATCATGGTCATCGAATATATCATCGACATCATCCTTTGCGGTGGGGGGTGCGGTCTGGTGTTCAGTTCGTTCTATAAGGCTCCCCATTGACACATTAAAGAAATCGGCTATCTGCTCAAGGGTTTCATAGCTAGGCATACGTTTTCCTGATTCATACATACTAACAGCGCTGCGCCCAATGCCCGATTGTTTGGAAAATTCATCTTGTGTTAAATGTCGAGATTTGCGCAGTTCTTTAAGTCTTTCATTAAATGGCATGATGCTCACCTCCTTATATAACCCATATTATCACATACCGTGACGATAAACAATGAAAAAATGTCACAAAAAGTGTTGACACTAATTGTGGCTAGTGATATAGTATAGCCATAGCCACGAAATGTGGCAAAAGAAAGGAGGCTAGAAAATGCCCGATAAGAACAAAATTGGTGAACGGCTTCGCCAACTTAGGGGGCACCTTCCGCGCGAATCCGTTGCCAATGCTTGTGGCGTAAGTCTTTCCGCATTATCAATGTATGAGAATGGCGAGCGTATTCCACGTGATGAGGTGAAAGTACGATTTGCTAAATTCTTCGGCAAGTCTGTACAAGCAATTTTTTTTGCTGATTAATGACACATATAGTGGCAAACAGAAGGAGGAAGAAACGTTGGGAAAAGAAATTCAAATCTTCAACAATCCAGAGTTCGGAGATGTTCGTGTAATGGATATTGAGGGAGAACCTTGGCTGGTCGGTAAGGATGTGGCTGAAAAACTTGGCTACACCAATACGCGCAAGGCCATTGCTGACCACGTGGACGAAGAAGATAAGGGGGTAACGAAATGTGACACCCTTGGTGGTAAGCAAGATTTGGCCATCATCAACGAGTCCGGTTTGTACGCATTAGTCTTTGGCAGTAAACTCCCCACCGCAAAGAAATTTAAGCACTGGGTAACGAGTGAGGTGCTGCCACAAATCCGCAAGACGGGAAGTTACAGCAAGCCAATGAGCCAGGTAGAGATACTTGCACAGGCCGCCCAGCAACTGGTAGAGCAGGAGCGGGAACTTGCCCGCCTGCGACTCGATAACGAGGAAATCCGCAAAGAGCAGAAAATCCAGTCAGCCCGAATTGATACCCTCAATGGCGTATGTACCGAGGGCACAAAACGGCAGAAGCTTGTGGCGATGATTCAGGCCTATGCGGCAAAGAACGGCCTGGCCTATCGCGAAGGATGGCACCGCTTCAAAGCGGCATACAATATGGCCTACCATACCAGCTTAGGCAATTCCATTTCCTACTACATGAAGGAGAAAGGCTTAAAGAAAAAGCCGTCCGTGCCTGAATTTTTGGAGGCAAAAGGGTTGCTGGACGATGCTCTGCGAATTGCGGATAAGTTGTTGAATGGTGAGATTGCAGCGTAAGGAGAGTTTTTTATGGATAAAGAATCATATTTGGATGTAAGGGTTGGCCGTACAGAGGCTTTTGAGTCAACGACTTTAGCAGTCAGTAATTATTTAGACAGCTTGCCTATCACGGTTGAACAAAATAACAAGTTGATAGAGCTGATTTGCCAGAATATCACCGCGGCGGAGCAGGGAGCCTTTTCTTTTGGCATCACAATCGCGAGTGCGGCGGCAGCTTATGCAGCTAAAGAAAATCGACAGCCGGAAGAAAAGGATTTTTTGAAAGCCGCTAAAGAGTATGGTGCGTTAGAAACGGAGGCACGGGCATGAAGCAAATGATGGTATCTGATGCAGTTATTGACCTCGTGGGCACACATGATGAGCTGATGAAAACTTTCGGGTGCAGTAGCGAACGCGCCTGGGATGTTGCCGAAAAGCTCTGCGCTGACCGCTACGGCGTGAATTTTGAGCCACTTCGGGCATTCATGAAAAGAAAAACGGAAGGCATTTCTTCAACCGGCATAGCCAAGGCGCTGGGGATAGTGAACGGCAAGGGCACGCCTGACCCAGCGGCGGTCAACCGCAAGTTGACGGAACTAGGGCTCCAGCACAGAGTAAATGGGCAGTGGACGCTGACCGAAAAAGGTAGAGCCTACGGCGAGAACAAGCCTTTTACCCGCAACGGACATAGCGGTTATGTGATTAACTGGCACGAGAGTGTGTTGGAAGTGATGAAGTAAGGGAGGTCGTTACTATGGCCCGAAAAAAGGAAATTACGGTGGCCGAGTCATTCGGGACTGTAAGCAAAGCAGAGGTGTTTGAAGAGTTGATTTGGATAGTATGCAAAAAGCGGGTGAAGCTGAAACCCGCGCCAGTAGGAGGTGGACACGATGACAGAGCAGGAGGCCATGAGAGTGGCAGAGCGTGCTGAGGGGCTTTACCACAGGGCCGTGCAGTATGCCGCAGGTAAAGAACATGGCGCAGAACTGCGGTTCCGGGCAGAGCGGGACGCTCATATAATCGGGCAGATTCTCGGTAAGGAATACCTTGATGTGATAGCAGATATTGAGACCTACGCCAATAAGGAGGTTCAGTCATGACGGATTTTTTGGAGCGAGTCGAGGAGGCGCGGGCTCACAAACGTGGCATTGAGTCGGCACTTAAGAAGTTTCTTGCCGGTACCGCCATCATCGGGGCCGCAGTAATTTGCGCTGGCTTTTACGACGGTGACCAAGTGAGAGTGGAAACAGTCTACACGGTACAGCCCGGCGATACTTTGTGGTCTATTTCCGAGGAGTATCTGCAGAAAAATACTGGCGGGCGGCGCTATATTCTGGAGTTCAAAGAGGGTATCAAGGAGCTGAATCCTTGGCTGATTGATAGCAAGGAACAGGTTCAGCCCGGCGACAAGGTAACTATCAGCTACTGGATAAAGAAATCGGAGGTTGAGAATAGATGACGAAAGTCGAAAAACACGCTGATTATGTCATAGACCATACGGATATGGCTGTAATGGCCTACCTCGAACAGGACTCGGACAAGCTTGCCGTCTGTACATATTGTGATTACCCCGAATTTATCAGTGCGGTGGCCTTCCTTATTTGGGACGCCCATACGGAAAAAGGGGTACTGCTGGAGAAAATCGGCGAAGACCTGAACAAGGCGGTAAAACTTTTGGCTGCGGAAATGTATGAGGAGAGTGATTAAGACGCAAGCAGTTACATGTAAGCCCGGATATGGGTGCCTGTCCTGCCGGTTACCCGCCAGCTACTGTAAAGGAGCTTCACCGGGGGTAACACCGGAAGAGCGTCAAATGCTTATTGTTGCTGGCGCCAGCAATAGAGACAGAGGCGCAATAAAAAGGTCGCTCCTGCGCCAACAGGAACGACCCGAATAAAACCCCACTCCAAAAGGATTTTATAGTCTGATTTTACCACAGGAGGTTATGAAAAATCTATGGATATCAACGTAAACGTACACTTTGACGAAAATTTTGTGAATGCCCTGTCTGATATTGCGGGGTGTCTGGCGGCGGTCAGCATGGCACACAGCGGTAATGTGAATGCCCATCTGCCGGAAAAGACGGTGGAACCGCCCAAGGCGCCCGCTAAGCCCGCCGAAAAGGCAAAGGCTGCCAAGGATACCAAGACGGCGGAAAAGCCGCTCTCGGGCGCTCCTGTGAGCCCTGCTAAGGCAAAGGAAATCAATGACCTGGTGAAGGAACCGGAGCCGAAGAAAGCAGAGGCCGCAGATAAACCGACCACAGAGGAAATCGAAGCTATCCGGGGCAAGGCCGGGGAATTCATGAAGGCCGATAAAGCCACCAATCAGCCGAAGATTGCGGCATGGCTTAAAGAGAACAGTCTGAAGCGGGTAGGCGAGATTGAAACCCGTGCCCAGATTGATTCACTGAAAGCACTTATTGGAGGTGACAAAGTTGCCTGAAGTACATGCAATGCTTAGTGCTTCCGGCTCCCACAGATGGCTGCATTGTCCGCCATCGGCGAAGCTGGAAGCGGCTGTCCCCGATAAGACCTCCAGTTATGCGGAGGAAGGAACGGCGGCTCATGCGGTGGCAGAATTGCGGCTCCGGCATTTTCTCCGGACAGGGAAGGTCGCCAAGGAGCGGTTGAAGTCCATCTCTATCCCCAGACAGATGGGCGAACATTATGAGTACCCGGTAGACGATGAAATGTGGGAAGCCACCGGCCGTTATCTGGATGTCTGTATCGAGAAAATCAACGCCGCGCGAAAAGCATCGGGGGACGCCAAGATTATGGTGGAACAACGGCTGGATTTCAGCGCATGGGTGCCGGAAGGCTTTGGCACGGGTGACCTTGTTATCGTATCCGATGGCGGTTTGGAAGTCTGTGACCTCAAGTATGGCAAAGGAGTGCCTGTGGATGCTGTGGGCAATACGCAGATGCGCCTGTACGCTCTGGGGGCCTATAACGATAACTACCTGCTCTATGATGTCAGCAAGATTCGCATGACCATCATCCAGCCGCGGCTTGATTCGGTGTCAAGTGATGAACTCACGGAAAAGGAACTTCTGGAATGGGGCGAAACCGTCAAGCCCATTGCCCAGCAAGCCTATAAGGGCGAAGGCGAGAAGGCCGCAGGCGAACATTGCCGTTTCTGCCGTTGCCGGGAAACCTGCCGCCAGCTGGCAGATTATATGCTGGCCTCGGTGAAAACCGACCTTACGAGTTCCGACCTGCGGGCGGATGAGATAGCCGACATCGTTCTGAAGGCCAAGGAAATCAAGAAGTGGCTGACAGACATTGAAGACTATGCGCTGGCAAAAGCCATCGAGGGGCAGGAATGGCCGGGGCTGAAAGTAGTGGCCGGCCGAAGCTCCCGCAAGCTGTCAGACCCTGCACTGGCGTCAGGCATTCTGCTGCAGGAAGGATATGCTGAGGCAGATATCTATAAGCCACAGGAACTTCATACGCTGACAACGCTGGAGAAGCTTGTCGGCAAGAAAAAACTGAGCGAACTGCTCAAAGATGTGATTGTGAAGCCTCAGGGCAAACCCACGTT
The DNA here is from genome assembly GCF_000701565.1 of Selenomonas sp. FC4001. Taxonomy (NCBI): domain Bacteria; kingdom Bacillati; phylum Bacillota; class Negativicutes; order Selenomonadales; family Selenomonadaceae; genus Selenomonas; species Selenomonas sp. FC4001. Next base: position 320,878 of record NZ_KL370793.1, on the reverse strand, counting down.
GGTTGCTGAAAGCGACAAGCGCCCGCCCATGGAGCTTGATAATATAGCCGCGTCAGACTTTGACGATTCTTTACTTAACTGATTACTTTGGAGGTAAAACATTATGAAAATCACTACTGGTCTTGTTCGTCTTTCCTTTGCTCACCTGTTGACTCCTGCGGCCATGATGGGCAGCGATGTCGAGAAATACTCTGCTTCCTTCATTATCCCGAAGTCGGATAAGAAGGGCGTAGCTATCATTGAGAACGCCATTGAGGCCATGAAGAATGATAAGGACGCTATTGCAAAATGGGGCGGCAAGAATACCGGTATCCGTATTCCCCTGCGCGATGGTGATACGGACCGGCCGGAGGATGCGGCCTATGCTGATTCCTACTTCCTCAATGCCAACGCCAATGTTGACCATAAGCCCCGTGTACTGAACCGCGATATGGTGGAAATTGCTGACCCTGATGAAATCTATTCCGGCTGCTGGGTGCAGGCAGTTCTCTCGATTTTCCCCTATAACTCCAACGGCAACAAAGGTATCGGTGTAGGCCTTCTGGGTGTCCGCAAGATTAAGGATGGTGACAGCCTGGGCGGCACGGTTGTTTCGGATAGTGACTTCGATGACAGCCTGCTGGGTGATGCCGAAGACCTGCTGTAAGAAAGGAGTATGCTATGTCCACTGTAATGTGCGTGGACATCGAAACATACAGCTCAAATCATATAAAGTACGGCGTTCACAAATATGTGGACGCCGATGATTTTGAGATACTGCTTTTTGCATACTGTTTCGATGATGGGCCGGTGACAGTGGTTGATTTCACCGCAGGCGAACAGATTCCGCCCGATGTTTTCAATGCACTGCGTGACCCCAAAATACTAAAGACCGCATACAATGCCAATTTCGAGATTACCTGCCTGAAGGCGGCCTTTGGTGCGGATGCAGTTCCGGATGACCAGTGGGAATGTGATTCCGTCCTTGCTCTTTATAACTCCCTTCCTGCAGGGCTGGGGGTGGACGCCAAGATACTTGGCTTTCCGGAAGATAAACAGAAGGACACCCGAGGCAAGGCGCTAATCAAGTATTTCTGCGTTCCCTGCAGCCCCACAAAGAGCAACGGCGGCCGTACCCGCAACAGGCCCGGTGATGCCCCGGACAAATGGGAAATTTTCAAGGAATACAACGCGCAGGATGTTGTGACGGAAAGGGCCATCCGCAACGCACTGATAAGCAACCGCCCAAGTCCCGAGGAACATGAAATGTGGCTGATTGACCGCTGGATCAATAACAACGGCATTGCCATTGATATGACCCTCGTGGACAACGCCATCCGTATGAACGAGGAACACGGCGAGGTGCTCATGGAAGAAGCCCGCCAGCTCACAGGACTGGATAATCCAAACAGTCCGCTGCAGTTAAAGAAGTGGCTTGGCACGATGCTGGGGGAGGAAATCACCTGTCTGGATAAGGCCGCGATTGCCGACCTGCTCAGCCGGGAAATTCCGGAACCTGTGCGCAGGCTCCTCACGATTCGCCAGAGCCTTGGCAATACTTCCGTTAAGAAGTATCAGGCGATGAAAGAGTCGGTATGCTCTGACGGCCGCATCCATGACCTGTTTCAGTTTTATGGTGCCCAGCGGACGGGGCGTTTTGCCGGCCGAAATGTCCAGCTGCAGAATCTGCCGCGAAATTACATGTCCGACCTCGATGATGCAAGAAACTGCGTTATTGACGGAGATACCGAAATGATGGAAATGCTCTACAATGTGCCGGACACGCTCAAGCAGTTAGTTCGTACGGCGCTGGTGGCCCCGGACGGTACCCGCTTTGTAGTGGCTGACTTTTCCGCCATCGAGGCCCGCGTTATCGCCTGGGTAGCGCAGGAGAAATGGCGGCAGGATGCCTTTGCCAATGGGGAAGATATTTACTGCGCCTCAGCTTCACAGATGTTTCACTGCAAGGTAGTCAAACATGGTGAGAACGGGGAACTCAGACAAAAGGGGAAGATTGCGGAGCTGGCGCTTGGCTATGGCGGCGGCATCGCGGCGCTCAAAAACTTCGGCGCAGATAAGATGGGACTGTCAGACCCGGAGCTGGAGGATATTGTACAAAAGTGGCGGGCGGCATCGCCAAGGATTCCAAAGCTGTGGCATGAGCTTGAAAATGCGGCTCTTGAGTGCATCCGTACAAAGCGTACGATTCATCTGCCGCAGTACCGCAACATTGCCCTGGAATGGTTCGAGGACAGTCTTATGCTGGTACTGCCAACCGGCAGGAAGCTGCGCTATAAGGACGCCACCATTGCCAGCAATAAGTTTGATAAGCCCGCCATTATCTTCAAGAGCATGAATCAGCAGGCCAAGAAATGGGCGAAGACAGAGACATGGGGCGGCAAGCTGACAGAGAATCTTATACAGGCTATTGCCCGCGACTGCCTCTGCGCCGCCATGAAGCGGCTCAAAGAGTGCAAGCATGCGTCTTATAAGATATGTGCCCATATCCATGATGAGGTTGTTCTGGAAGTTCCCAAAGGGGAAGGGAGCCTCGAAGATGCCGTGGCTATCATGACACAGAATGAGCCGTGGAATGAGGGCCTTTTGATGAATGCCGACGGATTCGAAAATAACTATTATATGAAAGACTAAGGAGGCGCGGTCATTGTTCAAATTCAATATAGCAACCGCACCGACGCGCAATACTAAGCAATGGACCAATAGGGAAATGACCTGGCAGGAGTTCTGCCATACTATCGAGGAGCCGATAGTCACCAGCGAGACGGCGGCCGAGTACAAGGCAATGACCAAAACCGAAAAGGGGCAGGCGAAGGATACCGGCGGCTTTGTCGGCGGTTATCTGGAAGACGGCCTCCGGAAAAAGGATAAGGTCAAAAACAGAGTGCTGCTGACGCTGGATGCAGACCGTATCAGCAAAGGGGACGCCTTCCTTACTTCTGTCAGGGAACAGCTGACGGGAACGGCATGGGCGGTTTACTCCACCCACAGCCACACGGCAGACAAGCCCCGTTTCCGTTTGGTGGTTCCGCTGAGCCGTAAGGTCAGCCCCGATGAGTATGAGCCGATAGGCCGCAGGATTGCCCAGCGCATTGATATCGAGGCCATGGACCCGACGACCTATGAGGCCTCACGTTTTATGTACTGGCCAAGTCACAGTAAAGATGGCGAGTATATCAAGGAAATCAGCGAGGGCAGTCTGCTGGATGTTGATGCGATACTCAGCTCCTATGAGAACTGGCAGGACGCCACAACATGGCCGATTGCCAAGGCAGAGACAGTGGCCCATCAGCGGGAACTCAAGAAGCTGGGGGACCCGCGGGAAAAGAAAGGTATTGTCGGGGACTTCTGCAAGGCCTATAGCATTACGGAAGCCATCGCGGCTTTTCTGCCGGAAGTCTATACGCCCTGTGATATCCCGAACCGTTACACCTATGCCGAAGGCTCGACTACAGGCGGCGTCATTATCTATGATGACGACCTGCACGCTTACAGCCATCACGCGACGGACCCCATCAGCGGGCAGGATGTCAATGCTTTTGACCTTGTCCGGCTCAATAAGTTCATCGAGCGGGATGATGATATCAAGGAAGACACGCCTATCAATAAGCGTCCGAGTTACATGGCCATGGCAGAGTTTGCCCAGCAGGACGCCAACGTGGCGAAGGTGCAGATGGCAGAAATCGCCGGTGACTTTAGCGATGATCTGCTGGACGGCGAAGGCGCCGGGGATGAGGCCTTTAACTGGCTGACGGCGCTGGAGCGTGGCGGTAAGGATGGCAGAACCATCAAGGCCACCGCCGGCAACTTCCTTCTCATCCTCGAAAATGACCCGCGACTCAAAGGAATGGCGGCTTTGGATGATTTCAGCCACCGCGTCCTTTTGAAGCGGGATTTACCCTGGCGCAGGATGCGCAAGAAGGACGGGGATGTGTGGACGGATGCTGACGACGCCCAGCTTAGGAACTATATCAGCACAACCTACAGGAATCTTACAGGCAAGGCGCTCATCGATGACGCCTTTACGGAAGTGACACAAAAAGCCCATTTCCATCAGGTCATTGACTGGTGGAACACACTCAAGTGGGATGGAAAGCCCCGTGTCAGCCGTATCCTTATCGATTACTTAGGCGCAGAGGACTGCGAGTACACCGAGGCCGTTACGACACTGTTCTTTAAGGCCGGCGTTGCCCGTTGCTTTGTCCCCGGCATTAAGTTTGATACCTGCCTTGTGCTCACAGGGCCGCAGGGGATCGGCAAATCAACCATCCTCAACCGTATGGGCGGTGCATGGTTCAATGATTCCATTATTTCCCTGCAGGGAAAGGATGTTATTGAACAGCTGCAGGGGAGCCTTGTGGTAGAACTGGCAGAAATGCAGGCCGCAAAACGTGCCGAAAATGACCAGATGAAGGCGTTTATCAGCCGACAGGTGGATAAGTTCCGCTTGCCGTATGGTCACAGGACGGGAGAATTTCCACGCCAGTGCATTTTTGCAGCTACCACTAATGAAGATGCTTTCCTCAAAGACCGCACCGGTGCCCGCCGATTCCTTATCGTGCCTTGCATGGGCGGCGGCGTAAAACCGCTGAAAGAGTTCACCAAGGCCGAGGCGGCCCAATGCTGGGCAGAGCTTTTGGAAATCTGGAAAGAGGATAAGAGCATGATGCTTAGCGAGGAGATGCAGAAGCAGGCGGCTGAGATTCAGGAAGAGCACTCAGAAGGCTCCGAGAAGTTCGGCCTGGTGCAGGATTATCTTGATACATTGCTTCCGGAAAGCTGGGATGACTGGGACCTTAATACGCGGCGGCAGTTTTTGCGTGGCGATATGATAGAGCCGCCAGCTGGTGAGGTGGTTCGCGACAAGGTTTGCGCTATGGAAATATGGTGTGAGCTTTTCGAGAACAACCGGGCAGCCATGAAAAACGTTGACGCCAGAGAGATTAATTCCATTCTGCTGCAGATGCCGGGATGGAAGCCTAAAAAAGGCGGGGGAGGCAGAGGACGCTTAAAGTTTAAGCATTATGGTTCACAAAGAGCTTTTGTCAGAGTGTCCGTAGATGAAGAACAATGCAGGGGTGTCCAATACACATCCGAAATTGAACACCCTATGGAAGATTTATTGTAATTGGACACCTTACAGCGGTGTCCAAAGTGTCCAATTAAAAATGAATTGGACACCGAATTGGACACCGCGCAATGCTAGTAAATATAAGGGGTTATGATGTATGGTGTCCAAAGTGTCCAATTATTTATATATAAGAGTTATATGGTTATTTAGGCGCGTATACGCGCGAGGCTATATGCCTAATCGCCCCTAACGCCCCTAATTCTATATAAACTATAAAACCTTGCAAAAATTGGACACCTTGGACCCTTAAATCAGTTTTGAAAAGTGGAGAAAATGAGGTGTGTTTGTGAGTGACGGACATTTTGGAGAAGGATGTAGAGAAGAAATTGAAGGTGAGGTTGGAGAAATCCGGTTGTCTGGTGCTGAAATTTGTCAGCCCCGGCAATGCGGGTGTTCCCGACCGGCTGATTATTACGCCATCAGGCAGGATGTGTTTTGTGGAGCTGAAACGGCCAGGCGGAAAGCTGAGGCCGCTGCAGAAGTTATGGCGGGGTAAACTCCGCCGGTATCAGGTGGAGTATTTCAAAGTGGAAAATGAGGTTGAGATTGAAATGGTTCTGGAATGGACCAAGAAAGAAGGTGATGCCAAGTGAAGTTCATACCACATGCGTATCAATCCGAAGCGATTGACCGCTTGGAGCGGTTCCCGAAATACGGCCTGTTCCTTGATATGGGCTTAGGCTAGGCAAAACCATCATCACTCTGACGGCTATTCAGAATCTGATTTATGACATGTTCGCCGTCCGTAAGGTGCTGATTGTGGCACCAAGGACGGTGGCAGAGTCAACATGGCAGGATGAAGCGAAGAAGTGGCAGCACCTCCAGTTGAGATTTTCCACGGTGCTGGGAACTCCCAGACAGCGTGTTATGGCGCTTGAACGTGATGCAGACTGTTATGTTATCAGCCGTGACAGTGTCACATGGCTTTGTGAGTATTACGGGTACCGGCTGCCTTTCGATATGCTGGTGCTGGATGAGTCATCGAGTTTCAAGAATCCGCAGGCAAAGAGGTTTAAGGCCCTGCGAAGAGCGCGGCCCAGCTTTGACAGGGTGGTACTGCTGACAGGAACGCCGGCACCTAATACGCTGATGGATATATGGAGTCAGATTTATCTGCTGGACGGCGGAGAGGCACTTGGCAAAACCATCACTTCTTACCGTACCCGGTATTTCAGACCGGCCCAGACTAATGGCTATATCGTCTACAGTTACCGCCTGCGTGATGATAAGGCAGAGCAGGAAATCTATGATGCCATTGCGCCGGAGGTTATGAGCCTTAAAGCCGGGGATTATCTGAAACTGCCGCCAAGGATTGATAATGTCATTCGCGTGGAAATGGATTCCAAGGCGCAAAAGACCTACAGAACCATGGAAAAGGAATTGGTACTGGGGCTGGGAACTGATGATGAAATCACCGCCATGACTGCAGCGACTCTTAGTAATAAACTCCTGCAGCTGGCCAACGGCAGTATTTATACCGACGATGGGAATATCGTTGACGTCCATGATGCCAAGATTGATAAGCTGGCTGAAATTGTGGAGGCCAATGAGGGAAAGCCCATTTTGGTATTTTATGCTTATAAGCATGACCTTGAGAAACTGCAGCAGAACTTTCCGGAAGCGAAACTCTTGACGGGGGCCGTCGAGATGCAGGAATGGAACCGCGGGGAAATCCCGATGCTGCTTGCGCACCCTGCATCCTGCGCTTATGGATTAAATCTGCAGGCGGGCGGCAATATCATCGTGTGGTTTGGGCTGACATGGAGCCTTGAGCAGTACCAGCAGGCCAACGCGAGGTTATACCGTCAGGGGCAGGATAAGCCGGTGATTATCAACCATATTGTGACCAAAGGAACTATGGACGAGCAGGTAATGAAAGCCCTGCAGACTAAAGCCGCGGGGCAGGATGCCCTGTTGAACGCCGTAAAGGCAAAGATTCGTGAATATGGAGGAAAATAGAATGCATTTGAAAGTTTGTAAGCCCGAGGAAACCATGGAAAAACAGTTGGAGCATTGCGGCAAGGAACTGGAGGAGCTGGTGCAGGCGCTGGCAATGTACCGCAATAATCCTGATATGAAGCATCGCGCCGAAGTGATGTTTGAGGCCATGGACACTATAACCTGCCTTTGGACGTTTATCGCGATGGAGTTTAGCCGGTCCGAAATCGAGGCGGGGATTGAGTTTATCAATAACAAGAACTATGTGCGGCATTATCTGCTGGAGCAGGGGGAGGATGACTGAGTATGAGCTTTGCCAAGAAAATGGCCCGCAAGCGGGATTTGGCTATGCGGGGCAATGAACACAAGGCGCACAGAACCGCTAACCGGGCAGAGCGTGATGTAAAAATGGCCTATCGGTATCAGATGGCTGCCGATATGTGCGTGCGTAAAACGGCCCTGCGGAATCTCAGCGCGGTTTTCCTTTATGCCATGCACCAGTACGAGGGCTTTGGCCGTTCCCGTCTGGAACGCCTGCGGGATAAAATGCAGAATGTCTTTGAGTGCATCATCGGCAAATATGTTACCCTGCCCGAAATTGCCGAATTTCTTAGCAACGATATCGGGTTAGAGTGCGGGCTGGCTGTGAATAACCCGAAAGCCAGCCATCACCGGCAGATTGAGTTTAAGGCCGTGCAGCAGATGTCGGCGGCCTTCCTTATGGCCATGCTGGATGAATTCGGCTATAAGAAAAAGCGGCTGGGGAAGGCCTACGGATATTGTGCGGCCCTGAGCGATGAAATCGGGGACAAGAAAATCACCTATGATGAAATCAATGAGCAGATGGTTAAGATTATGAGCAAGAAGGTGGCGGCATGATTGCCTTTATTGCGGGAATGTTCTTCGGCAGTATCGGCGCCAGCATTACTTTATTGTTCTTCATGGGCGCCAAGATGAACGACAGGTGTTATGAGTGTACGAGGGGGCAGCAGATTGATAAAGATTGATAAGCGGCACCATAAGATTATTCGGACTTCCCCAACGTGGGGCGTCTGGGCGTATACCTACCATGAGCGTCATCGGCAGGAACGCAAGGCAAGGCAGATAATGAAAGGGCAGAGGCATGATTAAGCGTTTTTTGTGGAGGGTTCAACCTATGCGACATATAGCAAAGCGCGACCAGCGCCATCGTGAAATGCAACAACGTGAGGATGCGTTCAGGAAGTTTTTGGAAGCTGAGAAAAAGAAGCTGGCGGAAAGAAAGAAGGGCTGACTATGGTTAATGCATTAGGGCAGGTCAATATGAGCGGCGGAACGCCGGTACGCAATAAGGAAAATGAGTGCCGTGGGAGCATGGTTTTTGAGTGTCACTCGCGGAAGGCAACGCCAGAGGAACTGGAGCGCTATTTTGGGGATAAGCCGAAAAAGCAGGTTGACGAACCACAAAAGATGAAAACCATCTCCAAGGACGAATTACTTGAACGCCTGCATCCTACTCACAAGGAACCGGAGCCGCAGGACCCCGAACCCGAACCCGAGCCCGAGCCCGAACCTGAACCAGATGAGCCGGAGCCGCTAGTTCTTGATGGTATTGTGGCAGCCGCCCGCAAGGTTGAGGAAAGGAAGTACAAATCTATGAAGGCCGCGGTTATAGCTATTGGCCTTGTGAACGGATGGGAATAAGGAGGCAGATTGAATGAGTGGAATTGCGAAAGTAAAAGCTGATGGGCGTTTTCTGATTGCGGGGCCTGCCGGAACGGCGGCGATTGATTACCATGAGGGCGAGTTGTGGCGGTTCCGTCCTTCTTCCAGCGGGGCCAACATGCTGGGCATTGAATTCGGGGAAGATATTCATCTGGAAGTGACGGTGCAGAAATTCTATGCTGTTTTCGATGTGATTAAGAGGGGGCAGGCTTAATGACGATTGAGCAAATAATAGTCTTAACAGCTATGGCTTTAATCGGATATGACATGTCCCGTGAGATTAGTTCTGAGCGTAAGCGTGTGAATAGGCTGTTGGATGATTTGTATAAAAGGGTTAAGCGATTGGAGCGTGAAAGCATTGGCCAGCAGGAAAAGATTTGAAATCAGGTTGACGCTTGCAGAATTTTATGCGATTCGTAAAGCACTTATCAAGCAAGGCGGCGAGCCGGAACTGCTGGCGAAAATAAACGAGCAGATTGAAATGCTGCATGCGTATTTTGATGGGCGATGGCATTCGCCCGGAGGAGTTAGGCCCTATTTAGAAATCTGGAGAACGCGTTGATTAGGAGCGTGGCGAGGATGGCAGAAAGACAAGCAGTTAAAAATGATTTATCGTGGCGAGAGAAGTTAACGTATATCTGGTGCGTCCTAAGATATTCAAAACGAATGGCAAATTGGGTTGTTATGAATTGTGAGCATTGCCATCATCACGAATTAGAAAGGATTGGAAAGCCCGTAGAAAGTGATGCTGGGAATCAAAAAGAGTTTCAGCAAAAGTACAGGTGCTTACATTGTGGTGCTATTGGGATAGTTACGCAAATATGGGTTAAGGAGAGTGGTTTGGATGGCAGAGAAAATGACTGAACGTGAGCAGTTTTACTATGGAAAAGGTTATGTGCAAGGCAAAATTGATTTTGCAAAAGAAGTGATGGAGCGAATTGGTTGTATAGAAACGTGTTGCGATGAGGAATACGATATGGGCGTTAGTTGGGCTGTCTGTGAAGCGTTACGGATAATCAATGAAATGGTAGGTGGTTCAGATGACTGACAATGTTAATCATCCGGCGCATTACAAACTGCCCGGAGGCGGCGAAACCATAGATTTTATAGACGCTGCTTGTGGCGAGGGCGCGGAATATTATTATCAGGGCAATATACTTAAGTATGTTTGCCGATACAGAGAAAAGGGCGGGGCTGAGTCGCTGAAAAAGGCCCGCTGGTATCTTGACCGGCTTATCGGTATGCAGGAGATTAAGGAGATGGGGCTACGCGATGGAAAATAACGAGCAGGATATTGTCAAGAGCATGAACGAAGACCGTAAGCTGGCAGAAGATTTTATCCTGAACTATGAAAAGCATAAAAAGGACTATGAACGTAAAAAAAGGGATTGGCTTGAGCAGAGCCGCCCGCCAGTGGATACCAACATTGGTGGCGGTAAAGGTAATCTGCCCGGGCATCCAGTGGAGGATATGGCTATTAAGTCTGCCGATTATGATGCTGAGCGTCCTAGATATCTGTGGCTTAGAGCAGTGGGGATTGCACTGCGGACCTTCGGGGAACGCAAGAGAATCTTTATTGCCTGCCGGCAGGAGGCTGAGCAACAAAAGAAATTTTGGCGGGGCCAAAGGATGTGGGTGCTATATACGCAGCGTAGATATAGCGAAGAAATCAGCAAGAGATACATCAATGGGAATGGCTGGGTGAGTGACCGCACCATAAAAGCATGGTGGCATCAGATTCTGGATAGGGTTGTGGAAATTCACTTGCGACTAAAATAATTTTAGCGGGGAAGCACTTTTATTGACAAAAACCGTGGTATGCTATTACTGTGGAACAATTAAGGAAACCCCTGAAATATTCAGTTCAAGGAAAGGCCGTCTGTTATGGGCGGTCTTTTCTGTTGCAGTTCATTATGGGAGTGTGGTGATGATGTGAAATTGACAGAAAAGCAGAAGCGATTCGTGGATGCGTATATTGAGACAGGCAACGCCAGTGAGGCGGCAAGAAGGGCAGGATATAGTTCAAAGATAGCCAACAGGATATCGTCGGAGAACATGACAAAACCTGTCATCCAGCAGGCTATCGAGGCCCGGCTCAAGGAAATCGAGAGCAAGCGGATTGCAAATGTGACTGAGGTCATGGAGTTTCTCACATCAGCATTGCGCGGAGAACTGACGGATGAAAACATCGTAACTGAGGGCACTGGCGAAGGTTGCAGCGAAGCCCGAATAATCGAGACAAGAATATCCTCGAAGGACAGACTCAACGCCGCTCAGCAGCTTCTCAAGCGCTTCCCGCGTCAGATGGATGTGGCAGAACAGGAGGCCCGCATTAAGCGCCTTGCCTCCGAACTGGAAAGCTTGGAGAAAGCGAACGGCGTAGAGTCGGTGCAGATTGTTGATGATTTGAGGGAGGACGACACGGATGACGACGATAAGGCTGAGTAATATTGTGGCCCGGTCGTTCTGGGGCGTTCATCAGGATATCAAACGGCATGGCCATACTTATTACTGGATGAAGGGCGGCCGTGGTTCCACCAAGTCATCTTTCATCAGCACCGAGATCCCCCAGCTTTTAATCCAAAATCCTGAATGCCATGCGGTGGTGCTCCGCAAGGTCGGCAACACTATCAAGAACAGCGTATATCCGCAGGTACAATGGGGAATCGAGCAGCTGGGCCTCATCGACAAATTCAAGTACAAGACCAGCCCGCATGAAATCACCTACAAAGCGACAGGTCAGAAAATCCTGTTCTTTGGCTGTGATGACCCGCAGAAAATCAAGTCCATCAAATTGCCCTTTGGCTACATCGGGATAGTTTGGCTGGAGGAGCTTGACCAGTTCAGCGGCATGGAGGAAATACGAAACCTCAATCAGTCGCTTTTGCGTGGCGGCCCTAAATATTGGGAGTTCTGTTCCTTCAACCCGCCCAAGAGTCAAAATTCCTGGGTAAATGAGGAGCAGCTGCTGGACGATGACACAAGGCTGGTGCATCACTCCACTTATCAGACGGTGCCGGAGGAATGGCTAGGCGAGCAGTTCTTTAACGATGCCGCCCGCCTAAAGGAGAAGAATGAACAGGCTTACCGGCATGAATATCTGGGGGAAGTCACCGGCACCGGCGGCGCAGTATTTGACAATGTGGAGGATAAGCGCCTCTCTGACGATGATATTGCCGCCTTTGACCATTTATACCACGGCCTTGACTTCGGCTTCTCCATGGACCCGCTGGCGTACGTAGGGATGCATTACGATGCCAAGCGGGAAGAACTGTATATCTTCGATGAGATTTACCAGCAGAAACTAAAAAACAGTATGGCGGCTGAGATGCTTAAACCGAGAGTCAAGAACGACCGCCTTATTGCTGATTCTGCTGAGCCGAAATCCATTGCAGAGATGAGGGATTACGGCCTGCGTATCACAGGAGCCCGCAAAGGCCGCGATTCTGTGGAACATGGTATCAAGTGGCTGCAGGATCGGGCAAAAATCTATATTGATAAGCGTAGATGCCCCAATGCCTACCGCGAGTTTGTGACCTATGAGTACCAGCGGAACCGGCAGGGGCAATTTGTTTCCGCTTATCCCGATGAAAATAATCACGCAATTGATGCGGTCCGCTATGGATGCAGTGAGCTCATGAAAGCGGGCGGTATTCGGATTTTTAGATAAGGAGGTGATTCAGTGGAAATTGAAGTAGCAAAAAAGCTGATTAATAAGCATGTGCAGGGCCATGCAGATTTCATGAGCAGGGCCGCTGAGGGGGACAGGTACTATCGGGTAAAGAACGATATTATCTTCCGCAAACCGAAGCATCAGAAGGGGCAGGATGAAGCTGATAACCCCTTGCGTAATGCTGACAACAAAATACCGTTTTCTTTCTATCAGCTGTTAGTCAATCAGAAGGCTGGCTATATGTTCACGGCGCCGCCGTTGTTCGATGTGGGCAATGACGGGCTGAATAAGGCGGTGGCAGAGGACTTGGGTGACCGATACGCCCAAAAGGTCAAAGAGCTTTGTATCAACGCCAGCAATGCGGGTGTTGCATGGCTCCATTACTGGATGGATGAAACAGCAGGCTTTTCTTATGGTGTTGTGCCCAGCTATCAGATTATCCCGGTATGGTCCCGCAAGCTCGACAAGAAGCTGCTGGCAGTTCTGCGAGTCTACACGGACTTTGATGAGAACGGTGACGAATGGGACATTTACGAGTATTGGACAGATACTGCCTGCGAGGCATTCCGCAAGCGTGGCAATGAAACCTTTGACGGGCTGACCTATTATCCCATGTTCACCGACTTCTACACGGCGGGGCTGACGGATGCAGATTACAGGTTGCTCCATAATTGGGGCAGGGTTCCGTTTATCCCCTTCTTCAATAACAACATTGCTACCCGCGACCTTGACGCGGTGAAGGGCCTTATCGATACCTACGACAAGACATTCTCGGGCTTTGTGGATGATTTGGAGGACATTCAGGAAGTTATTTTGGTGCTCACCAATTACGGCGGGCAGGATATGAAGCAGTTCCTGTCTGACCTCAAATACTACAAATCCATTCAGGTTGATTCTACCGGAGACGGCGATAAGAGCGGTGTTTCCACCCTCAACATCGATATTCCGGTTGAGGCCCGCGATAAACTGCTGGAACTGACCCGTAAGGCTATCTTTGATACCGGGCAGGGGATTGACCCTCAACAGCAGGGCATTGATTCCACCAGCGGAGAGGCTATGAAGTTCCTGTATGCTTTGCTGGAGATTAAGGCAGGGCTTATGGAGACAGAGTTCAGAATAGGCCTTGCGGAGCTTGTCCGGGCTATTTGCAGAGCGCATGGGCAGGAAGTGGGGCAAATTATCCAGACATGGACGCGCACCAGTATCCGCAATGATGCAGAACTGGCTGGGATGTGCAAGAACTCTGTGGGTATTGTCTCAAAGAAAACCATCCTCAAGAATCACCCCTTTGTGGAAGATGCGGAGAAGGAACTGGAGCAAATCGAGAAGGAGCACCAGGAAGAGATGGAGGCAATGAACAGCTATGGCGTAGACTTGCCGCCAGATAATGAGGGAGGTGACAACAACGATGTATGAGTTGCTTTGTGAGTACGCTGAAAAGTTCGGGCAGGATTTCCCGATTTCGGCGGTGATGAAAACCTCAAACGAAAATGGCGTAATTCAGCTGGTGCAGAAATGCATCAACACGGATACGCCTTTTTTAGTGGCAGGCAAGGCCGTCACTAAGAAGAAAACCACGAAAACTGAAAAATAAATCCTTTTGGTGGCTAGGTTACCACCGTAAAAACCGGATAGGAGAGAAATTACCATGACAATCAAAGAATTGCTTAAAAATATCGGTGTTGCCGATGACAAGATGGATGAAGCTGAAAAGGCAGTGAAGGATTACCTCGATGGGGACTTTGTAACAAAGGCCCGATTCAATGAGGTCAATGAGTCGAAAAAGTCGCTGACTGACCAGCTGGCAGAACGTGACAAGCAGCTTACCACCTTGAAGAAATCCGCCGGCGATAATGAGGGCCTCAAGAAGGAAATTGAAGCTCTGCAGGCCGCAAATAAACAGCAGAAGGCCGAATTTGAGGCACAGGCCAAAGCCTTGAAGATTGACACTGCTGTGAAGCTGGCTATCGCTGACAGCGCCCAGGACGCCGATATTGTGGCAGGCCTTATCGACAAGGCAAAACTCATCTTAGGTGAAGATGGAAAAGTCACCGGGCTTACTGAACAGGTGGAAGCTTTGAAAAAGGATAAGGCATTCCTTTTCAAGGGCACATCTGCCAGCAACCCCAATTACAATCCGAACGGCGGGGGCAATAACCCGCCCGCCACGAATCCGTTCAAGAAGGAGACCTTCAATCTGACGGAACAGGGCAAGATGTTAAGAGATAACCCCGAACAGGCGCGTGCAATGGCCGCCGAAGCGGGGGTACAGATTTAAGGAGGAATTAAATTATGGGTACTACTTTAGCTGATGTTATTGTTCCTGAACTTTTCACGCCGTATACGGTGCAGAAAACCATGGAACTTTCCGCATTGTTCCAGAGTGGCATTATCGCGCACTCTCCGGAGTTTGACCGCCTCGCAAGTGAAGCGGCCCCGGTGCATAACATGCCGTTCTTCGAAGATCTGACTGGTGACTCTGAAAACGTGGTGGAAGGCACCGACCTGACCGCTGCTAAAATCACCAGCAAGATGGATGTGTCCACGACCATCCGCCGCGCTAAGGCATGGAGCGCCACCGACCTTTCCGCCGCACTGGCAGGCAAGGACCCCATGGCCGCTATCGGTTCCCTCGTTGCTGGCTTCTGGGCCCGCGATATGCAGAAGGAACTTATCAATGAATTGAATGGTGTGTTTGGCTCCTATACGGCTGACAGTACCACCGTAACCCCGCTGGAAGATCATATCCTCGATATTTCGGGTGGTACTGGCGCTGCGGCAAATATTTCCGCATCCGCTTTCATTGATGCCTGCCAGCTCCTGGGCGATGCACAGGGCCAGCTCACTGCAGTTGCTATGCACTCTGCAACCAAGGCATACCTCAAGAAGCAGAACCTCATCCAGACGGAACGCGATTCCACGGATGTTGAATTCGATACCTACCAGGGCCGCCGCGTAATCGTTGACGATGGTTGCCCGGTAGCTAACGGCGTATACACGACGTACCTGTTCGGTAACGGCGCTATTGCGTACGGCAACGGCTCTCCTGTGGGCTTTGTACCGACTGAACTTGACCGCGAGAAGCGCAAAGGCTCCGGCGTTGATTACCTCATCAACCGCAAGACCTTCATCCTGCACCCGCGCGGAATCAAGTTCACTGGCGCTGTTCGTGCTAATCAGGAAACTGTAAGCCGCGCAGAACTGGCCAATGCCCAGAACTGGCAGCGTGTTTACGAGCCGAAAGCAATCCGCATGGTTTGCTTCAAGCACAAGCTGGGCTGATGAAAGGAGCGCCGCATGAAAAGTTCTGCTTATTGGCAGCGCCGGTTTGAAGAACTTGAAGCGGCGCTTTTGCAAAAGGGCGAACGGTATAACGCCGATGAGGTTGAACGGCAGTTCCAGCTGACCATGGCAGAGATTGAAAAGGAAATTGCCCGCTGGTATCAGCGTCTGGGCGATAACAATGAAATCTCGGCTGCCGATGCCCGCAAGCTGTTGTCACGGGATGAGCTAAAAGAGTTTCATTGGACTGTGGAAGAGTACATAAAAAGAGGGCGTGAGAGCAATTACACCGACAAGTGGAAAAAACAGCTCGAAAACGCATCCGCAAAGGTACATATCACCCGGTTCGAGGCTATGAAGCTACAACTCCAGCAACAGCTTGAGGTGCTTTACGGTAATCAGGTGGATGGGCTTGATAAGCTCATGAAGGATATCTACACCGAGGGCTTCCGCAGGAGTGCCTTTACGATAGATACCGGCATGGGCGTCCATTATGATTTGTCTGCGGTTAATCCCCAGCGCATTGATACCATCGTCAAAAATCCCTGGGTCGCTGATGGAAAGAATTTCTCCGACAGGTTGTGGCGGGATAAGGATAAACTGGTAAGCACGCTCCAGCAGGAGATGCAGAACGCCGTTGCACGTGGCGATAAGCTCGATACGGCGGTCAAGAACATCGCCAAGCGGATGAATGCTGCCAAATCTGCAGCCGCCCGCCTTGTTATGACGGAGAGCGCTTTCATCAGCGGAAAAGCCCAGCGTGATTGTTTTGCTGACCTTGATGTTGAAGAATATGAGTTTGTGGCTACCCTTGACCGCAAAACCTCGGAAACCTGCCGTGCACATGATGGCAAGGTATACAAGGTGAAGGACTATAAGCCCGGAACCAATGCGCCGCCTATGCACTGCTGGTGCCGTTCCTGCATTGTTCCTTACTTTGGGGACGATGAAGGGATAAGCGGTGAGCGTGCAGCGCGTGACCCGGATACAGGGAAGCGTGTCATGGTGCCAGCGGATATGACTTATCCCGAATGGGAGAAGAAGTATGCTGAACAGGTTCGTGCAACTACGCCAGACCCTGCTACAACTCAAAATTATGCACCCGTTAAGCTTAATAATGAACAGGCTGTGAAAACTCATCGCGGGGACAGGGAAATAACTCTGCATCGTGTCCTGACTGCCACTAATCCGATATATGTATCAGAGAGTGTGACCTTGAAGCCTAAAGCTTTGCATAATATAGACGGTGCGATTACACAGGTACTGGATATATTAAAAGTCCAGAGGGATGATATGCCAAAGGTTTATGTCGTCAGTCATGCGGATATGCAGAAGCCGGCACTGGCCTCATATTTGGCATTGGATAATGTCATATTCTTGGATGAAGCTCTCGGGAATAAACGTAAAGCACTCTCAATGCAATCTTCATATGCTGCTTCTGACAATTACCTGAGTACATTGCTTCACGAGTATTATCATTGGCTGGAAGCCCGCAAATATATTGATAGCGGGAAGCCTATACGAAACACTGAGGATTATGTAAAATACATAGCCGAAATGAATCGTAAAGCGAAAAAAGCCGTTGAAAGACTTAAAAAGCAAGGATATAATGTAGGTAGGGTAAGTGAGTATGCTCAATCATCATTGGATGATAAAAAATACGATGAAGCCTATACAGAGTTTAAGGTATATGAAGATTTGAGGTGAGCAATATGCGTTGTATGGAATTGCCAAAGGAATTGGAAGATTTGCGTAAGCTGTATACGCCTTACTTAATTACAGCACCTAATGGTTTTGACCGTATCTTGAAGCCCGGAACTCCAAAGCATATTGTGGAAGCCAGAGAGAAGTTCTTCAAACTGGATCATGAGCTAATGCTGGATGAAATTAGACGTGGCATTCGATGAGGTGTGTTATGGCAGCCAATGATTACCATGTTATTGTCTACCAGTTGCTGAGTTATCTGTACGAGTGCTTGAAGGAAGGCCAGTTCCCGAATATCGAGGCGCTGGATAAATTCCGTGCTGACAAGAACATCAACGAGCGGTATTGGGATTACATTCTGATACATCTGCTGGAGGATGGACTTGTTGAAGGGGCTTCTTTGGTGTCTATTCCGGGTAGGGATTGGCCAGGGATAAAGTACACGCGTCGTTTTGCGATTACGCCTACAGGAATCAGCTATCTGGTAGAAAATTCGCTGATGCAGAAAATGAGAAATATGACTGAACAGGGATTGATTTCTACAATCCCGTCGTTCATTGCAAAGTTTATGGGTATGTGAACCGTCTGAGCAGTCAGGCGGTTTTCTTATGCCCATTTTTAAGGAGGTGGTAAATGGTGACACTTGAACTTGAAGCGCTAAAACCGTTATTGGGGTTGGCGGTATCGGATACATCACAGGATGCCGTTCTCACGTTCATACTGGATGATGTGCAGGAAGTTATTCTGAACTACTGCAACCTTGACGAACTGCCCAACGGCTTAAAGAACACGGCTTACCGCATGGCCATGGACCTTTACCGTAATGAGGGTATTGGTGATGCGGATGGAGCGGGCGGAAACGTAACTTCCATCAAGGAAGGCGATACGCAGGTAAACTTCGGCTCTACCAAGTACGAGGCAACCTTTGCGGCCTCCCTGCTAAAGAATTATATTCCGCAGTTGAACCAATATAGAAGGTTGAGGTGGTAACCGATGGGCAAGTTTGAAACTGCGCTGAGGCGTGCCAGAGGCCTGCTGGAGAGCCGTTACGATGGAACCTGCACAATTTATCGCTATGAACAGACAAGGGCCTCTACAGGGGAGGATATCAAGGAACGGACTGTTTACCTTGAAGATGCTCCCTGCCGGTTGTCCTATGACCGGGCACCGGCGGCAGCCGATTCTGTTACGGCTGATACGATTGAACAGGGAATAACGCTTTTCCTCACACCGGATGTGGCTATTCCTCCGGGGTGCTATATCACGGTTACGCAATGCGGGGTTACCACGAACTATGAAAATAGTGGCCCTGCTAAGGTGTATGCCACACATCAGGAAATTGCCCTCAAGCTGGCAGAGGAGTATGCGTGATGGCAAAGGTAGATAATAGCGGTTTGGAAATGCTCAGGGCCAGAATCAATCAGGCGCTGACGGGATCGCAAAAGCAGCAGTTCTTTGAGAGCTCCTGCAGGGAGATGGCAGCCCGCTTCCTGACCAAAGTCATCAAGCGTACACCGGTAGGTGATGGCGTATTTGAAGCCGTCCGCAATAACGATGGCACTTATGCCAAGGGCAAGAACGGCAAGCCTAAGCTCAAGAGGCTCACCAATGGCGGGACACTTCGCCGTGGCTGGACAGCAACGAGCGAGGGCGCGGCCAAAAGCGGCGGGCAGACCAATCCCATGCAGTTTTCACGAACGATACATGTTTCCCACCAAGGGAACTATTACATCATAGTGGTAAAGAATCCGGTGTCCTATGCCTCGTATGTGGAGTATGGCCATCGGCAGCAGAGTGGCAGGTTTGTGCCGGTGCTGGGCAAGCAGCTAAAGAAAAGCTGGGTTCGCGGTCAGTTCATGATGACCAAGAGCGCTAAAGAGCTTAGTGCGCAGGCGCCAGCTATCCTGCAGCGGAAGCTGAATAAGTTTTTACGGGAGGTATTCGATGGGCAATGATATAATCACGGGTATCATTCAGAAATTAAGGGATACCTTCGGAAATGAAACAACGATATATGTGGATGAAGAGAAGCAGGAGCTCAGCGAGCCCTGCTTTTTCATTCGGATATTGACGGTATCACAGGATTTGGTTATTCGAAACCGATACCGAAGAGTATACAGCCTCGATATTGAGTACCATCCGGAAGAACGGGAAAAAATTGCCCGCGAGCTTGCGGAGGTGGCAGATACCTTATCCATGGCACTGGAATATATCCATATCGGTGACAATCTTACCCGTGGTTCAGGTATCCATTATGAGGTACAGGACGGTGTCCTGCATTTCTTCATTGATTATGATTTCTTTGTGTTCAAGGTCCTCGACCGGGAAGAATACATGGAAACCCTTATACAGACTGGCCATTTGAAGGAGTGAACAGTATGGCAGATAAAAAGAAAGCGGCCGAAGCCACCTACACGAAGGAGGCGCTGGCCAATTCCAAGAAATACCGCGCTTGGTGCGATGTGCTGATGATTGTCCTGGAGGATGGCAAGCAGTACACGCTGGCTGAGGCGGATGCCGCCATTGATAAGTTCAAGACGGCAAAAGTTGTTGAAAAGGTAAATGGGAAGGAGTGATTTGAATGGCACTTGGTGGCGGCACTTGGCTGTTCCAGAATAAGAAACTGCCGGGCACTTATATCAATTTCGTTTCCAAGGTTCGTGCAACCACGGACATTGCTGACCGGGGCTATGGCACTATGGCCCTTGAATTGGATTGGGGTCCTGTGGGCGAGGTGTTCACGGTAACAGCAGAGGATTTCCAGGAGAACAGCATGGCCTACTTCGGCTATGATTACACGGCGGATGAATTGAAACCGCTGCGGGATTTGTTCCTCAACCTTAAGACCGGATACTTCTGGCGGTTGGACAATGGCGCTGTGAAGGCAGCAGGCACAATTGCCAGAGCCAAATACCCTGGCATTCGCGGCAATGATATTACGGTTGCGGTAACGGCTAATGTGGATGACCCCACGAAGTTCGATGTCGTAACCTATATGGTGGTTGATGGCACCAACGCGAAAGTGGATGAACAGAAGGGCGTAAGCTCCTGGGATGATGTTGCAGATAACGATTATGTTAACTGGATCCGCACGGAGGATTTGGCGCTTACTGCAGGGGTAACCCTTTCGGGCGGTTCCAATGGCGATTCGATTACCGGTCTGCAGTATCAGGAATACATCGATGCTATTGAGCCGTATTACTTCAATACCATGGGGTATGCAGGCAGTGACAACACGATTCAGCAGCTCCTTATCCAGTTCACGAAGCGTATGCGTGACAGTTCGGGCGCTAAGTTCCAGCTGGTCATCTACGGCCGCGAGAATGTGGATTATGAGGGCGTTATCTCCATCAAGAATGCGGTCAAGGATACCGGCGCACTGCCGGGCTCTACGGTTTACTGGCTGACTGGTGCCGAGGCCTCCTGCGCAGTTAACGCTTCCTGCACCAATAAAACGTATGATGGTGAGTATACCATCAACACGAAGTATAAGCAGACGGAGCTGGAACAGGCCATCACTTCGGGCATGCTGATGTTCCATAATGTGGCGGATTCCGTATCCGGTGATGTGGTTGGTGATGTTAAGGTTCTGACGGATATCAACACTTTCACGAGCTTCACGAAGCAGAAAAATCAGGACTTTGCCCTCAATCAGGTTATCCGTGTGCTGGATCAGATTGCCATTGATGTGGCCCGCCTGTTCAACAAAACGTATCTGGGCAAGGAACAGAATGACCAGGACGGCCGTGTGGCTCTCTGGGGCGATATTGTGGCGCTCCACAAAGAGTACCAGCGCGTCCGTGCCATCCAGAACTTCGACCCGAAGGATGTTCCTATTCCGACGCAGGGCGAAGCCAAGACCACGGTAATGCTGGATTATGGCGTACAGCCGACCTGCTGCATGGAAAAGCTTTATCTCACTGTAGAGGTCGCGTAATAAGAGAATTGTGGGACGGAGGCAGCTCCGTCCTTTTACTTAGAAAGGAGAATCATACATGGCTATTGATGCAATCCGCACGATGCAGGCAAAAGATGTTGTTGCCGCAAAAATGGCGAGTGCGTTTGTGACGATTGACGGCAACCGTTATCTGTTGTTTCAGGCCAAGAACCTTGAAGCCAAGCTGGAAAAGGATAAGCAGGAGGTCGCTATCCTGGGGCGTATGAGCAAGGGCCATAAAACCGTAAGTGTTAATGGCACCGGCTCCATGACCATCTATAAGAATACGGCCCTCTTTGACCAGATGCTTCTCAAGCTCAAGAGCACTGGTGAGGATACCTATTTTGATATGCAGATATCCAACAACGACCCGACATCGGCAGCAGGGCGGCAGACGACGATTTTGAAGGACTGCAACATCGACAGCGCCATTGTGGCAAATTACGATGCTGACGGTGAATGGCTGGAGCAGGATATCGACTTCACCTTTGAAGATATCGAACAGCCGGAGCAGTTCGCACAGCTGGATGGTATGACGGTTTAAGAGGAGGATAAGTAAATGGCAGAAGAAAATCTGCAGGCGTTCCTGCTGGAAAATGCAATCAAAGCAGATGAGATTGAGTATGTGGCATCGCCCCGCTTTGTGTCCGGGGGCAAACCTGTGCCTTGGAAAATCTCTCCCATCACGAATGATGAGAATGAGGCGCTGACAAATCGGTGCAGACGTAAACAGTTTGTTCCGGGCACCCGCGAGACTCGTATGCGGGTAGACCAGGAAGCGTATGCGGCAGAGCTTATCTGCGCCTGCGTGAAGTATCCGAATCTCAATAGCGAACAGCTCCAGTCCTCGTATAGTGCAGTGGGAGCCGCTGATTTGGTCAAGAAGATGCTCACCCCCGGCGAATATCAGGATTTGTTCAGCGCCGTTATGCAGGCCAACTCGTTTGATATCGGCATGGACGAGAAAATCAAGAAAGCAAAAAACTAATCGAGGGAGACGACTTTTATGCGAATATCGCATATTATGCTCTCCACAAGTTCCATTGGCCGCCCAGTAAGCTCTTTGGCCTTCCTGAACCCGAGCGTGCTTTCGTCTTTGCGGCGATTGCGGTCAAGTTGAAGAAGGATAAGGAAGAGGCCAAGAAGGCCAAACGGCGGAAAAAGTAAAAGATAAGCTCTCATAGGTTGGGGGCTTATTCTTTTGCGGAAAAATATAGAAAGGAGGATGTGTATGGCTACGATACAGCAGGCTATTTCTTTGGCAGACGGTGTTTCGCCTGTGCTGGGTAAAATTGACCGCAATGTGGATAAAACCATTGGGAAGTTCAACCGTGCAGCAGGTGCTGCAACACGAATGGAAACTGCGGCGGCACAGGGCTCCATGGGCGTAGCAAACGGTGTGGAAATGGCAATGGGCCCCATTGGCCGCTTGGGCAGTATGGTTACCAATCTAAGCGGTAAACTGCGTACAGCAGGAAGCGGTGCTTTTAGCGGTCTGCGGGAGGCTATGTCGGGAGTAGCAGGGCAGTTTGCTATCGCCACAGTGGCAGCAAATGCGTTTATGGCAGTATTTTCGCAACTGGGAGAATTGCCGGGGCGTTTGATAAAAGCCAGTGATGCCTATGCGGGGATTATGGCTCGCCTGCGCTTGGTGGCTGGTGGCGCCCAAAAGGCTGCAGAGCTTAATGAACTGATATACAGTTCCGCCCAAAGGGCCCGGGGCAGTTACGACCAGATGGCGGATTCAGTATCCAAGATAGCCATGACGGCCAAGAAAGCCTTTCCTGACCCGAAGGAAGTCGTTCCGTTCATGGAAGGGATTCAGAAGCTTTTCGTTATTGGTGGTACCGGCATTGAACAGCAGAAGGATGCGCTCCTCCAGTTGACGCAGGCTCTCGGTTCCGGGAAACTGCAGGGGGATGAGTTCCGTTCCATCGCAGAAGCGGCCCCGCTCATCGAACAGATGGTGGCAAAGTACATGCAGATTGACCCCGGAATGCTTAAGGAAATTTCCAGTAAAGGTGAAATTACCGCAGACATTCTGAAAAATGCCATCCTCACGAATATGGGAGAAATCGACAGCCAGTTTCAGTCTATGGGCACGACTTGGGGCCAGCGTTGGCAGCAGATTGAAAATGCGGGGCAGAAGGCCTTTGCTCCCGCTTTGCTAAAAATCAACGAGCTGGCCAACAGTCCCGGTGCGCAAAGATTTTCGGAATTGGTTGTTGCTGGTCTTGTTGTGGCAGCCAATGCCGTCAGCGGCTTAATCAATAATATGCAGTGGCTGGCAGGCGTAATTGGAGAAGTTGGCAGTTATGTGGGTTCTTGGCTGGGGGCTGGCTTCCAGATAGCTGGTCAGTACATGGAAGAATTCCTCGAAATCGGCATGGCAGGCCTTGCCATATATGCTGGTTACTGGATTGCAACGAACCTCTTGGTGGATGGTTATGTGCTTTCGGTAGCGGCGGCAACGCTGGTTGAATGGGGAATGGTGGCGGCAGGATATGCCAAAGAGGCTATTCTGGCATTGCTCAACCTCAGAACAACGATTGCCATTGCCCTGACATCAGCATGGACGATGGTTACCAACGGCCTGCGTGGGGCATGGGCTTTGCTGAATATTGTAATGTCGCTGAACCCCATTGGCGTGGTTATCGCCTTGGTGGCCGTGGCTATTGGCGTATTTGCCGCATGGTCGCTCCACACCTATGGCCTGCGTAATGCCTTGGCTAGTGCATTTAGCACGATGGCTGGCATAGTTGCCAATGCCGTAAACTTCATGATTGATAAAATCAATGGCCTGATTAAGATGATTAACAAAGCGGCGGAAGGGATAAATAATCTGTTCGGTACCAGTATTGGGCAGGTTGGAGAAATCAGCTATCGTGCGGATGCAGGCGCATGGAGCAAAGCCGCTGGCGACTTTGTTCAGAACTTTGACATCCACGATTACATTCCTACCATTGAGATGCCGGATATGACAGGTTCTGCCGGAGGTGGAGGCGGCAGTTATCCGGGTACTGCTTATGGCGGCCCCGGCGAAGGAAGTAAGGCCGCCAAGGATACGGCGGGCAATACCGGTCGTATGGCAGATGCCATGGATATCGCAGAAGAGGATTTGAAGTACCTGCGCGATATGGCTACGCAGGAGGCCATCAACCGTTATACGACGGCTGAGGTCAAAATCGACATGGGCGGTATCAGTAACAACATTTCCAATGGTGTTGATGTGGATGGCATGATGACCTATTTGAATGATAGCTTGATTGAGGCCATGAAGGCAGGCGCTGAGGAGGTGCATCCGGTATGAGTTACTACTTTTTCATAGATTCCGTCATGCTGCCGATTCCGCCGGCCAAAATGTCCATCAAGGTCAAGGGAAAGAATAAAACGGTAACCCTCATCAATGAGGGCGAAGTAAATATCATCAAGCAGCCGGGGCTGACAGAGATTTCTTTTGATGCCCGGCTCCCCAATAAAAGTTATCCTTTTGCCGATTATGATACCTCGCTGGTTGACTCACTGACCAGCAGTTTTCTGGGGAACAGCTTCAGCTTCAAGAAAGCATCCTACTTCTTGGATAAGTTCAAGCAGGCAAAGGCTAACCAGTATCCGCTGCAGTTGGTTATCTGCCGAATGTCGGGGGCATTTTCCATGCTCTTTGATACCAATATGTATGTGACCTTGGAAGATTACAGCATTAACGAGGACGCCAAGGACGGGCTCGATGTTACCTGCCCTTTGAAGTTCAAGCAGTACAAGCCCTATGGCACGAAGGAATGTGAAGTTACCACGGATGAAAATGGCAAAAAGCATTTGACAGTTAAAGAGACCCGCCCCGCGATTGGCAAAACAATCCCTGCGGCTATGCAGATTCGAAATGAGAAGTCTGTTTGGGAAGCGGTCAAAGGCGTTTCCAATGGTTCTCTTGACTGGCGTGCGGTGATGGGGGCTAACGGGATAACGAACCCCTGCGCAACGATGATTCCGGGGACGGTGATGCACCTTGGCTGATTTCATGTCCACACAACAGCCGTCCATGGGTGCTGCGGTTTCTGCCACACAGCAGGAAATGCAGTTGATTATCCATGACAAGGAAAACGATAAGTACTACTGGCCAGCAGTGCAGGAGGGAGTAACCTGGGATTTGACCTGGAAGGGCAGCCCTGGGAAACTCACCTTTAATGTACTGGCGGATGAAACACTCAATTTCCATGAGGGCGATGAGGTACAGGCCAATTTCGGCGGCACTAATTTCTTTTATGGGTATGTGTTCATCAAGAAGCGGAGCAAGGACGGTATTATTACAGTCACTGCTTATGACCAGATACGTTACCTAAAGAACAAGGACATTTACAACTTCGTTAACAAGAAAGCCAGCGACATCATCCGTCAGATAGCGGATGATTTTCAGCTGAAGGTGGGAAAGGAAAAAGGAGATATGGCCGATACCGGCTATGTTATCCCAAAGTACCGTGGGGCCAATAAGACACTCATGGACATCATCCAAACTACGCTGGATATGACGACCGAAAACAATGGCAAGCTGTATGCGTTCTTTGATGACTTCGGGGAGCTGAAACTTAAGGACTTGCAGGATATGCAGGTGGATATTCTTATCGATGCCGAAACCGCGCAGGACTTTGCTTATTCATCGGATATTGATAAGGACACCTACAATCAGGTAAAGCTCTACTACGACAACAAAGAGACTGGCAAGCGGGATGTATGGATGTCCAAGGACAGTGCCAATATCAAACGCTGGGGCGTTCTGCAGCTGACGGAATCTGTCAACCCTAAGAAAGCAATGAACTTCGGTCAGATGGCTGACACCAAGCTTAAGCTCCATAACCGGGTGAAACGAACGCTTTCCATTCGTGGGGCTTTTGGTGATTTGCGGGTTCGTGCAGGTTCAATGATTTATGTAGACCTCAATCTGGGCGATATGAAACTAACAAAGCAGGTTATCGTGGAAACAGTAAAGCATAAATTTGATAATGGCCTTCACACTATGGATCTTACGGTGAAGGGAGACGTGATTACAGGATGAGCGGTGCAAATTTACTGCAAACACTCCAGCAGATGGCAAAACAGACAAATGCTGCAGGCGACCCTGCCGATTGGTGCCTTGGTGAAGTTATTGGTGTGAGTCCGCTGACGATTCGCGTTGAGCAAAAGGATGTCGTAACGGAGGAGTTCTTGGAGCTGACCGATGCGGTTCGGGACTACAACGTAGATATCGAGGTAAAGCATACCACTGAGAACCGGGCTGGAGGTAGTGGACTTCCTGAATTCGCCAGTCATAACCATGATTATATGGGGCGAAAACGTATTACGGTTTATAACAGCCTGCACGTTGGGGAAACGGTAATTTTGCTCCGGCAGGCAGGCGGCCAGAGCTTTCTGGTGGTATCGAGAAATCGTGACCATACAAATCTTAGTGGACAGTGGGGGTGATGCTTTGTGGCACTTTTGCCTGATACCAGCGTAAGTGATACCGGTACGCTGATGGAAACGGCTGAAATTCAGCCCAATAAGACATATAAAATGAGAATCTCCGATGAACAAGTGGCGGGAACCTTGGTCGATAAGCTTACGGCTGTTCAGCAGGCCGCCTATAAGATACTGAATACGGAACGGTATAAGCATGTCATCTACAGTTGGAATTATGGTGTTGAACTGCAGGATTTGTTCGGAAAGCCTATTCCTTATGTGCTGTCAGAGATTCCCCGGCGCATCACAGAGGCCCTTGTTCAGGATGACCGTATCAATGATGTCACAGATTATGATATCAGCTATGTAAGGGACAATTCACAGGGGAAGCGTGGCGATGTACTGGTGAAATTCAAGATTCAGTCGATTTATGGAGATATTGAAATGCAGAAGGAGGTGGCGATATAAATGTATGAAGATCAGACACAGGAAGTCATATTATCCCGAATGCTTTCCAAAGTCTCGGATGATTTGGACAAGCGCGAGGGCAGCATCATCCATGATGCCTGCGCACCTGCTTCCATTGAAGTAATGCTCCTGTATGCGATGTGTGATTACTTCCTGACCAATACCTTCGGCGATACCGCAGAACGGTCTTACCTCATAGAACGCGCAAAGGAACGCGGGCTTACACCGCATGCCGCTACTTATGCAGTGGTAAAGGCAGGCTTTACGCCCGAAAGTTTGGAAATCCCCATTGGCACTCGGTTTTCTTATGATGACCTGAATTATGAGGTTATTGAGAAGGTAACGGCAGGCGCGTATCTAATGCGCTGTGAGACTGCAGGTGTCGTTGGCAATGTTCCAGCAGGTACGCTCT
This sequence comes from Selenomonas sp. FC4001, assembly GCF_000701565.1. Lineage (NCBI taxonomy): Bacteria > Bacillati > Bacillota > Negativicutes > Selenomonadales > Selenomonadaceae > Selenomonas > Selenomonas sp. FC4001. The sequence continues at coordinate 293,199 of NZ_KL370793.1, read as the reverse complement.
TGCCTATCGATTATATTGCGGGCCTGCAGACGGCGGAGCTTACCGAGGTAACCATCCCGGGCGAGGATGAGGAGGACACAGAAGTTTTCCGGGCCAGATATCTGGCGAGCTTTGATAGTCAGGCCTACGGCGGTAATATCGCCGATTATAGGGAGAAGGTCAATGCCATCGAGGGTATTGGCGGCGTAAAGGTTTATCCCGTCTGGAATGGTGGCGGCACGGTGAAAGTGGTGTTCATGACCTCAGAGTTCGAGCCGCCCACCGCAGAATTTATCAGCAGCACGCAGAACCTTATCGACCCGGAAGGGCATCAAGGGGAAGGCGTTGGGATTGCGCCGATTGGTCATGTTGTGACGGTGGCCGGAGCCATTAACTCAGCTATCGATATCGGGCTTCATTTGACCTACTCTGCAGGCTCCTTTGAGGATTATCGGGAGTCGATTGAAAAGGTCATTGATGACTATTTTAAGGAGCTCAATGCAACGTGGCAGAACACGCAGGTTGCAACTACAGACCAGGTCAGCAATGTGGGGTTGGTAGTCAGAATCTCACAACTGGAAACCCGCATATTGGCGATTAGCGGCATTACCGATATTGAGCATACCACGCTGAATGGCGTCGAGGAAAATCTTACGCTGGGCGTTGATGAGCTGGCGGTGAGAGGAAGTGTGACGGATGGCACTTGATTTGAACCCGCGCGAAGTGCGCATAGAACGATATTTCCCCGACGTCCTTGCCAATGCGAAAGAGTTCAAGGCGTTGGCTGATGCAATTAACCCAGAATTGAAGCTCAACTGGCAAGCACTTATCAAGCAGATGGCCAATACCTTTGTGTATGACCTCGATAAAGATGGCGCCGCCCGTTGGGAGGATATGCTGAACCTGCATCCCTTGCGTACGGATACGCTGGATGCGAGGAAAAAGCGGATTCTCACCAAAATCAACTCTACTTTGCCATATACTTTCCGAAGCTTTCAAAATATGTTGGATGGCATTTATGGAAAAGGGCAGGTAACGGAACGGCTTAACGCTGATGAATATGAGTTGTGGCTGGATTTGGCGGCCACGGCCATGGGGAAGAATGCAGCAGTTCGGCGGCTGGCCCGCGTGATTGCCCCCGCCAATCTGACCATCAATATAAGCAATACGAAATCCGTCCAGCAGAAACTTTATTGGGGCGGTATTGTTCGGGTTACGCATAGGACAATCATTGAGGCGGGGAAGGATCCGCATCTCACAGGAGATTATCCAGTCAATAATTATCATGGCGGGCTTGTTTATACCTATAAGCATATAACGATTGGAGGACCAGGAAATGAGTAATTATCCAAACACAACCCTTACCAATGCAGGGCAAGACCTTATTGCCGAGTCTATTGCCGAAGGTAAGGCTTTGATTTTCACGAAGGTTGAACTGGGTGACGGTAATCTGGCAGCAGGCCAAAGCATTTCAACCTTGACGGCGCTTATCTCTTCGAAGATGAATGTACCGCTTAGCTCCGGCTCGGCGGATAATGGACAGGCTAAACTTCGCTTTGCCGTGGGTAACAGCGGACTTGAAGAAGGCTTTTTCGCCCGCGAGGTTGGTGTATTTGCTAAAGCTGGGGCAGACGGCGTTGAAACGCTGTACGCTTACACGAATGGCGGCAACTATGTTGACTTCATTCCCGACCAGAGCCGCCCGATTGATGACCAGATTATGGACGTCTACATTGTTACGGGTAACGCTGCGGAAGTTCAGATTCAAGTAGATAGTGCAGCTTATCTGACGGTTTCAGACCTTACGGAACACAACGATGATGCTGAATCCCACAAAGATGTATACGGCAGATTCATCCGCCAAAGACAGACGGATTATGAGCTGAAAGATGTTGTTTACCTGCCCTCACTGGGCGCCAAATTATATTTGGAATGTACATCGCCAGGCACAACCTCCTCCGGCGACCTTGTTATCACGTCACCTGCTATTGGCAATACCGTAACAGACGGCACAGTAACATGGACAATCCGCGCAGTAGCAAGCACGGCTGATATTCCTGCGCCCGTTGATATTAGCGGTAAGGCGGATATTACAGGGGCTAACATGGTCTATCACAAAGACATTATCACCACGAGTGGCACGTATACTGCACCTTTGACGGGGCTGTATAAAATCACCGTCAAAGGTGGCGGCGGTGGCGGTGGCGGTGCGCTTCACGATAGCACCAACAATGGTGGCGGTGGCGGTGGCGAAGGTGGTACTACCATTGCATATATAAGCATGACCGCAGAAGATACCGCAAATGTTATTATTGGTGGAGGCGGTACAGGTGGATTAGGTGGCCAACATAAGGCAGGAAACGGCGGAGATTCATCTGTAACATATAATGGCAATACTTACACAGGCGGTGGCGGTCGTGGTGGAAATCAAAAACCAGATGGCACACAAAATATTACAATGGGGGGATTAGGTGGCACAGGTACAATGTATGGAGAAGCAGGGCAAACCGCTGGAAAAACTATATCATCAAGCGAAGCGGCACCGGGTGGCACTGGCGGTGGCACTGGAGGTGCTCCGGGAATGTATTCTGGAGCAGGTATCAACGCAATCGCTAATACAGGCGGTGGTGGTGGTGGTGCAGGTGGTATTTCCAGCTATACTGGCGGTGACGGTGCTGATGGCTACGTATGGTTTGAATATTACACGCCTTGATAGAAAGGAGCATGATTATGCCTAGATATTACAGCCCAGATGGGAACATTGAAGTTTGGGAAACTAAACCCGATGGCTACTACACAGAGGAAGAATGGGCAGAGCTTCACCCTGCACCACCTGCTCCCGAACCTACTACGGATGAAAAAATTGCGGCACTTGACGCGCAGTACAATGCCGACAAAGCCGACCTGCTGACGGCATACCAGACTGCTCAAATCTATGGCGATACGGAAACGATGAAAAGCCTCAAAGCCGATTTACAGGCACTTGATGACCAGTATGACGAGGACTACGAAAAGATTGTGGGAGGCGAATAATCATGGCAAAGAAAAAATACTGCAATCGTTGTGCGCATGAAATGTGGTATAGCGAGGACGATAAGCGTTGGTACTGCACAAATGAAAAGTGCGTCAAGTACAAGACACAGCCCGAAGAGCCACAGGAGAGCGACAATGGAAATGAAACCGATTGAGCGCATTATCGCGTTAGCACTGGCGGTGGGTGCGCTCATATGTATGTGGGTGGATTTGGGGCGGTAACGCCCCTTTTTGCGGAGGCGGTGAAAATTGAACGAGGTTACAGCAGTATTACAATCAATGATTCCGTGCCGCACGGAAGTGGCATGGGGAGGCATAACAGGAGTTGCAGGAACAATGGTTACTTTTCTTTTTGGAGCATGGAACGATGCGCTGACAGCGCTGGCGATGTTCATGCTGATTGATTACATCACCGGTGTAATGGCGGCGTATATGAAACCGAGGGCGAAACTGTCTAGCAAGCGGGGCTTAAGAGGCATCGTCAAAAAACTTGCCCTCATTACTTTTGTCGTATTTGCACATTACCTTGACCTTGCCATTGGCCAAAATATTTTCTGCTTGCTTGTGACGTACGCCCTGCTCGGTAATGAAGGCTTGAGTATTACAGAGAATCTAAGCCATTGTGGAGTACCAATTCCTGCCAGTGTGAAGAATAAACTCGAACAGCTGGCACATGAGAAAGAGGGCGGTTCGCGTGGAGCTTAAAAAGTTACGGAGTTTAGACTTAAAACAACAATTGCTGTTCTGCGAGGCTTATCTACCGGACGCCTATGAATTTCTGCGCGATACAAACCGAATTAAGCTGCCGAAGTTTGACGAGAACGATGAGGTTATATCATGGGGTGTTACCCCCCAAGATACCCCCCAAGTTACCCCCCAAGTTACCCTTTATGATGAAAAGGAGGAATAACCAATGAAAGTTTTTCTGAATCCGGGGCATGCCCCCAACGGAAACCCTGACCCCGGTGCGTGCGGTAACGGCCTGCGCGAATCTGATATTGCCGCTCAGGTTGGTCACTTAGTAGAGGGCTATCTTATAGCAGCAGGCCTCGAGGTAATGACTCTCCAATCTGATAGCCTGTCTGAAATCACGGACACGGCGAATGACTGGGGAGCTGATGTGTTCGTAAGCATTCACTGTAACAGTGCGGCGTCTGAGTTTGCACGCGGGGTGGAGACGTTCTCATTCCCCGGCAGTGTGGGCGGCCGAGATATCGCCGGATGCATCCAGCGCCAGATTGTCGGCGCATTCGCTGAGATTGACCCGGACTTCCCTGATAGAGGGCTGAAGGAGGCCAATTTCTACGTTGTCAGAAATACTGACATGCCGGCCTGCCTGGTTGAACTGGCATTCATCAGTAATGAGGAAGATGCCGCCCTGCTGAAGTTCCAGGTCGACGATTATGCCCGTGCCATTGCTCGTGGTGTGACTGATTACGAGCAGGCAATTAGTTAACTCGTTTAACTCAACTTTTAACGAATTAACTTAAATTCGAACGATTTTTAATTTAGTTAAATAGCCATGAGCCCTTTATTTACGGGGCTTTTGGTTATTGCCGGTTATATTGTTCAAACGATTATCGAACGATTGGAGGAATTTACTATGAGCAAGTGGACTGAAATTCGTGACGCCGTGGTGGAAGCGCTGCAGGTTGAAGCCGTAGGCAAGAACCTTAAGGATGAGTTTATCAAATGGCTGACCAATGAAGGCATTGCCCTTCTGCAGGCAGCCGCTGACCGGGTTATCGCAGAGTGCAAGGCCGATGCGCCGACCGAAACAGGCTGGTGTAAGATTCGCGATGCTTTTGTCGTACCCGCCGCCATCAACATCGGCATGTATGTGCTGAAAGTTGTGCTGGAGAAGGCCGCCGCCGAAGCGTGATTTATAATTAAATATGAATCAGCCCCGGAACTCGATAGCGATTTGCTACTGAGTTCCGGGGCTTTTGTGCTATGATTATATTACTTATATTTCTACTTTTATAAGTAGTATAATATTTATCTGAAAACGGCCGCCCACTCTGCCAGTTTATCCGGAGATGGGTGCTTTGCTTTGTCGCTGGAGCCTATCCTGCCATGCTCCCATTTATGATACGTTTTGCGGGATACACCGAAAAAGGCGGCGGCCTCATCCAATGTCATAAGCCGGTAGAGTCGGCCCTTTTTTAATTGTTCGGGAATAGTGTTATCGGGAAGTTGGTCATAGGCTCCTATGAAGTAATACGGGAGCCCGAAGTAATTGCTAAAGGCTTTTAGGGTATCCATGCAGAACACGGAGTGGCAATTATTTACCACCTTACTGATGGCAGCCTTGCTGGTATTACCCGCCGCCGCCAGTTCGCCCTGCGACAGATTCTCCCGGAACTGGAGGTATATGATTCGCTCCTGCGTGGTTGTTCCGGGAGATGGGGCGGGCGGGTAGTCTACTGTTATCGTTACCGCACCCGCACAATTATCCGCACGGATGCCCTTGCAGTCAACTGTGCGGGTAAAATCCGTGGGCGTAGTATCGTGGAATTTGTAGTGGATGGTTATGCGTGCCCGGGGCTTGGCACCGCT